>NZ_JBUZJI010000015.1:0-91512 GCF_055282735.1 Nocardioides sp. B129/18 | reverse complement strand
CCCGAGCGTGCGCTGCTCGCCAGCCCGCTGGGCCAGACGGCTGCTCGCGTCGCGCGTCCGACCGCCCTCGCCGGCGTCTCGGTGCTCGCCGCCGGCGCCGTCGTCGGTGCCCTCACCATCCAGGGCCCGGCCGACCGCCTGCCCCTGGGCGACCAGGCGCCGCAGGGCGTGCGTCCGGTCTCCATCCCCGGCAGCACCCTCGACCTCGCCTCCAGCCAGGTTCCCTCCTTCTCCCTGCCGACCTCCCCGCGCACCTCGGCTCCGCTGCCCGGCGTGAGCTCCCCGTCCTCGCTCTCCGAGGCCGCGGTCCAGGGCACCTCCGTGGCGCCCGCGGGCTCCGGCCTGATCTCCGGCGGCACCAACGCCGGCGGCGGCAGCACCGGTGGCTCGACCGGCGGCTCGACCGGCGGTGGCGGCTCCACCGGCGGCGGTGGCTCGACCGACGGTGGCGGGTCCACCGGCGGTGGTGGCTCGACCGGCGGCGGCGGCTCCACCGGCGGTGGCGGTTCCACCGGCGGTGGCGGTTCCACCGGCGGCGGTGGCTCGACCGGCGGTGGTGGTTCCACCGGCGGCGGCGGCCCGATCACCGTGACCCCGGCTCCCTCGGGTGGCGGCGGCTCGGTCTCGGTCAACGTCCCCGGCGTCCCCTCGGTCGGCGTGTCCGTCGGCTCCGGCGGCATCGGCGTCTCGGTCGGCGGCGTCGGCATCCAGGTGCCGCCGCTGCTCGGTGGCGGCTCGTCGTCGAGCTCCTCGACGGGCGGCTCCACGGGCTCCTCCGGCGGGCCGGTCTCCGGCCTCGTCGGCTCCCTGCTCGGCGGCTGAGGTGGCGAGCACGTCCTTCGCGGTGCCGCGCTCGGCACCGCTCGCGATCCGTCGTCCCGTCGTGGGCTTCGTGGTGCTCGCCTTCGAGCGGCTCCTCGCCCTCGTCGGCGTCCTGCTCATCGCTCCGCTGCTGGTCGGCATCGCCGTGGCCATCAAGGTCTCCAGTCGCGGCCCGGTGATCTTCCGCCAGGTGCGGGTGGGCCAGTACGGCCGGCCGTTCACGATCTACAAGTTCCGCACCATGCGCGTCGGCGCCGACGCCGAGCTCGCCGCGCTGCTGGCCGAGCAGGGCGTGGAGTCCGGTGCGTTCGTGAAGCTGACCCGCGACCCCCGCATCACGCTCGTGGGCCGGCTGCTGCGCAAGACCTCCTTCGACGAGCTCCCGCAGCTCCTCAACGTCGTCAAGGGCGACATGAAGCTGGTCGGTCCGCGTCCGCAGACCCCCGCCGAGGTCTCCACCTACGACGAGCGCATCTGGCGCCGGCTCCTCGTGCCCCCGGGCATCACCGGCCTGTGGCAGATCAGCGGCCGCAACGACCTCCACATCGACGCCGCGCACGAGCTCGACCAGGAGTACGTCCGCAACTGGTCGCCGATGCTCGACGCCGCGGTGCTCGTCAAGACCCCGCTCGCCG
Source organism: Nocardioides sp. B129/18 (assembly GCF_055282735.1). Lineage (NCBI taxonomy): Bacteria > Bacillati > Actinomycetota > Actinomycetes > Propionibacteriales > Nocardioidaceae > Nocardioides > Nocardioides sp. B129/18. Next base: position 90,055 of record NZ_JBUZJI010000015.1, on the reverse strand, counting down.
TCGTGCTCCAGAAGGGCGCGTACTGAGCGGTCCTTCCCCCCGACGCTCGAGGCGTCGTCGTCCCCCTCCGGACGGCGGCGCCTCGTGTCGTTGCGGCACGGCGCGATCAGGTCAGGGAGAGCTGGACGTTGTCAGGGGCAACTTCCCCTGACAACGTCCAGCTTCCCCGGACATCCGGGGAAGCTGCCCCCCGCCGTCAGGGTCGAGGCTCGCCCGGAAGGGCCCGGCGCCGACCCGGCAGGGGCTCGGCGGGGAGCGTGACCAGCTCGGAGGGGCGGGGACGCCGCCGTGGGGCGGCCGGCTCAGGCTCGACGGATGGGCCGGCCGTCGAGTCCGCGGGGGAGTCGACGGGATCGGCCGCGAGCCCACGGGCGGCCTGGGCCGCGGCGTAGGCGCACACGCCGATGCCCATCATGAGCAGCGGCTCGCTGAGGAAGGAGCCCGCGATGCACTTGGTCATGACGATGGAGGTCGTCGCCGCGGCGGAGGCCAGGAACGCGGGCACCTGGTAGGCCTTGCCGACCGTGCGGACGAGCAGCAGCAGGAACAGCACCGTGCCGATGACGCCGACGCAGGAGAGCATCATCGACCACAGGCTCGACGGCTTGTTCGAGCCCAGCCCGGCGCCCAGGCCGAAGGTGTCGATCAGCACGTGCATCGAGAAGCTCTCGCTGCCCGAGCGCTGGTCGTAGCTGTTCGATCCGATCTTGTCGGAGATCAGCGAGGAGGCGTACCCGGTGATCGTCGGGAGCAGGTAGAGCGCGACGGCGACGCCGAAGGAGCCGATGACCGCGATCCGCATCGCCAGCCGGCTGTCGTTGAGCGCCGCGCGACCCAGCAGCACCGAGACCAGCACGACCGCGAGCGCGGTGCCGGCCAGGGCCGTGCCCGAGCGGGCGAAGAGGATGTTGACCATCGCCATCGCGGCCGTCGCGCCGGCCACCCAGCGCACCAGCGGACGGTGCTGGGTGAGCAGGATGATGACGCAGAAGACCAGCGACGCGGTCGCGTAGTGGGCCAGGAACGACGGCTCGGAGAAGACGCCGCGCAGGCGGTAGCCGCCGTTGGCGTCCGTGGTGACCAGCGCGGAGCCGCCGCTGTCGACGATCGCGGCGGGGAACGGCACGCCGACCTTGTCGCTGGCCAGGCGCCACAGGCTCAGCGTCATGCAGGCCGCCATGCCGGGCAGCAGCACGTACGGCGAGATCCGGTCGCGCGTGGCGAGGAACAGGATGATCGTCGAGGCCATCGCCAGGAAGATCATCTGGGAGAGGTTCGAGGTCGAGAAGGCCAGGGTGGTGATCGTGACGAGGCCGTCGCTGACGTCGGTCTGGTTGAGCACCGGGACGCCGCCGAAGAGCTGGGGCGCGGCGAGGGTGATGATCGCGGACCAGGCGAAGAAGACGACCAGCGCGATGATGCCCGGCGTCGGGGTGATCGTGAGGTTGCCGCGCACCAGCTGCCAGCCGAGCACGAGACCGATCGCGATGGCCACGGCGTAGAAGGCCGGGAGCACCCCGCCCGGGATGGGCGCGGCGGCCGACTGGGGCAGCGCGAGGGTCAGCGAGAGCAGCCACGGCAGTCGGGTCTGCCAGCGGGGCAGGCAGTAGAGGATGCCGAGCGCCGTCAGAGGACCCAGGACCAACACCGGATCAGGCTAGTCGATGTCGGGGTCGGTTCCGCGCACCGCTCAGCACGATGGCTCAGACGCGATGGCCGGCGGCCGCCCACAGCGCGTCGACGGGCCGCAGGCCGTCGGCGTGCAGCTGGGCGCGGGTGCGGCGCGTCGTCGCGTCGGGCTCGGGCTGGGCCAGGGCGTGCTCGACCGCCTCGACGAGGGCGGCGACGTCCTCGACGACGGGGCCGGGGAACCACGCGTCGTGCGGCTCGAGGGCCAGGCCGCGGTCGCGACGGTAGACCTCGAGGTCGGGGCAGAACGCGATGAGGGGCCGCGCGCGGAGCAGGAAGTCGATCCACACCGAGGAGTAGTCGGTGACGAGAAGGTCCGCGCGACCGAGGAGGTCGTAGAAGGTGAGTCCGAGGGGCTCGAGGTCGTCGTTGGTGGCCCGGCGCACGCGCGCGCCCACGCCGGGCAGCTCCTGGGCGGCCATCGGGTGCGGCCGGTACCAGACGGTGACGTCGAGTCGCTCCAGCGTGGGCTCGAGGCGCTGCAGCGCCTCCGCGACCGCGCGGTCGAGCGCGGCGGGATCGCCATCGGTGCGGACGTCGCCGGTCACCGAGGTGCGGTAGGTCGGGACCCAGACGAGGTGGCGCGTGCCCGGCGCGTCGGCCGGCAGCGGTGCGGGCGCGGTGATGGACGCCTGTCGGGGGACGCCCACCACGTGGATCCGCTCGGGACGCAGGCCGAACTCCGCCGCGCGCCAGCCGCGGGAGAGCGGCGAGGAGACCGGCGCCCAGTCGAAGTGGCGACGCCCCTCGCCGGCGAGCTGACCGATCTGCTTGCCGAACTCGCCATGCCACAGGCCGATGACGAGCTTGCCCGGTCCGCGCCGCAGGCAGCCGAAGAGGCCGTGGCTGGTGACGGTGACCCGCGAGCGCAGGTAGGCCCACCAGCCCGCGGGGGAGTGCCGCCGCACCAGGCGGACGCCGTCGAGCACGCCGAGCGCCCGTGCTCGCGCGGTGGCGCGGTCGACGTCGCCGACGAGCACGGTGACCGACGCGTCGGCGGGCCGCCGACGCAGGAGCGCGACGACGTTGTCGTCGAGGTCCGGGCTGGAGTGCAGCACCACGCCGCGGCCGCGGGGGACCGCGACGTCGACGGCCTGGATCACGCGGTCGACGGCCTGGGCTCGCAGCGGGCGATAGGGCACGGATGTCTCCTGCGGCGTCGGTGGACGATCGGCGACGCCAGCGACGCTGCCGGGTCGCCGGACGCTACCATCGCGCCGTGACGGACGACGTGAGCGAAGCCCCCCGCAGTCGTCTCTCCTCCTCCACCGGCGTCGTCGCGCTGCAGGCGTTCAGCTCCGTGGGCACCGTCGTGCACCTCGCGCTGTTCGCCGTGCTCCTGCCGCGCGCCCTCTTCGACGACTACTCGGTGTGGATCACCAGCTCGATGTTCGCCATCGGCCTGGGTCAGGCCGTGGGCTCCGAGCGGGTCGTGATCGGCCGCCGCAGCCGCGAGGACGGCCTGCGCTCGGCGTGGGTGCTCGCGCTGGTCATCGCGCTCGTCCAGCTCGGCATGGGGCTCTTCCTCGCCGAGCCCGTGCTCGCCGTCGCCTCGGTCGCGGTGCTCACCTGGGCACTGTGGGACTACCTGCGCATCGTCGACGGCTTCGAGCGCGCCGGCGCGTTCCTGGCCCGCGACGCCCTCACGCTGGTCGTCCAGGCGGGTGGGGCGAGCATCGCCCATCTGCTCGGCGCCTCGGGCGTGGGCGTCGTGCTGGTCTGGTGGGGCGTGGGCCTGGTGCTGTGGTCGAGCTACATCGTCCAGTGGGCGATGGCGCGCTCGGATCGTCGACGCGGCGGGCTGGGCGTCCTGTGGGCCGATCGACGCGAGTCCGCGCCGCTGCTCCTGGACGCCGCGCTGGCCGGCGTCCCCATCGTGCTGGCGCTCGCCGTGGCCAACCGCGAGGCCGCCGAGGGCGTCGCCTCGGAGGCCCGGATGGCCTTCACGCTGCTCGGCCCGGTCGCGGTGCTCGGCATCGCCGGGCGGCGCATCGTCTACGCCGCCCGCGCCCAGGGCGGCTTCACCGCGCGCACCCGCCTGATGTTCGTCGCCGCGATCGCGGTCGTCTTCGCGGTCTGCTTCGTCATCCTCACCCTGACCCGCACCCCGCTCTACCCGCTCCTGCTGCCGGGCTTCGCCGGCCTGGCCTGGCTCGCGGTGCTCGCCTTCTCCATCAACCACGCCGCGGTGATGGCCGCGCTGCTGCCCGCCGCCGACCTGCGCGCCGAGCAGCGCACCCTGGCCGTCGGCGTCGCACGCGTCGTCTCGACCCTCACCGCCGTGGCCTACGCCGTGCTCGACACCAGCTTCGACTCCGTCACCGACGTCGCCTGGTGCGTCTCGCTCTCCTCGATCGTCTACGCTCTCGCCCTCGTGGGCGCGCAGCGCCTGCCGCACGCCACGCCCACCGCCGACCCTCGGGGAGTCTCATGAGCCGCATCTGGATCACCGCCGAGTGGCTCTCTCCCACCGGCGGGTCCGAGCGGGTCGTCGAGCACCTGGCCGCGACCTTCCCCGACGCCCAGGTGTACTCGCCGGTGGTCTTCGCCGCGGGCGTGCCCTCGATCGAGCGCTCGCGCATCCACGGCGGCGTGCGTCGCCCGGAGTCGCTGCTGGCCAAGCGCCAGGCGGCTGCGGCCATCAACGCCGCCTCCTGGCCGATCCGCGGCCGACGCCTGGGCCGCGACGCGGACGCCGTCATCAGCAGCCACCACATGGCCAGCCAGTGGACGGCCTCCTACAGCGACGTCCCGCACGTCGCCTACGTGCACACCCCCGCGCGCTACGCCTGGTACCCCGACATCGACGCCCGTGCCTCCAGTGGCCCCGCGAAGCTGCTCGCCGCGCACATCCGTCGTCAGGACCTCCGCGCGGCGGCCCGGGTGAAGGGCTACGCCGCGAACTCCGAGACCACCCGTCGTCGCATCCAGGAGGTCTGGGACCGCGACGCGCGCGTCATCAACCCGCCGATCGACCTCACCCGCTTCGACGACGTGCGCGGGCGCGAGACCGAGCCGTTCCTCCTCGGGCTGAGCCGGTTCATCTCCTACAAGCGCCTCGACTTCGCCATCGACGTCGCCGACGCCGCCGGGCTGCCGCTGACGCTGGTCGGTCACGGCCCCACCGAGGGCGAGCTGCGGGCCCGGGCCGAGCGGGCCCGGGTGCCGGTGCGCTTCCTCACCGACCTCGACGACGCCGCCGTCGCGCAGGTGATGGCCGACGCCACCGCGATGGTCTACCCGGCCCTCGAGGACTTCGGCCTCGTCCCCGTCGAGGCGATGGCCGCCGGCACCCCGGTGCTGGCCCTCAACGACGGCGGCACCGCCGAGACCGTGCTGCACGGCGAGACCGGCTACCTGCTCGACGAGCTCGACCCACAGGCCTGGGCCGCGCGCGTGCACGAGGTCGCCGGCCTCGACGCCGACGCGTGCCGCACCCGGGCCCAGCACTTCTCGCCGGCCAGCTTCAGCGCCCAGGTGCGCGACTGGCTGCGCGAGGAGACCGGCGTCGAGGGCTGACCCTCGACGAGCGGGGCCCTCAGGCCAGGCTCTGGGCGAGCTCCAGGATCGTCCGCGCGCTGTCGGCGTAGTCGAAGTGCCGCGGAGGCGCCGCGCGGGGGGCGTCGGGCGTCGCGATGACCTCCGCGAGCCCCGCCGCGATCGCCGCGGGATCGAGCGGGTCGACGTAGCGGGGCGCCTCGCCGGCGACCCAGCGGAACACCGGGATGTCGGAGGCGACCACCCGGGCGCCGCTGTCGAGCGCCTCGATGACCGGCAGGCCGAAGCCCTCGTCGAGGCTCACCATCGCCACCGCGCGGGCCCGGCGGTAGGACGCGGCCAGCACCTCGTCGCTGACGAAGCCGGCCATCAGCACGTGCTCGTCGACGGGCACGTCGGCCGCGGCGAAGATCGACGCGCTCGCGCCGGTGAGCACCAGCGGGCAGGCGCGTCGCACGTCCTCGGGCAGCAGCCGGTGGGCCTGCACCAGCCGGGCCAGGTTCTTGCGCGGCTCCAGGCTGCCCACGGCCAGCAGGAAGGGACGGTCCTGCTGCTCGCCGAGGAAGGGCAGGTGCACGGCGTCGGGATCCTCCAGCGCCAGGGCCGCGCCGGAGGCGTTGGGCGCGACGACGACGGGGACGGCGTCGGGCACCAGGCCGGTGCCGCGCACCTGGTCGCGCACGGGATCGCTCACCACGACGATGCCCGCGGCGGTGCGCAGGAGGCGTCGCAGCAGCGGCCGGTGCACCGAGAGGTAGCGCCGGGAGTACCACTCGGGGTGGTGCAGCACGAAGAGGTCGTGGACGGTGATGACGTGGCGCCGGTGCGCCACCGGCGCCCTCGAGGTGAGCGAGAGCAGCACCGAGCCGCGGGCGGCCCGGGGGAGCCCCGTCTGCGTCCACGCCCAGGTGCGGGCGGCCGAGCCGCTCCAGGCCTGCGGCGGCGTCAGCAGCGGGACGGCGTCGGTGTCGAGGTGGCCGACGACCTCGCGCGCGTAGCGCTGCTGGCCCGTGACCTGCTGGGGCCAGAACGCGCCGTTGACGACGACCGGGGCGGCCACCTCAGGCATCGGCGGCCGGCGCGGCGCTGCTGGTGGAGTCGGTGGGCTCGGTGGTGCCCCAGCGCAGGCGCGGCTGGTGGTAGCCCTCGGGCCACGCGGTGATGGCCGGCTCCTGGGCGGCCAGCAGGTGGGCCAGCAGGGCGTCAGGGCTCTCGAAGTCGCGCGGCTCGACCGCCTCGGCGAGGCGCAGCCCGAGCCGGCCGCCCTCCTGGTGGGCGGTGAGGACGATGACCGGCGAGTTCGTGCCGGCGGCGATGCGGGCCGCGCCGGAGGAGCCGCGGCGGTCCTTGCCGAGGAACCGCACGGGCGTGCGGCCGGGGACGTCGGTGGCGATCGCCAGGATGCCGCCGCCGGTGAGGACGTCGACGAGCACGCCCGCCCCCGCACCGACGTTGACGCCGGTGCTGCGGCCGTGGAGCCCGACCCGCACGTGCTGGCGGAGGAAGGCCGGGGCGGTGGGGCCGATCATCTCCGGGGAGATCGCGATGTGGAGCGGGAGGTCGGCGGCGGAGCTGATCGCTGGCGTGGTGGCCTCGTAGTGGCCGTGGTGGAGGAAGCTGAGCACGACGCCGCGGCCGAGCGCGTGAGCGCGCTGGAGGTGCTCGACGCCCTCGACGGGGAGGCCGACGATCATCTTCGGGTGCCAGCGCAGCTCCGAGCGCCAGGTGTCGCGCTCGAGGTAGGCCAGCGTCGCGCGCTCGACCTCCGCGGGGTCCGCGACGGCGTCGAGCAGCCAGGCCATCTCCTCGCGGGCCGCGGCCACGGTCTGCGGCGAGCGCAGCTTGCGGCGCGTCCGGGCGCGCACGAGGGCCGGGACGAGGGAGTCCGGTACGGCGCTGCGCAGCCGCTCCTTCGCGTTCGGGGGGACGGGCTCGCTGAGGAACGGCTCGGGCGTGGGGTCGGTCATCGGATCCTCCGGGGTGGCGGTACGCGCCACGCGCCGACGTCCGGGCGGACGACGGCGCGTGGCGACTCTCGGGAGCGGGTGCTCGGCTCGTCGGTCAGCGGCGACCGGAGGCGGAGCGGGTGGAGCGGTACTCGTACTGGTAGTAGTAGGCGCTGTTCTGAGCGACCTGGTTCATCACGACGCCCGCGACGTTGGCGTCGACGGCCTGGAGGCCCTCGAGCGCCTTGCGGAGGTCCTGGCGCCGCGTCTTCTTGTAGCGCGAGACGACGATGACGGCGTCGGCGTTGACCGCGGCCACCGCGGCGTCGGTGACGGCCAGCAGCGGCGGGGTGTCGATGACGACGTTGTCGTAGCTGACCAGGAGGCTCTGCAGCATCCGGTGGAACGCCTGGGAGCCCAGCAGCTCGCTCGGGTTGGGCGGGATCGGCCCGGAGGTGATGACGTCGAAGCCGTCGGCGGCCTGGACGACCTCGGAGATCGTGGCCTTGCCGGCGACGACGTTGGTGACGCCGACGTCGGGGATGAGCCCGAGCACGCGCGAGACGCTGGGGCGACGCAGGTCGGCCTCGACCAGCACGGCGCGACGTCCGCTCTGGGCGATGGTGGCGGCGAGGTTGGCCGCGGTCATCGTCTTGCCGTCGCCGGGCGCGGAGCTCGTGACGAGCAGGCAGCGGGCCGGGTGGTCGGGGTCGAGGTAGCTGAGGTTGGTGCGCAGCTTGCGGTACGCCTCGGCCCAGGTGGGCGAGGAGCCGCTCTGGGTGACGACCGGCGTCGTGGCGACGTCGGGGTTGGTCGGGATGAGCGCGATCGTCGGGAGGCCGGTGGCCTCGGTGATGTCGTTCTCGGTCTTGATCGTGGTGTCGGTGGTCTCGCGCAGCGCGGCACCGGCCAGGCCGACGCCCAGACCGGCGAACAGGCCGATGAGGATGTTGAGCCACGGGATCGGCGTCGACGGCTTGCTCGGCACGGTGGCCGGACGCACGACGGTGAGGGTGACGGGAGCCGTGCCGCCGGGGGAGCGGTCGATGGTCTCGATGAGCTTGACGGTCTCCTTGGCCACCGCGTTGGCGATGGCGGCGGCCTGGGAGGCCGACTTGTTGCTGACGATGACCTTCATCAGCACGGTGCCGGTGTCGACCTCGGCGCTGACGTCGCCGGCGAGGTCCTCGGCGCTCTCGGAGAGCTTGAGCTCCTCGATGACCGGGTTGAGGACGAGCGGGGTGTCGACGAGCTCGGGGTAGGACTTGATCCGGTTCTGGACGTAGATGCCCGAGGCCGCCAGACCGGTGGCGTTGTCGCCGGTGCCCTCGCCGAGGCCGACGAAGAGCTCGGCGTTCGCCTTGTAGGACGACGGCGTCAGGTAGGTGATCACCGCTCCGGCGATGACGCCCAGCAGGACGAGGCTGACGATGATCCGCCAGCGGTGCCCGATGAGGCGGAGGAACTCGACCACGGTGCTACCTCTCCGGAGCCTTAAGACCCCTGTTCACAGACGCACGACAAGGTACAGGCTCGGAGGGGTCCTCCGACGCACGCCACCCGGACCCGGTCATCCGCAGTCGTGCTCGGACGTCGATCGCGTCACGGTCGGGCCCGGATCCGGGCGAGGGTGCACGGACCTCGACCGGGTCGAGATACCCTTCGGCCACGCTCGGGAGAGGAGACCAGGTGAGCGCGCGCATCCGCACGATCGACGCCTTCCGCGCTGCGGCGGTGCTGATCGTGGCGATCATGCACGTCGGGCTCGACTTCGTGCCCGGTGACGGCGGCGTGGTCATCTTCTTCACCATCAGCGGCTTCGTCATCACCTCGCTGGTGCTGCGCGAGCACGACCGCACCGGTGGCTTCGACATCGGCGGGTTCTACGTCCGCCGTGCGCTGAAGCTCTTCCCGCCGCTGGTCGTCTCCTTCCTGATCCCGGTGACGATCTACGCCTTCTTCGCCACCGTCGACTGGCGCACCGTGCTCTCGCAGATGGCGTTCTCCTACAACTGGGTCATGGTCTACGGCCAGGGCATCTACCACGACACGATCCCCGGCACGTCGGTCATGTGGAGCCTGGCGATCGAGGAGCAGTTCTACCTCGTCTTCGCCGCCATCTGGCTGTTCGTCGTCGCCCGCCCGCACCGTCGGGCCTGGCTGCTGGGCATCGCCGTCGCGGGCGTGGTGACCTCCTGGGGCGTGCGGGCCTTCCTGCTGCTCCAGGCCGGCGGCTACGACCAGCTCTCCGCCGAGGCCGTGCGCCACCTGGCCCGCGGCACCGACGCCCGCATCGGCTCGATCGCCATGGGCACCCTGGTGGCCCTGGGCGTCGACGCCTGGCGGCGCGGCTCGCTGCCGTGGCTCTCGCACTTCGGCCGCGACGGGCTGATGGTCTCAGCGATCCTGATCTTCCCGGCCAGCTCGGTGCTCTTCCGCAACGACTGGACCGAGACGATGTTCCGCATCCCGGCCCAGGAGCTCACCGGCTGCCTGCTGATCCTCTACGCGGTCGTCGGCGGCACCGGCCGGCTGCGGCAGCCCTTCGAGCGGATCTGCTCGTGGGGCTGGGTGCAGACCGTGGGCCTGGCCAGCTACAGCATCTACATCGTCCACGTGCCGGTGTTCATCGCGGTGCACCACTTCACGGCGCCGCTGCCGGACCTCGTGGAGCTGCCGCTGGTCTTCGCGATCGGCGTCGGGGCGGGCATCGGGCTCTACCACCTCGTCGAGATCCCGGCGCTGCGCTTCAAGGAGCGTCGCTTCCGGTCGACCCCGCTGACGGTCACGACCGCCTCGTGAGCCGGTGGTGAGCGCGGCACGCTCCGCGGCCGACGGCGGACGCCTGCGCCGGCTGCTGGTCGAGATCGGACGCTTCCTCGCGGTGGGCGGTCTGGCCACCGTCGTCTCGTTCGTGCTGTTCAACGGCCTCGTGCACGGCTTCGGCGGCCCCGGCCCGCTCGCCGAGCGGCCGATCACCGGCTACGTGCTGGCGAACACCGTCGGCATGATCGTCAGCTACCACGGGGCGCGCTACTGGGCCTTCCGCGACCGCCCCACCCGGCACGCCGACGGCGGGCGCACCGCGTTCGTGGTGGTCAACGTCGTGACGATGACGCTGCCGGTGCTGTGCCTGTTGTTCAGCCGCAACGTGCTGGGCCTCGACGACCCGATCTCGGACAACATCGCGGCCAACGGCATCGGGCTGGTGCTCGGCGTCGGCTCGCGGTTCTGGATCTTCCGCACCTTCGTCTTCCGGCGCCCGATCGCCCTGACCGACATCTACCCCACCGAGGAGCGGGTGGAGGAGTGGGCCGAGGAGCGCGGCGACCTCGCCGACTCCGGCGTCAGCGAGGGGCCCACAGGTCGGTCCACGACCGACCCAGGCTCCTGACCAGCTCGCGCAGCACGGGCAGGCTGACCCCGACGACGTTGTGGTGGTCGCCCTCGATGCCCGTGACGAACCCCCCGGCCAGGCCGTCGACGGTGAACGCGCCGGCCACGTGCAGCGGCTCGCCGGTGGCGACGTAGGCCGCGACCTCCTCGTCGGTGACGTCGGCGAAGTGGACGGTGGTCGAGGCAGTGGCCGTGGCGACCTCGTCCGTGCCGCCCACGCGCAGGCAGTGGCCGGTGTGCAGCACCCCGGAGCGTCCGCGCATGGCCTCCCAGCGGCGCACCGCCTCGGCGGCGTCGGCCGGCTTGCCGAGGGCCTGGCCGTCGAGCTCGAGGACGGAGTCGCAGCCCAGGACGAGCGCGTCGTCGGGCACCTGCGGGTGGACGGCCGCGCACTTGAGCTCGGCGAGCCGCTGGGCCAGCTCGGCCGGCGCCACGCCCGTCACCTGGCTCTCGTCGACGCCCGACACGATCACCTGGGGGTCGAGCCCCGCGGCGCGGAGGGTGGCGAGGCGGGCGGGGGAGGCGGAGGCGAGGACGAACGTCGGCACGGTGCCACCCTACGGGCGTGACGTGGCACGCGACGTGTCTGGTTGGCACGCGACATTTCGCGTGCCAACCGGACAGTTACCCGGTCAGCCGGGCAACTGTCGGCCGCCCCGGCTCACAGCCGGGCCAGTGCCTCACGGAGCGGGTCGAGGCCGAGGGCGCCGAGGTCGAGGGCGGCGGTGTGGAAGGCCTTGAGGTCGAAGGCGTCGCCGTGACGGGCACGGGCGTCGTCGCGGGCCTCGAGCCAGATCCGCTCGCCGACCTTGTACGACGGCGCCTGGCCCGGCCAGCCGAGGTAGCGGTTGACCTCGAAGCGCAGAGAGCCGTCGTCCATGCGGGAGTGGGCGCGCATGAAGTCGTAGACCAGCTCGGCGTCCCACACCGCGCCCGGACGCCAGCCGAACGGGTTGTCGGCCGGCACTGCCAGGCCGAGGTGCACGCCGATGTCGACGACGACGCGCGCCGCGCGGAAGCCCTGCATGTCGAGGAACCCGAGCCGGTCGCCGGGGTCGGCGAAGTAGCCGAGCTCGTCCATGAGGCGCTCGGCGTAGAGCGCCCAGCCCTCGCCGTGTCCGCTGACCCAGCACATCAGCCGCTGCCAGCGGTTGAGGAGGTCGGCCTGGTGCACGGCCTGGGCGCACTGCAGGTGGTGACCGGGGACGCCCTCGTGGAAGACCGTCGTGGTCTCGCGCCAGGTGGAGTAGCGGGCGTGGTCGTCGGTGAAGGAGAACCACATCTGTCCGGGGCGGGAGAAGTCCTCCGAGGGCGGGGTGTACCAGGCGCCGCCGTCGTTGGTGGGGGCGACGCGGCACTGCAGGGTGCGGAGGGGCTCGGCGATGTCGAAGTGGACGCCGTCGAAGCTCGCGAGGATCTCGTCCGAGCGCTGCTGCATCCACGCCTGGAACGCCTCCCGGCTGCCGCAGTCGCGGGCGGGGTCGGCGTCGAGGGCGGCGACGGCGTCGGCCACCGAGCCGCCGGGCACGATGCGCTGCGCGGTGGCGGCCATGTCGGCCTCGATGCGGGCCAGCTCCTGCCAGCCCCAGAGGTAGGTCTCCTCGAGGTCGACGGCCGCGCCGAGGAAGTAGCGCGAGCCGAGCGCGTAGGCCTCGCGGCCGACGCCGTCGCGCTCACGGCCCCGCGGAGCGAGGTCGGTCTCGAGGAATCGCCCGAGCTCGGCGTAGGCCGCGGACGCCTGCCCGGCCGCACGACGCAGGGCGTCCTGCTGCTCGGCGGGCGCCGGGGCCACGAGGTTCGCGAAGTAGTCGCCCGCGCCGCCGGTCTGTCCGGTCCACCCGCGGATCTGGGCCGCGACCTCGACGTACTGGCGCCGGGCCGAGACGCGTCCGGCCGCGGCCTCCTCGGTGAGCGTCGTGCGCCAGCCCTCGAGCGCCGACGGCACGGCGGCGAGGCGGGAGCCGATGGCGTCCCAGTCGTCGGCGGTCTCGGTGGCCATCAGCTCGAAGATCCCGCGGACGGCGTGGGCGGCGCTCGCGATCACCGAGACCCCGCTGCGCACGACCCGGGCGTCCGCGCGCTCGACCGTCAGCCCCACCCGCTCGAGGAAGGCGGCCCGGGCGACCTGCTCGCGGGCGTCGACCACGGGCAGCGCCGTCACCTCGGCCAGGGCGCGGCGGTGCAGCTCGTCGACGGCGTCGTACCCCTCGGGGGAGAGGTCGGGCAGGTCGCCCTCGCGTCCGGGCACGCCGACCTCGGTGGCCGTGATCGGGTCGAGAGCGCAGAGCTCGTCGACGAAGCGGTCGGTGCGGGCGTCCACGAGTCGCGTCATGCGGGCAACCTAGCCCGTCCGGACGCGACGACGCCCGCCGATCCCCTGGGAGGTCGACGGGCGTCGTCGTCACTGCGAGCGGGCGGCCTCAGCGGGGCCGGGCGCTGGTGCGCCAGGCGTCGCGGCCTGACGGCAGGCCGCGGGTCGGGACGTAGCGGTGGGCGCGGGCGGGGTCGGCCCACACCGAGCGCGGCAGCTCGGGTGCGGGCGCGGCGGTGCCGAGCGAGGAGAAGACCGCGACGATCGCGGCGATCTCCTCCGGCGTGGCGTCGGGGTTGACGACCCGCAGCAGCGGCGCGGCCGGCGTGGCCTCGCCCTGCTCCGGAGCGTCCTTCTCCTCGCTCACAGCGGGATGTTCCCGTGCTTCTTGGGCGGCAGCGTCTCGCGCTTGGTGCGCAGCAGGCGCAGCGCCTTGACGACCTCGGCGCGGGTCTCCGAGGGCATGATCACGGCGTCGACGTAGCCGCGCTCGGCCGCGATGTAGGGGTTGGCCAGCGTGGTCTCGTACTCGTCGATCAGCTCGGCGCGCTTGGCCTCGACGTCGCCGCCGGCGGCCTCGACCTCGGCCAGCGTGCGGCGGTGGACGATGTTGGCCGCGCCCTGGGCGCCCATGACCGCGATCTGCGCGGTGGGCCAGGCGAGGTTGATGTCGGCGCCGAGGTGCTTGGAGCCCATGACGTCGTAGGCGCCGCCGTAGGCCTTGCGCGTGATGACGGTGACCAGCGGGACGGTGGCCTCGGCGTAGGCGTAGATCAGCTTCGCGCCGCGGCGGATGATGCCGGTGTGCTCCTGGGTGACGCCGGGCAGGAAGCCGGGGACGTCGACGAGGGTGAGCACCGGGATGTTGAAGGCGTCGCAGAACCGCACGAAGCGGGCGGCCTTCTCCGAGGCGTCGATGTCGAGGGTGCCCGCGAACTGCATCGGCTGGTTGGCGACGATGCCGACGGGGCGGCCCTCGACGCGGCCGTAGCCGGTGATGATGTTGGGGGCGAACAGCGCCTGCACCTCGAGGAAGTCGGCGTCGTCGACGATGGCGCCGATGACGTCGTGCATGTCGTAGGGCTGGTTCGGGCTGTCGGGGATGATCGTGTTCAGCGCGAGGTCGGTGTCGCTGGCCTCGAGGTCGGCGGGCTCGTCGTAGACGACCGGCTCGTCGAGGTTGTTCTGCGGCAGGAACGAGATGAGCGCCTTGACGTACTCCAGGGCGTCCTCCTCGTCGGAGGCCATGTAGTGCGCGTTGCCCGACTTGGTGTTGTGGGTGCGCGCGCCGCCGAGCTCCTCCATGGAGACGTCCTCGCCGGTGACGGTCTTGATGACGTCGGGACCGGTGATGAACATCGCCGAGGTCTGGTCGACCATGATCGTGAAGTCGGTGACCGCGGGGGAGTAGACGTGGCCGCCGGCGCAGTTGCCCATGATCAGGCTGATCTGCGGGATCACGCCGGAGGCGTGGACGTTGCGGGTGAAGATCTCGCCGTAGAGGCCCAGGGAGACGACGCCCTCCTGGATGCGGGCGCCCGCGCCCTCGTTGATGCCGATGATCGGGCAGCCGGTCTTGATGGCGAGGTCCATGACCTTGACGATCTTCTCGCCGTAGACCTCGCCCAGCGACCCGCCGAAGACGGTGAAGTCCTGGGAGAACACGCACACCTGGCGGCCGTCGATGGTGCCGTAGCCGGTGATGACGCCGTCGCCGTAGGGGCGGTTCCTCTCCAGGCCGAAGGCCACCGAGCGGTGCCGCGCGAACTCGTCGAGCTCCACGAACGAGCCCTCGTCGAAGAGCAGCTCGATGCGCTCGCGGGCGGTCTTGCGGCCCTTGGCGTGCTGCTTCTCCTGGGCCTTCGCCGCGGGGGCGTGGACGGCCTCGTCGGTGCGGCGCTCGAGGTCGGCGAGCTTGCCCGCCGTGGTGTGGATGTCGATGTTGGCCGGGACGTCGGTGCCCTCGCCAGGCTGTGCGCTCACCTGTCGATCTCCTCCGGATGTGGGTGGGGAGGCGTCTGGCCCTGCCGGACGCCGTGCGTCAATGTAGTGCCCGTGACCGACGCTGCGCCGAGGCGCCCATCCCTCGACTCCGACCGGCTCGCCGGGCACCGCGTGGAGGTGGTCGAGGAGACCGGCTCCACCAATCTCCTCGCTGCCGAGCGGGCCCGCGCGGGCGCGCCCGACGGCACCGTCGTCGTCGCCGAGCACCAGACCGCCGGCCGGGGCCGGCTGGACCGCCGCTGGGAGGCGCCGCCGCGTGCGTGCCTGACGTTCTCGGTGATCCTGCGGCCCGACGTCGCGCCGGCGCGCTGGCCCTGGATCCCGCTGCTGGCCGGCGTCGCGACCGCCGAGACGCTGCGGGCGGAGGGCTTCGAGGCGGGCCTGAAGTGGCCCAACGACGTGCTCCTGGGCGAGGGCCCGGACGCCGAGCGCAAGGTCGCCGGGCTCCTCGTCGAGCGGGTCGAGGCGCCGGGCGGTCCGGTGGCGATCGTCGGCATCGGGCTCAACGTCACCCTCACCGAGGCCGAGCTGCCCGTGCCGCAGGCCACCTCGCTGCTGCTGTCCTCGGGCCGCGAGGTCGACCGCACCGACCTGCTCCTGGCGCTCGTCGCGCGCCTGCGCACCCGCCACGCCGCCTGGCGCGAGGGCGGCGCCGCGGCGGAGTCGCTGGCCGCGGAGTACGCCGAGGCCTGCGTGACGCTCGGGCGTCAGGTCCGCGTCGAGCTGCCGGGGGAGCGCACGCTGGTCGGCACCGCCGTCGCGCTCGACGGCGACGGCCGGCTGGTGGTCGACGACGGCCTCGCGCGGCGTCCGGTGGGCGCCGGCGACGTCGTCCACGTGAGGTCCGCGTGAGGTCCGCTGCGCGGGGCGCCCTCGAGGTGGGATGATCCGGCCGTGTCCATCGAGAAGCTCCTCAACGACGGCGAGAAGGTCGTCATCAGCACCCGCACGCACGTGAAGGCGCTGATCCTGCCCCTGCTCACGCTCGTCGTCCTGCTGGCGATCGGCGTCGCCGCCCAGGTCGTCATCGACCAGAAGTACGTCACGATCGCGGTCTGGGCGCTCGCCGCCCTCGCCGCGCTGCGCTACGTGCTGGTGCCGTGGCTGGTCTGGGCCACCGCGTCCTACACCTTCACCAACCGCCGGCTGATCACGCGCACGGGCGTGCTGACCCGCCGCGGACACGACATCCCGCTCACGCGGATCAGCGACGTCGCGATCGAGCTGCACCTCACCGACCGCCTGCTGGGCTGCGGCACGCTGATCATCAGCGACGCCAGCACCAACGGCACCGTCCCGCTCCCGGACATCCCGCACGTCGAGGACGTCCAGCGGCGCCTCAACGAGCTGCTCCACGAGCTCCACAGCGGCAGCGGTCGCGACGAGGGCGCCTGAGCAGTGCCCGATCCCCACGACGATCAGCCGACCGGGTCTGGCGAGCCGCCCGAGCCGCCCGAGCCGCCCGAGCTCGGCCCGGGCGACCTGGAGCGGGTGATCCTCGGCGCCGAGCCGGTGCTCACCTCCGACGAGGTCGCCGAGGTCGCCGGCCTCGCGCCCGACCAGTTCCGCCGGCTGTGGCGCTCGCTGGGCTTCCCGGAGTTCCCGCCGGGCGAGGCGGGCTTCGTGGGCGCCGACGCCGACGCCGCGAAGCTGCTCCTCGGCGTCACCGACGGCGGGCTCATCGACTTCGACACCGCCGTCAACCTCACCCGCGCCGTCGGCCAGACCATGGCCCGCCTGGCCGACTGGGAGGTCACCGCGCTCCTGCAGCAGGTCGACGAGCTCGCGGCCACCGATCCGCACGCCGAGGGCCGCATCGACACCGCCATCGCGCTGGTGCGTGAGCTCAACAAGCCCTTCGAGGGGCTGCTGGTCTACGCCTGGCGTCGTCACCTGGCCGCGGCCGCGGCCCGCATGGAGGCGCTGCGCGCGAGCGAGGAGGACCTCCACACCGTCGAGGTCTCGGTGGGCTTCGCCGACATCGTCGGGTTCACCGCGCTGTCGAACACCCTCACCCAGGAGCGCATCGGCGACCTCGTCGAGCTCTTCGAGATGCGCTGCGCCGACGTCGTCGCCACCCAGCGCGGCCGGGTCATCAAGAGCATCGGCGACTCCGTGCTCTTCGTGAACGACGATCCCGTGCAGGCCTACGACACCGCCGAGGGGATCATCAACGTCATCGGCCGCGACCCCCGCATGCCCGACGTCCGCGTCGGCCTGGCCAGCGGTGCGGTGGTCCAGCGGCTCGGCGACGTCTTCGGGCCGCCGGTGAACCTGGCCTCGCGGCTCACCAACGTGGCCCGGCGCAACCGGATCATCATCGACGCCGCCACCGCCGAGCTGCTGCCCGACGACGACTTCGAGACCCGCCGGCTCCCGGCGCGTCCGGTGCGGGGGTTCGGCCTCGTCGAGCCGGTGGCGGTGCGCCGGCGCTGAGGCGGCGCCGCACCTCGGCCGAGGGATCCCCGGCCGGGGATGGCCGGCGGGGGCCGGGGTGGTGGCATCAAGTTGTCAGTGGCATTTGATGCCAAATGGCCGTCCGGGCGGCTCCGGTTCCGTAACGTTCTCTACGTGATCGAGGTCCAGGGCATCCGGGTCGACCCCGGAACACGACGCGTGTGGCGCGACGGCGAGCCGGTCGCGTTCTCCCGCAAGGAGTTCGACCTGCTCTTCGCGCTCATCTCCCGCGCCGGCGACGTCGTCAGCCGCGAGCAGCTGATGCGCGAGGTCTGGCACACCAGCTTCTGGACCTCCTCGAAGACCATCGACGTCCACCTCGGCTGGGTGCGGCGCAAGATCGGCGACGACCCGCGTCGTCCCCACCTCATCACCACCCTGCGCGGACGCGGCCTGCGCTTCGAGCCGGTCGACCAGCGCGTCGCCCGGGTCGCCAGCCCCGACGCCGCCATCGCCGGCTGAGCCTCCCGTCGCGGTGCCGAGCCGACGCGGGCGCTCCGCTCGCGGCCCACTAGGGTGTGCGCGTGCCTGAGCTCGCCCCCACCGTCGCCGTCATCGGCGGCGGCCAGCTGGCCCGGATGATGGCCGAGCCCGCCGCCGCCCTCGGGATCCCGCTGCGCCTCCTCGCCGAGGCGCCGGGTGTCTCCGCCGCCCAGGTGATCCCCGACCAGCGCGTCGGCGACCACCGCGACCTCGACGACCTGCGCGCGGTCACCGCCGGCTGCGCGGCCGTCACCTTCGACCACGAGCACGTGCCCACCGAGCACCTCCACGCCCTCCAGGACGCCGGCCTCGCCGTCCGCCCGGGGCCCGAGGCGCTCGTGCACGCCCAGGACAAGGCCGTCATGCGGCGTCGTCTGGGCGAGCTCGGCGTCCCGTGCCCGCGCAACGCCGTCGTCGCCACCCCGGCCGACGTCGAGGCGTTCGGCCTGCCGTGCGTCCTCAAGACCACCCGCGGAGGGTACGACGGCAAGGGCGTGTGGTTCGTGCGCAGCACCGACGACCTCGCCGAGCCGTTCGCGACCGCCGAGGCCGGGGGAGTGGCGCTGCTCGCCGAGGAGCTCGTCGACTTCCGCCGCGAGCTCTCCGCGATCGTCGCCCGCTCGCCCAGCGGCCAGGCCGCCGCCTACCCGGTCGTCGCCACCGTGCAGCAGGACGGCATCTGCCACGAGGTCGTCGCCCCTGCGCCCGACCTCGACCCCGAGCTGGCCGCGCAGGCCCAGCAGACCGCGCTGCGGATCGCCGGTGAGCTCGGCGTCACCGGGGTCCTGGCCGTCGAGCTCTTCGAGACCCACGACGGGCGGATCCTCGTCAACGAGCTGGCCATGCGCCCGCACAACACCGGCCACTGGAGCCAGGACGGCGCGGTCACCTCGCAGTTCGAGAACCACCTGCGCGCCGTCCTCGACCTGCCGCTCGGCTCCCCGGAGCCGCGCGAGCGCTGGACGGTGATGGTCAACATCCTCGGCGGCCCCGACGACCAGGTCGGCCGCCTCTACGACGGCTTCCCCCACGCCATGGCCCGCGACCCGCGGCTGCGCGTGCACCTGTACGGCAAGGAGCTGCGTCCGGGCCGCAAGGTCGGGCACGTCAACGCCTACGGCGACGACCTCGAGGACTGCCTGGAGCGGGCGCGGCACGCCGCCGCCTGGTTCCGCGGCGACCTCGGCAACGAGAGCGAGTGAGATGAGCGAGCAGAGCGCCCCCCGCGTGGGCGTCGTCATGGGTTCGGACTCCGACTGGCCGGTGATGAGGGCCGCCGTCGAGGCGCTGGAGGAGTTCGGCATCGCCGCCGAGGCCGACGTCGTCTCCGCGCACCGGATGCCGCAGGAGATGATCGACTACGGCCGCGACGCCGCGGGCCGCGGCCTCCGGGTGATCATCGCCGGCGCCGGCGGCGCCGCCCACCTGCCCGGCATGCTCGCCGCCGTCACCCCGCTGCCGGTCATCGGCGTCCCGGTGCCGCTCAAGCACCTCGACGGCATGGACTCCCTGCTCTCGATCGTCCAGATGCCCGCCGGCGTGCCGGTGGCGACGGTCTCGATCGGCAACGCCCGCAACGCCGGACTGCTCGCCGTCCGCATCCTCGCCGCGGGCGACCCTGCCCTGCAGGAGCGGATCGTGGCCTTCCAGGCCGAGCTGCGCGACACCGCGCACGCCAAGGGCGAGACGGTCCGCGCCGCCCAGGCGCCGCGTCGCGTCGGCTTCTGACCGACGGCCCCGCTGCTCAGCGCCGCTCCCGGGCGGCCCACTCCAGCGCCGGGCAGGCGTCCATGACCATCTGGAGGCCGGCCTTGGTGGTGCGCTCGAAGGCGCTCTCGTCGACGACGCCGAGCTGGAACCAGACGGCCTTCGCGCCGATGGCGACGGCCTCGTCGGCGATCGGGCCGGCCTTGGATGAGCGGCGGAAGACGTCGACGACGTCGACGGGGAACGGGATGTCGGACAGGCTCGCGTAGCCCTGCTCGCCGAGCACGGTGGGGGCGCTGGGGTGCACCGGGACGATCCGCTTGCCGCGCCGCTGGAGCAGTGCGGCGATCGTGTAGGCGTCGCGTCCCTTGTCGCCGGAGAGGCCGACGACGGCCCAGGTCTCGAGGTCGTCGAGCAGGTGGTCGATCGTGGATCGGTCCTGCCAGGGGCGGGCGGCGGTGACGTCGTTCACACGCCCCACGCTAGTCGCTCCGCCGGCTGGGTCCAGAAGGATGGACGTCCTACAATCGGAGGCATGGCCGACTTCCCGCTGTTCGCCCTGTCCGAGGAGCACGTCGCGATCCGCCAGGCGGTGCGCGAGCTGTGCGACGCGAAGGTCGCTCCCTTCGCCGCGATCGTCGACGAGGAGGCGCGCTTCCCGCGAGAGGCCGCCGAGGCCCTGCTCGCCTCGGACTTCCACGCCCCCCACGTGCCGGAGGAGTACGGCGGCGCCGGGGCCGACGCGCTCGCGACGTGCCTGGTCATCGAGGAGGTCGCCCGCGCCTGCGTGTCGTCCTCGCTCATCCCGGCCGTCAACAAGCTCGGCTCGCTCCCGGTGCAGATCGCCGGCTCCGAGGAGCTGAAGAAGCACTACCTCGGGGCGCTCGCCCGCGGCGAGGGCGGCTTCTCCTACTGCCTCTCCGAGCCCGAGGCCGGCTCCGACGCCGGCGGCATGAGCACCAAGGCCGTTCGCGAGGGCGACGAGTGGGTGCTGAACGGGGTGAAGCGCTGGATCACCAACGCCGGCGAGTCGGAGTTCTACACCGTCCTCGCGGTCACCGACCCGTCCAAGCGCACCCGTGGCATCTCGGCCTTCGTCGTGGAGAAGTCCGACGCCGGGGTCTCCTTCGGCGCCCCGGAGAAGAAGCTCGGCATCAAGGGCTCCCCGACGCGCGAGGTCTACTTCGACGACGTCCGCATCCCCGCCGACCGCCTGATCGGCGAAGAGGGCCAGGGCTTCGAGATCGCCATGCGCACCCTCGACCACACCCGCATCACCATCGCCGCCCAGGCCGTCGGCGTCGCCCAGGGCGCGCTCGACTACGCCCTGGAGTACGCGAAGGAGCGCCAGCAGTTCGGCCGCCCCATCGCCGACAACCAGGGCCTGCAGTTCCTGCTCGCCGACATGGGCATGAAGGTCGAGGCCGCCCGCCAGATGACCTACGCCGCCGCCGGCCGCTCCGAGCGCGGCGACGACGACCTCACCTTCTTCGGCGCCGCGGCCAAGTGCTTCGCCTCCGACGTCGCCATGGAGGTCACCGTCAACGCCGTGCAGGTGCTCGGCGGCTACGGCTACACCCGCGACTACCCCGTCGAGCGGATGATGCGCGACGCCAAGATCACCCAGATCTACGAGGGCACCAACCAGGTGCAGCGGATCGTGATGGCGCGTCAGCTGCTGGCGGGGATCCAGAGCCAGGTCTGATCAGATCTCCGACAGACGCCCGCCGCCGTCGGGCGCGGGGTCCGCGTGGCCGGCTGTGCGGGGCGCTGTCGGAATGTGCTCGCGCGGCCGCGGGTTGAGCACGGCGTGAGCGATCTCGAGGGACGACAGCGGACGGCGCTCGTGCTCGGAGCCTCCGGGCTCCAGGGAGGTGCCGTGGCGCGTGCCCTCGCGTCGGCCGGGCTCTCGGTCCGCGGTGCTGTGCGCGCGCCCGACGGACCTCGCGGCCGCACGCTCGCGGCTGCGGGCGTCGAGCCGGTGCGCGTCGAGCTCGCCGATGTCGCATCCATCCGGACCGCCGCTCGGGGCGTCGACCTGGTCTTCAGCGTCCAGCCCAGCTCCGGACAGCCCGGATCGGAGATCACCGACGAGCAGGAGATCGCCGCCGGTCTCGCCGTCGTCGAGGCGGCGGAGGCCGAGGGCGTCGGGCACCTGATCTACAGCTCGGCGCTCGCGGCAGGAGCCGGTCGGACCGGCGTGCCTCACTTCGACACGAAGGTCGTCGTCGAGGAGCGTGTGAGGCGGTCGATCGTGCCGTGGACGATCCTGCGGCCGGCGACGTTCATGGAGATGGTCGTCGAGCCAGGGGCGGTGCCGACGGACGTCGTGCGGTTCCTGATGCCGGCGGACTCGCCGCTCGCCGTGATCGCCGTCGATGACATCGGACAGGCCGTCGCGGAGATCGCGGACAGCCTTCGCTCCTGGGCGGGCGTCGAGCTCGACCTGATCGGCGACTCCGTGACCGGCGAGGAGATCGCGCGGCTCCTGTCCCAGCGCGTCGGCGCCCCGGTGCGGTACGAGCACCTCGACCTCGGCGATGCGCCCCCGATGCTGCGCGCTCTCGAGCGTCTGATCGTCGACGGTCCGCTGGGCGCGGACCTCGATCCGGCTCGGACCACGCCGTGGGGCTCCGCACCGTTGAGCCTCGGAGCCTGGCTCGACCGCGTCATCCTCGACGCGTAGGCCGGGTCAGGCCTGCGGGCCCTCGTCGGTCCGCGGGAGGATCGCGGCGAACCGGTCGACGACCTCGCAGACCGAACGGAGCTGCTCGTCGTCGTGCTCGGCCAGTGCTGCGTCGAGTCGGGCCGCGGCCTCGGCCTGGAAGGGGTGGGCGCGCTCGTGGGCTGTCGCCGTGGCTCGAAGCGTGACGGCGCGGCGGTCCTGGTGCTCCCGCGATCGCGTCACCAGACCCGCCGCCTCGAGCCGGTTGAGGAGGGCGCTCGTCGCGCCGGTGGTGAGGGCGATCCTGGTGGCCAGAGCGGTGGGCGAGAGCGTGTGCCCGGTGGACTCGGCCCACATGATCTCGCCCAAGGCGTTGGCATCGGTCACGGGAAGATCCATCCAGCGGGCGAACTGCACGACGGATGCCTGGTAGCTCCCGACGTAGCGGCGCAGCGCCTCGAGCACGTCGTGACGCGGGGTGGGCGCAGTGCTCACCGGACCTCCTCGGACTGGGTGCTCGCCGGTCCTCGGCCTCGACACGGCGGCCTCACCGTACCGGCAGGCCGTCGGCAGGCGCCCCTCAGGCGAGCGACGGGTAGTGCGGCAGGTCCGGCTCCCCCTTCGCGCTGGTGAGCAGGTGCCGCTGGGCGAACCCGCGGACGGGAGGGCGGGAGGCGAGCCAGTGCGCGGTCTGCAGGGCACGCCTTCCGAGTCGGCTCGAGGGGTGCAGCAGGCGGGCGCCTCCTGGCGGCAGGCCCTGGGCGCTGTCGACGTAGGTGCGTAGGAGGTCCTCGTAGCGTCCGAAGGCCTGCCGGGGATCGATGCCGTCGGGCCGCAGGTCGGCGGCGAGCTCGCCCGCGAGCACGTAGGCGCCGACGAGGGCGAGCGTGGTGCCCATGCCCGTCGGTCCGGAACCCCAGGCGGCGTCGCCGACCAGGACCACGCGCCCCCGCGCCCAGGGCGAGACGATGACCTGCTCCATGCGCTGGACGTAGAGCTCCTCGGGGCGCTCGGCGAAGCCGCGCAGGATCCGGTCGGTCTCCCATCGGGCGCCGGCGAAGCGCGCGCGCAGGCGGGCAAGCTGCTCGGCGACCGGCAGGGACTCGAAGTCGTCGGCATCGGACTCGAAGGACAGGCTGGCCCGCATCGTCCCCTCGTCGTCGGGTCGGATCGAGGCGACCCGGCCGCCGGTGGCGGTGTGCCAGTCCCAGGTGTCGCCATCGGTCGGGCGTCGCTCGAGCGTCCCGTAGGTGATCGTGACCCCGTGGTCGCGATGGCGGGTCTGGTCGGCGAGGACCACGCGACGCGTCCGCGAGCTGCGGCCCTCGGCCACGATCAGGAGGTCGTAGTGCTCGCGAGCTCCGGAGGCGAGGGCGACCTCCACGCCGGTCTCGTCCTGGTCGACCCCGACCACGTGGTCGCCGAAGCGCTGCTCCACGTGGTCGGGCACGACGTCGAGGAGGATCCGCGAGAGCCGTCCCCGCAGGATCTCCACCTCGGCGGTCGGGCCGTCCTGGCCCTCGACCCGGGGGAACTGCGCGTAGGGCCGACCACGGTCGTCGACGTAGCGCGTGCCCTGCTCTCCGGTCAACGACGTCATGACCTCCTCCTCGACGCCGAGGCGACGGATGACCTCGCGACCCGGGCCACGGACGTCGATGTTCTGCCCCGCCTCCCGGGGCGCGGGGGAGCGCTCGAGCAGCACGACGTCGAATCCGCTGCGGTCCAGGGCCCAGGCCACGGCGGGTCCGGCGATCGAGGCCCCGGTCACGAGGACGCGGGGCCGAGGATGAGAGGTGGGCACGACGACTCCTCCATGGATGACTTCAGGAAGAAGTAATCTACCAGTAGAGCAATATGAGTCCGTCGCGGACCACGACGGCCCGCCCCTCGCGAGGGGCGGGCCGTCGTCTGCGTGAAGAGGTCAGTCGGCGAAGGGGTAGTCGGTGTAGCCCTCGGCGCCGCCGCCGTAGAACGTGGCCTGGTTCGGCTCGTTCTCCTCCAGACCCTCGCGCCAGCGGCGCACCAGGTCGGGGTTGGCGAGGAACGGGCGTCCGATGACCACGGCGTCGCCGACGCCGTCGGCCACCAGGGCGGCCGCGTCGTCGCGGGTGGTGATGTCGGCGAAGCCGGAGTTGACGAACGTGACGCCGCCGAAGACCTTGCGCAGGTCCTGGGTCAGGTCGCCGCGCGGGTCGGCGAGGATCGAGAGGTAGGCCAGGCCGAGGTCGGCGATGCCCTCGATGAACGCGGTGTAGGTGGCGCGCACGTCGTCGGGGTCGAGCTCGTCGCAGCCCTGGATGTTGTGGGCCGGGGAGATGCGCAGACCGGTGCGCTCGGCGCCGATGGCCTCGGCGACGCGGCGGGTGACCTCGATGGCGAAGCGGGCCCGGTTGGCAGGCGAGCCGCCCCACTCGTCGGTGCGCTCGTTGGCGCCCGGGGCGAGGAACTGGTGGATGAGGTAGCCGTTGGCGGCGTGCACCTCGACGCCGTCGAGGCCGGCGGCGATGGCCTGGCGGGCGGCGTGGACGTAGTCCTCGATGACGCCGTCGATCTCGTCGGCCTCCAGCGCGCGCGGCACCGGGTGGGGGAACGAGCCGTTGGCGGTGATCATCTCGCCGGGGGCGGGCAGGGCGCTCGGCGCGATGGTCTCGAGGCCGTGCTTGTTGTCGGGGTGCGCGATGCGGCCGGCGTGCATCAGCTGGACGACGATGCGTCCGCCGTCGGCGTGCACGGCGTCGGCGACCCGGCGCCAGCCCGCGACCTGCGCGTCGCTGTGGATGCCGGGGGTGTTGAGGTAGCCCTGGCCGACGCCGCTGGGCTGGGTGCCCTCGGTGATGATGAGGCCGGCGCTGGCGCGCTGGCGGTAGTACTCGACTTGGAGGTCGCCCGGGACGCCGTCGCCGTCGGCGCGGTTGCGCGTCAGGGGGGCCATCACCATCCGGTTCGGCAGCTCGCCGAGCGGGGTGGACAGCGGGGTGAACAGGTCCGTCATCGAAGCTCCTTCTGCGTGGATGTCACCTGGCGCAAGGCCGACGAGGCAGGCGCCATTCCACTGAACGGGTGAGGCTGCGCGCCGCCTAGGCTGACGGCGTGCCCGAGCATCCCGAGGTCGACGTCTGCGTCATCGGCGTCGGTCAGGCCGGGCTGGCGGTGGGCTACCACTTGCAGCGCCTCGGCCGCCGCGGCGGACGAGCGCCGTCGGTGGTGCTGCTCGACGACCACCCCGCTCCGGGCGGCGCGTGGCAGGACATGTGGGACACCCTCCACCTGTTCTCGCCGGCCTCGATCAGCTCGCTGCCGGGATGGCCGATGCCGCCGTGGCCCGGCGACGGCGAGCCGGACGCCGCGCACGTGACGGCCTATCTCGCGGCCTATGAGGAGCGCTACGCCCTGCCCGTCGAGCGGCCGGTGCGCGTCACGGCCGTCCGGTCGGCGGGGGAGCGGCTGAGCGTCGAGGCCGACGACGGGCGTCGCTGGAGCGCCCGCTGGGTGGTCAGCGCCACAGGCTCGTGGCGGCGGCCGTTCTGGCCGCGGTTCCCGGGCATGGAGCGGTTCGCCGGCGTGCAGCTGCACACCGCCGACTACGCGGGCGCCGCCGTGCTCCGCGGACGACGCGTGCTGGTCGTGGGCGGCGGCAACTCCGGGGCCCAGATCGCCGCCGATCTCGTGCTGGCCGGCGTCGAGACGGTGTGGGCCACCCGGCGCCCGCCTCGCCTGCTGCCCGACGACGTCGACGGGCGGGTGCTCTTCGCCACCGCCACCCGTGCGGTGGAGGCCCGGGCAGCCGGACGCCGGGACGAGGGCGTCGGCGGGCTGGGCGACGTCGTCGCGGTGCCGTCGGTGCGGCGGGCCCGCGACGAGCACGGCCTGCGCGCCCGCCCGATGCCCGAGGAGCTGACGGTCGGCGGCGCCCGGTGGGCAGAGACCGGCGAGGAGCCGTTCGACGCCGTGGTCTGGTGCACCGGCTTCCGTCCTGCGCTCCGTCACCTCCACCCGCTCGGTCTGACCCAGCGCTCCGGCCATCCGCGCACGCGTCCGGCGACGCCCGGCGGCGCGGCGGTCGTCGCCGAGGACGACCCGCGGGTGCTGCTCGTGGGCTACGGGGACTGGAGCGGGCCGGCGTCGGCCACGCTGCTCGGGGTGAACCGCTCGGCGCGCGCCGTCGCCGAGCACGTGGCTGTCGGGAACGAGGAGCCGAGCGGGACCTGAGGCGGGGGAGCAGGCCCTCCCTCCCTCCGGGGGAGGGCCCGGTGTTTCGGGGACGTGACGGCCGGGGATCACCGAGACGACCATGCTCCCTCCCCCGACAGGTGCTCCGATGACCACTGCTGCCCGCCGCCGGCTCTCCTCGGCCGCGCCGCGCTCGGTCGTCGCCGAGCGCTACGTGCTCCTCGAGCGGCTCGGCGCCGGCGGCAGCGCCGTGGTGCACCGGGCCCGCGACCTGAGGCTCGAGCGCGAGGTCGCCCTGAAGCTGCTCAAGGTCGAGCCGAGCGTCGACCAGGCCGCCGACCGCCTGCTGAGCGAGGCCCGGATGCTGGCCCGCGTGCGGCACTCCGGCGTCGTCGGGCTCCTCGACGCCGGCCGCCACCGCGGTCGTCCCTACCTCGTCACCGAGCTCGTCGAGGGCCCCACCCTCGCCACCCTGGCCCGCGAGCGCCGGGCCCTGCCGTGGCCCGCGCCGCGCCTGCTCGGCCAGCTCGCCGCCGCGCTCGCCCACGTGCACTCCCTCGACGTCGTCCACGGCGACGTCAAGCCGTCCAACGTGCTCCTGGGCCTCGACGGTCGCGCGCGGCTCATCGACTTCGGCATCGCCCACCGCCGCGGCCACGGCCCCGACGTCCCGGTGCCGCACGGCGCCGTGCTGGGCTCCCCGGCCTACCTCGCGCCCGAGGTGCTCGCCGGCGGCGCCTCGACGCCGGCCGTCGACGTCCACGCCCTCGGCCTGGTGATGCTCGAGGTCCTCGGCGCGCGTCCCCGCCTGGCCGGCTCGGTGCAGGACGTCCTCGCGGCGCGTCGCCAGCCCATGCCGCTGCCCGCCGGCCTCGACCCGCGCTGGCGCGACCTGCTCGCGGCGATGACCGCCGCCGAGCCGCTCACTCGCCCGTCGATGCGCCACCTCGCGCGCGTCGCGCCGACGCTGCCCGAGCGGCCCTGGCGCGTCGACATCGCCCCGCTCCCGACCCGCTCCACCCTCGACGTCGACACCCAGGCGATGGCCCTGCCCGAGCCCCTCGCCGCCGCCGCCTCGTGAGCGGGGCCCGCTCGCTGACCGGACTGGTGCTCGACGAGCGCTATGAGATCGGCGACCCCGTGGCCGTCGGCGGGAGCGCCGCGGTGCACCGCGCTCGCGACCGTCGCCTCGGACGCGACGTCGCCGTCAAGGTGCTGCTCGACCACGCGATGGTCGACCCCGACGGCGCTCGGTTCGCCGAGGAGGCCCGCACGCTCGCGCTGCTGAGCCACCCGAACATCGTCACGCTGCTCGACGTCGGCACGCTCGCCGACCCGGCCGTGGGGGAGCGGCCCTGCCTGGTGGTCGAGCTCGTCGACGGCGACCCGCTCTCCGCGCTGGTGCGCGAGAGGCGGGCACCGCAGCCGCGGCGACTCCTGCAGGAGCTCGCCGAGGCCCTCGCCTACGCCCACGCCCGCGGCGTCGTGCACCGCGACGTGAAGCCGTCGAACGTGCTGGTCACTGCCGACGGCCGTCCGCGGCTGGTCGACTTCGGCATCGCCCGCCTCCTCGATCAGGCGACCTCCCACACCCGGACCGGCCAGCTCGTCGGCTCCCCGGCCTACCTCGCTCCCGAGCAGCTCGACGGCTCGCCCGCCACCCCGGCCGTCGACGTCCACGCCCTCGGGCTGGTGATGCTCGAGGTGCTCACCGGACGCTCGCAGGCCTCCGGCACGCTCGCGGAGGTGCTCGCGGCGCGGGCGCGCGACGTCGAGCTGCCGGCCGGTCTGGCCCCCGGCTGGCACCGGCTGCTCTCGGAGATGACCGCCCGCGACCCGCGGCAGCGGCCCGACGCCGCGCAGGTCGCCTCGCGCGCCATCGCGCTCGAGGAGCTGCCGTGGGCCGGCGAGGCCACCGAGATGATGACGGCGCCCCTCGATCCGCCGACCCGCCTGCTCGACGCCGCGGCGCCGCAGCCGCCCGTGCCCGCGCGTCCTCGTCGCACCCCAGCGATTCCGCGCCCGGTGCTGATCGTCCTCGGGCTCCTGGTCGCGCTGGTGCTCGTGGCCGGCCTCGTGCAGCTCACCGGCGGCGACTCCTCGCAGCCCGAGCCCACGCCTCTGCCCAGCGGCGTCCCGGACCGCTACCGCGACCCCCTCCAGCAGCTCCACGGCGCGATCGGAGGCACCCGATGACGCGCGCCCGCGCCGCCCTGGCGACCCTGACGCTGCTCGCCGGCGGCCTCCTCGTCGGCTGCGGCGGCGACGACCCCACCCCCGCCGAGAGCGTGCCCGCGCTGCGCACGGCGCTGGCCGGCATCGACGACGCGATCGTCGACGGCGACACCGCCACCGCCCGATCGCGGCTGCGCGCCCTGCTCTCCCGGGTCGCCTCGGCTCGCGAGGACGGCGCCCTGGGCGCTGATGACGCTGACGCGATCACCTCCGCGGCCCGGGCCCTGCTGGCGCGGCTGCCGTCGTCGACCCCGAGTCCGTCGTCGAGCCCCACCCCGACGCCCACGCCGTCGCCCACCGCTGACGACGAGGGCGACGACGAGTCGGATCAGCCCACCGGCCCCGGCAAGCCCGGCAAGCCCGGGAAGGGCAAGCCCGGCAAGCCCGGCGGCGACGTCAAGAAGGGCGGCCCGAAGAAGGACTGAGGCCCCGCGAGGGTCTTCGTCGTCCTCAGGAGCAAGGGCTCGCGGCCGATGGGAGGAGCGTCCCCCCGACACCCCCCAAGAACCGTGGACGTGCCATGACCGTCATGCTCTCCTCGGCCGGCTCCGCCCTGCCCGAGCCCGCCGACCGTGCCCACCTGATCGACCGCTGGCGCGCCTGCCTGGCCGCCAGCGACCGGCCCGGCGTGCTGCTCGACGCCGCCGACGACCACCGCATCGTCGCGATGAACGCTCGCGCTCATGCCGAGGCCGACGAGACCGCCTGGCTGGGCGGTCGCCTCGCCGACCTCGTCGGCTCGCCGCTGCTCGGAACGGCCCTCCTGGACGCGGTGCGCGAGCGCTGCGTGCTCTCCCTGGCCGCCGCGCACGGCGCCGTCGAGCTCGAGATCACGCCGCTGCGGACGGCAGCCGGGCTGCGCCCCTGGGCGCGGGTCGTCTCCTGGACGCCGAGCCGCGAGCAGCGGCCCGAGGCGCCGACGGTCGACGCCGCCCGGTCCGAGCAGGTGGTGTCGCGGGCCCTGGACGACCTGGCCGGCATGCGCCGCTCCGCGCACGCGCTGGAGTCGGTGGTGTCCGGTCTCGCCGGGCTCTCCGAGCGGGTCGGCCTCCTCGCGCTCGACGC
This sequence comes from Nocardioides sp. B129/18, assembly GCF_055282735.1. NCBI lineage: Bacteria > Bacillati > Actinomycetota > Actinomycetes > Propionibacteriales > Nocardioidaceae > Nocardioides > Nocardioides sp. B129/18. Next base: position 60,426 of record NZ_JBUZJI010000015.1, on the reverse strand, counting down.
GGCGGTGCTGGCCGCGCAGGACGACGAGCAGCGCAGTCGTCACCTGGCCGCGGGCATCGACGAGGTCGTCGACGGCGTGCTGGACTCCGCACGCGTGAGGGCCGAGGTCGACGCGCTGCGTCGTCGGGCCGATGTGATCGTCGGCCCCTGGATCGGCTCCGGGGGCTGAGCCCGCCCGGTCAGCGCCGCTGCGGCGCCGCGTCGAACACGCAGTCGCCGCAGACCGCGGCGCCCGGCACCCGGTAGAACAGGCAGCAGGTCGCGCTGCGCCGTGCGATGCCGCCGCGCACGTCGAGATGACCGCGCAGCGGCTCGACGCCCAGCAGCCGCTCGCACCAGGCCCGAGCAGCCGGCAGCGCATGCACCCGCGGCACCGCGTGGAGCGAGGCGGCCACGTTGGCCCACAGCAGCGTGCTGCTCACGCGGAGATGCTCGATGACGGGCTCCAGCACCTGGGTCGCGATCGCGTGCACGCGGGCCGGGTCAGCACGCACGGTCGTCGTCGGCCGCAGGCCCAGCTCGAGGGCGCCGTCGACGTGCCGGGCCAGGAGGTCGGAGGCCTGCGGGGCGACGCCGTGCGTGACGGCCGGCACCAGTGCCGCCGACCACAGCCGCGAGGCGATGCCCATGACGGCCGCCGACTCCGCCACGCGCGGGGGAGGACCGCCCAGGCGGACGCCGATCGCGGCGACGTAGGCGTCGAGGTCGAGCTCGGCGAGCGGCACGAAGCCGGGGCCGGGACTCAGGTCGACCGGCCACGCGGCGACGCCCTGGAGCGCCGCCGCGAGGACCGGTCCGTGCGTCGTCAGAGGCTCGCCGCCAGCTCGCGACGAGCCGCCCGCTCGGCGGACGCCGCGGCCAGCGGACGCACGGCGCCCACCAGGCCGACCCCGATCACCGTCCACAGCGTGGCGAGGGTGAGCAGCGAGGCCCGGCGGAAGTACCAGAGCGTGTCGGCCGGGAAGTCGCCGATCTCGTTGACGGTCGGGAACGCCTGGCCCGCCACCAGCATCACGACGCCGTACGCCGCCGCGGCGCCCACCACGGTCCAGAACGCGCCCACGCGCTCCCAGACCCGGGCGGCCACGACGACCACGATCACGGCCGTCACGATCGAGACCAGCAGGAACCCGAAGTAGTCGCCCGTGCGAGCGCCGATGGTGTCGGCGCGACCGACCGCCGGCGGCGTCGCCGGGTACTTCAGGAACGGCACGACGCCGTAGGCGACGAAGCCGACCAGCGCCACGGTGGCGGTCGACTGGGGCACCGTGAGGCGTCCCAGTCGCCCGACCGCGCCCGCCGCGATCAGGGCGACGACGCCGCCCAGGGCGACGCCCACGGTCAGCGTGCCGGTGAGCAGGCCCCACGTCCGCTGGTCGTGCCGGCTGACGGGGGCCTCCTCGCCATGGCTGTGACCCGACTCCGCGCCAGCCTGCTGGTCGGCCTCGTCGTGCGTGTGGGCCGGTGTGCCGGCGTCGTGGTGGTGCTCCGACTCGGTGGCCGGGGAGGCGGCGCTCGCGGCGCCGCCGGACTCCTCCAGCTCGATCGCGGTCTGGACATGCGGCTCCCCGGCGACGTAGGCGACCACGAAGGTCGCCACGCCGGCCAGGAGGCCGATCAGCAGGCCGCGGACGAGGAAGGCTCGGGGACTCATCCGCCGCCCCTGCTCAGTGGCAGGGGAAGCCGAGGAGGTGACGCCCGTCGTGGACCCACTCGTGCACCGCGGTGCCGGCCGGGATCGAGACGGCGCCCTGGTCGGCGCTGATGAAGAACAGCGCGATGAGGGCGATCAGGCCGAGGAGAACGGCCCACGGAGCCAGCTCCCGGACGGGGATGGCGGGAACGGCGACCTCGGGGGTCGCGGGAACGGCGTGCTCAGACACGGTGCCTCCTCAGGGATGACTGCGTCCCTGGTCGTTGGATGGATGAGCCGGCCGTCGGGTCTGGCTTCGTCGCATCCAGGATCGGAGGCGGCGTCACAGTAGCGCGACTGCGCCGGACTCTCACCGGCTTCCTCGGGTCAGCGCGCTCACCCTAGGGCATGCGCGGGGTGGGTGTCGTCGGGGTGTCCGTGGGGGCATCCGTCGGATTGCATCTCGTGGCCGGCTTCCTGGTTGGCCTCGCGTTGAAGGGCGCACCTAGAAGGGCGGTCCTCCGGGCCGCCGCGTCGGTGCGCCGCTCCGGTGGTCGAGCGGGGCTTCGGTGGTCGGGGTGGGCTTCGGCGGTCGAGCGCGGCCCCGGTGGTCGAGCGCGGCCTCGGTGGTCGAGCTTGTCGAGACCCCCGCACCCGCCCGCGAAGCCTGTGCACATTCTCTTCGTTTCGAACTGCTGTTCGGATAGAATGGGGCATGGCCACTCGGAAGCCTCGTCTCCTGCGCGACAGCGACCTGCTGCGCGCTGCGATGCAGGCCAAGCAGGGTGCTGAGGCTCTGGAGCGGGAGGCCTTCCAGATCGCCGCGGACTGGGCCATCGCTCACACCGTGGCCGATGAGATGGACGCCGCGTTCCTGGTGGGCACGCACTGCGAGGTGTCGATCGCCGGCCCTGGTGCGCCGATGGTCAGCGAGTACTGCTGCGACGAGATCGCGGCCGCCCTGGGGATGTCGACGGATTCGGGCCGGTTCTACGTGGGCCATGCGTTGGAGGCGTGCACCCGGCTCCCGCGGCTGTGGGCCCGGCTGGTGGAGGGGGAGGTGACGGTGGCGCAGGTGCGTCGGATCGCCGAGCAGACGGTGGTGCTGTCGTTCGAGGCGGCTGCTCGGGCTGATCAGCTGCTCGCGGCCTATGCGCATTCGATCGGCCGGCGGGCGATCGAGAACGCGATCAGTCTCGCCGAGCAGCAGGTCGACCCCGATCTTGCGGCCCTGCGTCAGCGGCTGGCCCGGGATGACCGGCGCTTCGACATCGTGGTCGACCAGCCCAGTCTGGACGGCACCGTCGACGTCCACGGCCGGATGGATCGGGAAGATGCGATCGACCTGGACGCCGCCCTCGCCGAGCTCGCCCACCAGGCACTCGCCCTGGGCTCGACCGAACCCCTCGACGCACGGCGTGCCTGGGCCGCAGGGCAACTGGGGCGTGAGCACCTGGGTCTGTCCGGGGATCTCGACAAGCTCGATCACCAGTCGGATTCGGTGGTCGAGCCTGTCGAGACCCCAGCACCCGGACGCAGGAGGGAGACGATCCTCTACGTCCACCTCTCCGCTGACGCGCTCGGCGAGATCGGCCCCATCACGACGCTCGAGTCCACCCGCTCCCCGCTCCTCCTCGACGCCGTCAAGGGCTGGTGCGCAGGCTCGTCGAAGGTGACGATCCGGCCTGTGCTCGACCTCGCGGCGGAGCGGCACTGCGAGTCCTACGAGGCCGCACCACTGCTCCGGGAGCAGGTCATCGTCCGCGACCGCACCTGCGTCTTCCCGCACTGCCGACGCCCCGCCCGACGCGCCGACCTCGACCACATCGACCCGTTCGACTCCGGCGGACCGACCTCGTCGTGGAACCTGGCGTGCCTGTGTCGACACCACCATCGGTCCAAGACGCATTCGGGCTGGCGGTACCGGTCCGACCCCGAGAATCCCGGGCACCATCTCTGGACCAGCCCCACCGGCGTCCACTTCCGACGTGGACCTTCCGGCACCGTCATGCTCCCCGACCCCGATCGAGCGGCCGAGCCTGAGCCTTCGATGGTCGAGCCTGTCGAGACCCCCGCACCCTGACACCCCGCTGAACCCCCAGCCCGTGACCGACACCCGGTCCCGGGCTGGAGGCGCGCGCTCAGCAGCAGCGCGAGGTGGGAGAGTGCTCCTTGAGGTGCGCGCGATGACGTTCGAAGTCGCGTCGGCTCATCGGCTCCACGCCGTCGCGGCGGCAGGCGGCGAGGTGGTCGTCGTAGCGGGCCTCGCCCGAGACCCGGCGCAGGTACCAGGTGAGACCGCGCAGGGCGCGCGCCAGCGGCGAGACCGGGACGGGGCTGCTCATCGGGCACTCACCTCCCGCTGCCCACCGGATCGCGACCCTGCTCGGCCTCCCAGGCTGCGAGCGCCGCCTTCTCCTCGGGGGTGGCGAAGAAGTCGCTGGGCGCGACGATCTGCGACGGCGTGGCCGGCACCTCGGTGGTGGGCAGGCCGCCGGCCCGCAGCGCCCGCACCACGACGAGGGCGGCGTTCGCGACGACGATGATCACCAGCAGCGCGAAGACCGCCTGCAGGACGCCGTTGGTGGTGGAGTTGCGGACGACGGTGTCCATCTGGTCGGCCGTGGTGGCCGGGGCCAGGAGGTCCCCTGCGCGGGCGGCGTCGCGGTAGCGGTCGGCCTGGGCGAAGTAGCCGATGGCGGGATCGTCGGAGAAGACCTTCTGGTACGACGCGGTGAGGGTGACCAGCAGGTCCCAGGCTAGCGGCACCCCCGGCACCCAGGCGTAGCGGGCCTTGCCGTGCTTGACCAGCAGCGTGACGCACAGCGTCAGCGCGATGGCGGCGAGCAGCTGGTTGGAGATGCCGAAGAGCGGATAGAGCTGGTTGATGCCGCCGAGGGGGTCCGTGACGCCGACGTAGAGCATGTAGCCCCAGGCGCCGACGACGACCGCGGAGGCCGACCAGGCGGCCGGACGCCAGGAGACGTCGCCGAAGCGCGGCCACACGTTGCCGATGGTGTCCTGCAGCATGAACCGGCCCACGCGGGTGCCGGCGTCGACGGCGGTGAGGATGAACAGCGCCTCGAACATGATCGCGAAGTGGTACCAGAACGCGGCGAGCCCGCCGCCGAAGGCGTCGGAGAAGACCTGCGAGATGCCGAAGGCCAGCGTCGGGGCGCCGCCGGTGCGGGAGATGAGCGACTGCTCCTCCACCGAGCGGGCGGCGGCCGCGAGCTGGTCGGGGGTGATCTGGAAGCCGAGGGTGCCGACGAACCGCGCCGCCTCCTCGACCGTGCCGCCGGTGAGCCCGGCGGGGGCGTTGATGGAGAAGTACAGGCCCTGGTCGATGACGCAGGCGGCGATGAGCGCGCTGATGGCCACGAACGACTCCATGAGCATGCCGCCGTAGCCGATCATCCGGACCTGGCTCTCCTTGGCCAGCATCTTCGGGGTCGTGCCCGAGGAGATGAGGGCGTGGAAGCCCGAGAGGGCGCCGCAGGCGATCGTGATGAACGCGAACGGGAACAGCTGCCCGGCGAAGACGGGGCCCTTGCCGGAGGAGGCGAACGGGCTGACGGCGTCGGCCTGCAGCGTCGGGTGGGCGATGACGAGGCCGACGGCCAGCAGCACGATGACGCCGACCTTCATGAAGGTCGACAGGTAGTCGCGCGGGGTCAGCAGCATCCACACCGGCAGCACCGAGGCGAGGAAGCCGTAGCCGATGAGCAGGAACGTCAGGGTCTCCTTCGAGAGCGTCAGGGGTCCCTCGAGGCCGAGCTGCTCGACGTAGCCGCCGCCGACGATCGCGGCCAGCAGGAGCACCACGCCGAGCGCGGTGGTCTCGAGCACGCGGCCCGGGCGCACGACCCGCAGCCAGAAGCCCATGAGCAGCGCGATCGGGATCGTCAGGCCGATGGAGAACACGCCCCACGGCGACTCCGCGAGCGCGTTGACGACGACCAGCGAGAGCACCGCCAGCAGGATGATCATGATGGCGAAGACCGCCACCAGGGCGGCTGTGCCGCCGACGACGCCGATCTCATCGCGGATCATCTGCCCCAGCGAGCGCCCGTCGCGCCGCACCGAGAAGAACAGCACCACCATGTCCTGGACGGCGCCGGCGAGGATGACGCCGACGATGATCCAGATCGTGCCGGGCAGGTAGCCCATCTGCGCGGCGAGCACCGGGCCGACGAGCGGGCCGGCTCCGGCGATGGCGGCGAAGTGGTGGCCGAAGAGCACCCGCCGGTCGGTGACCTCGTAGTCGACGCCGTCCTCCATCCGCTCGGCCGGGGTGGCGCGGGAGTCGTCGACCTCCAGCACCCGCCGGGCGATCCACCGGGCGTAGAAGCGGTAGGCGATCGCGTACGAGGCGAGCGCGGCGAAGAGGATCCACAGCGCGGAGACGTCCTCCCCGCGCGCGAGTGCGAGCACGGCCCACGAGACGCCGCCGACAGCCCCGACCAGCGCCCAGAGAAGGCGACGCAGCCAGGCGGGACGCGGCGGACGGGGATCCGCGACGTCGGGGGACAGGGTGGACAGGTGAGGACCTGACATGGACGCACTCCCGAGGTGGTCGAAGGCAAGACGAGCAGACCTCACCCTGCCATCCCCGGTGACGGCCGTCACCCATCGCGCGCAGAGTCGGTCGGTCCCGGGCGGTGATCTAGGCTCCGTGCTCGTGCGCGACGTCCCCGATCCGAGCCCCGCCGCGGCCGCGGCGAGCGCCGTCGTCGCCCCCCGGATGCGCGGCCTGGACGCCCTGCGCTTCCTCGCCGCGGGATCGGTGCTCGCCTACCACTACACCGGCAGCCTGATCGACGACTGGGGCAAGCCGACCCAGGTGGTCTTCCCGACGCTGTCGGAGGTCACCCGCTACGGCTTCCTGGGCGTCCACGTGTTCTTCGTGATCTCCGGTCTGGTGATCCTCATGACCGCCTGGGGGCGCGACCTCCCGGCCTTCGCATCCTCCCGCGTGGCGCGGCTCTTCCCGGCCTACTGGGCCGTGGTGCTGATGACCCTGCTGCTGCAGGCCTTCTGGGACGGCGGCCGCTCGCCGGACCTGCGCGAGGGCCTGGTGAACCTGACGATGCTCCAGCACGGCTACGAGGCTCGCGACGTCCAGGGCGCCTTCTGGACGCTCTGGTACGAGCTGCTGTTCTACCTGTTGGTGGCGGTGTTCCTGTGCGTGGGCATCACCCGGCGCCGGGTCCTCGCGTTCGCGCTGCTGGTGCCCCTGATCGGGCGGCTCGCCGAGGGCAGCGGGTCCGACCTCGTCGCCACGCTCGCGCTGGCGCCCTACGGTCCGTTCTTCGCCCTCGGGATGCTCCTCTACCTCGTCCATCGCGACCGCGGCGACGCGGTGGTGTGGCTGATGATCGGGCTCGAGCTCGTGCTCTGCGCCGACTACCTGCTCGACTACGCCGACACCTCGCCCAGCTTCGAGGGCCGCCCCATCAGCGGCGGCGTCACGACGGCTGCGTTCGTCGTCGGCGTCGTCGCGATCTGGCTGGTCACCAGCGGTCCGCTGCGCCATCTCGACTGGCGGCTGCTCAGCTGGCTGGGAGCCCTCACCTACCCGCTGTACCTGGTGCACGGCCAGTTCGGCTTCGCGATCATCGACGTGCTCCACGACCGGCTCCCGACCTACCTCGTCCTCGTGCTGGCCGCGACGCTGGCGCTGGCCCTCGCGATCGGCGTGCACCACCTCGTCGAGCGGCCGTGGGCGCCGCGGCTGCGGGCGGCTGTCCGCACCGGCCTCGAGCGGTCCTGAGCCCGGGGACCTCGCCAGGGACCTCGGGCCCGGGGTCGTCGGGACGAACGTCCCGTCAGTCGCCCGCGCGCGCCGCCGATGGGTGGAGGTGACCGACGGGAGCCTCCGTCGCTGCGAGCAGGGGGACCCATGGCACGACCCACCATCACCTGGACCGTCGGGCGTCGCCTCGCGGCGATCGCGGCGATCGGCGCCGTCGCCTCGGTCACGATCGGGGCCAGCGCGATCTCCAGCGCCGGCTCGGTCGCCCGGGAGAACGAGGTCGCCTCCTCCATCGCCGAGGGCCGCACGCTCATGACCGACGTCCGCGGCTCGGTCAGCGACCTGCGCGGGCGGGCCTTCTCCGCGCTGCAGGGCGACGCGGCCGGCTCGTCGGCCGAGGGCACCCAGGACTTCGCGAAGGCCCGTGCCTCCCTGGCGGCGCTGGGACGCCTCCCGCTCGATCACCACAACACCACGCAGGCCGAGAAGATCACCGCTGACTTCGCCAGCCTCGAGACGGCGTTCAGCGCCTACTTCACCACCGCCGAGCGCGACCCGGCCGCCGCGCGTCGCGAGCTCGGGGCCATCGATCGACGCATCACCGCCCTCGACGAGCAGATCGGCAGCTCGCTCGACGACTTCGCCATGGACCGCGGCACCTCCCAGGACCAGCTCGACGCCACCATCGCCCGGCTGAGGTGGACCGTCCTGGTCACCGGCGCCCGTCGCCCTCGTGCTGCTGGTGGGCGCCTCGGTGCTCATCGCCCGCAGCATCACCCGGCCGCTGCGCGGCATCGCCGCGACCGTCGCGCGCTTCGCCGAGGGGGACCTGACCCAGCGGGTGCCCGAGGACGCCAGCGCCGAGCTCGGCGCGCTGCAGCGCTCCATCAACGCCTCCATCGCCTCGGTGGCCGACATCGTCTCCACGGTGATGTCCTCCAGCGAGCACGTGGCCGCGGCCTCGAGTCAGCTCTCGACCGCCTCCAGCCAGATCGCGGCCAACGCCGAGGAGACCGCCGTCCAGGCGGGCGTCGTCGCCGGGGCCGCCGGCGAGGTGAGCCGTGACGTCGAGACCATCTCGTCGGGCTCGGAGCAGATGAGCGCCGCGATCATCGAGATCTCCCAGTCGGCCAACGAGGCCGCCCGGGTCGCCTCGGGTGCCGTCGACCACGTCGAGCGCACCAACCACCAGGTGGCGCGCCTGGGCGCCTCGAGCCAGGAGATCGGCAACGTCGTCAAGGTGATCACCTCGATCGCCGAGCAGACGAACCTGCTGGCCCTCAACGCCACCATCGAGGCCGCTCGCGCCGGCGACCTCGGCAAGGGCTTCGCCGTCGTCGCCAACGAGGTCAAGGACCTCGCGCAGTCGACGTCGCGGGCCACCGAGGACATCTCGAGCCGGGTCGAGGCCATCCAGGCAGACACCCTCGCCGCCGTCGACGCCATGGGTCAGATCCGCGACGTCATCCTCGCGATCAACGACCACCAGATGACGATCGCGGCGGCCGTGGAGGAGCAGACGGCCACCACCAACGAGATCAACCGGATCATCGCCTCCGCCTCCACCGGCACCACCGAGATCGCCCACAACGTCACCGGCGTCGCCACCGCCACCAGCACCACGACGCAGGCCGTCGCCCAGAACCTCGGTGCCGTCGAGGAGCTGGCCCGGATGGCCGAGAAGCTGCGCGCCGAGGTGCAGCACTTCCGGCTCTGATCCGCCCTCCCGTCCCCCCACCTCCGAGCCGACAGGCGACGCCCGTGACCCCGACCCAGCTCGACCTCACCTTCCTCCGCGAGCTCGTCCACCGGGAGGCCGGCATCGTCGTGGAGCCCGGGAAGGACTACCTCGTCAGCAGCCGCCTGACGCCGGTGGCCCAGGAGCTGGGGTTCCGCGGCATCCCCGACCTCGTCCGCGACCTGCGCCACCATCCGAGCGCGCGCACCCACGCCCAGATCGTCGCGGCCATGACGGTCAACGAGACCCTGTGGTTCCGCGACGGAGCGCCGTTCCAGACCCTGCGCACCGAGGTGCTGCCGACGCTGGCCCGCAGCCGTCCCGGGCGTCGCCTGCGGCTGTGGAGCGCCGCCTGCTCGTCAGGTCAGGAGGCCTACAGCGCGCTCATCACGGCGCTGGAGACCCCCGACCTCATCGGCTTCGACCTCGAGATGCTCGCCACCGACCTCAGCCCAGCGATGGTCGAGCGCACCCGGGCCGGCCGCTACAGCCCGGTCGAGATCGGCCGCGGCCTCGGCGTCGAGCGCCTGGCCCGCTGGTTCGAGCGCGACGGCGAGCACTGGGTCGTCGGCCCGGAGCTGGCGCGGTGCGTCACCGCGAAGGTCGCCAACCTGTGCCGGCCCCTGGCCGTCCACGGCCAGTACGACGTCGTGCTGCTGCGCAACGTGCTCATCTACTTCGACGTCGCCACCAAGCGCGAGGTCCTCGGCCGCGTGCGCCGCGTCATCGCCCCCGACGGTCACCTGCTGCTCGGCGCGACCGAGTCGACGGTCGGCGTCGACGACTCCTGGGTGGCGGTGCCCGGCAGCCCGGGGCTCTACCGGCCCCGCTGACCCGACCCGCTGAGAGCCCCGCTGAGCCGACCGGTCGGGGGAGCGTCGTCTGCTGCTAGGTTGAGCCTGCCGTGGTGCACGGGAAGCCGGTCAGATGCCGGCGCGGCCCTCGCCACTGTAGCCGTCGAGCACGGCGACCCTCGGCTCCTTCCAGCGTGATCGGGAGGGGCGGGCCACTGGGAGCGATCCTGGGAAGGTCGGTCGCCGGGTGATGACACGGAAGCCAGGAGACCGGCCACGGCGCGTCAGTTCCACGAGGGCTTGGAGACAGCACCGATGCGCCAGCGACCGCACGACCCGCCACCCCGGGACGCCTCAGGGCGTCCCCGCCGTCACGGCCCCGCGCGCTGAGCCGCGCCCCGTCCTCTCGTCCGGGGCGCGCACGCCTGCGCGCCCGCACCGGACCTGACGGCGTCCTCGCGCGCCCGCGCTGACGACGCTCGTCCCGCCTCCCCGTCGACCTCGGGCCACTCCCGTGTCGGCTCCCCGCCGATCCTCTCGGCCGATCCGCGATCGGAGCGCCATGCGCCTCGCCCTGCTGTCCACCTCCGACACCGACCTCCTCTCGGCCCGCGCCAGCGGCGTCGACTGGGTGCTCGCCAACCCCGCCCGCCCCGGCCACCAGTCGATGGCCGAGACCCTCGCCGGCTGCGACCTCGTCGTCGCCCGCGTGCTCGGCTCCCCGCGCGACCTGTGCTCGGGCTTCGCCGGCGTGCGCGCCTCGGGCGTCCCGCTCGTGGTGCTCGGCGGCGAGCAGCAGCCCGACGCCGCCCTCATGGAGCTCTCGACGGTGCCGGCCGGCACCGCCGCCCAGGCCCACCGCTACCTCGCCGAGGGCGGCCCGGCGAACCTGCGCCAGCTGCACGCCTTCCTCTCCGACACCGTGCTCCTCACCGGCGAGGGATTCGAGCCGCCCGCGGTCGTGCCCGCCTGGGGGCTGGCCGAGCGGGCGGTCGTGCCCGGCGCAGAGGGGCGTCCGCGGGTCGGCGTCCTGTACTACCGGGCCCACGAGGTGTCCGGCAACGACGGCTTCGCCCACGCGCTCGCCGACGCGATCGACGCCACCGGCGAGGCCGTCGGCGTGCCGGTCTTCGCGGGCTCCCTGCGCTCCGCGCCCGACGCGCTCTTCGAGGCCCTCGGAGACCTCGACGCCCTGGTCGTCACCGTGCTGGCCGCCGGCGGCTCGACGCCGGCCGCGGTGAGCGCCGGCGGCGACGACGAGACGTGGGACGTCGCCCGCATCGCCGCACTCGACATCCCCGTGCTGCAGGGCCTGTGCCTGACCAGCAGCCGCGCGGAGTGGGAGGAGTCCGACGACGGCGTCACGCCGATGGACTGCGCCACCCAGATCGCGATCCCCGAGTTCGACGGGCGCATCATCACCGCGCCCTTCTCCTTCAAGGAGGTCGACCCCGACGACCCCGCCGGCCTCCCGCGCTACGTCGCCGACCCCGAGCGCTGCGAGCGGGTGGCCCGGATCGCGGTCAACCACGCCCGTCTGCGGCGCCTGCCGGCGTCGGAGAAGCGGCTGGCGCTGGTGCTCTCGGCCTACCCGACCAAGCACGCGCGCATCGGCAACGCCGTGGGCCTCGACACCCCGGCCTCGACGATCCGGCTCCTGCGTCGTCTGCGCGACGCCGGCTACGACCTCGGCGCCGACCAGCCCGACAACCCGATCCTGCCGCTGCTCGGCGAGGGCCCCGAGCCCACCGATCCGGCCGAGGCGCTCGCGGCCGACACCACCGCGGGCACCGCGCTGATCCACGCGCTCATCGCCGCCGGCGGCCAGGACGAGGAGTGGCTGACCACCGCCCAGCTCGGCGACGCGCACGTGCGGATCAGCCCCGAGGCCTACCGCGCCTGGACCGCCCACCTGCCCGCCGACCTGCGCGGCGACATGGAGGAGGCCTGGGGTGCCGCGCCCGGTCGCCTGTTCGTCGACGACGACGGCCACCTGGTGCTCGCGACGCTGCGCGCCGGCAACGTCGTGCTGCTCATCCAGCCGCCCCGCGGGTTCGGGGAGAACCCGGTGGCGATCTACCACGACCCCGACCTCGCGCCGTCCCACCACTACCTGGGCGCCTACCGCTGGCTGGAGGAGAGCCCCGAGCGCGGCGGCTTCGGCGCGCACGCCGTCGTCCACCTCGGCAAGCACGGCTCGATGGAGTGGCTGCCGGGCAAGAACGCCGCGCTGTCGGCCTCCTGCGCCACCGACGCCGCCATCGGCTCGCTGCCGCTCATCTACCCCTTCCTCGTCAACGACCCCGGCGAGGGCGCGCAGGCCAAGCGGCGCGCGCACGCCACGATCGTCGACCACCTCATCCCGCCGATGGCGCGCGCGGAGACCTACGGCGACATCGCCCGCCTCGAGCAGCTCCTCGACGAGCACGCCAACATCGCCGCGATGGACCCCGCGAAGCTCCCGGCGGTGCGCGGTGAGATCTGGACGCTCATGAAGGCCGCGGAGATGCACCGCGACCTCGGCCTGGAGGAGCGTCCCGACGACGAGGAGTTCGACGACTTCCTGCTGCACGTCGACGGCTGGCTCTGCGAGATCAAGGACGCCCAGATCCGCGACGGCCTGCACGTGCTCGGCGGCGCGCCGGTCGGCTCGGTGCGCGTCGACCTCGTGCTCGCGATCCTGCGCGCCTCCCAGGTGTGGGGCGGCGAGGCCGGGGCCGTTCCGGGCCTGCGCGCCGCCCTAGGCCTCAAGGAGGGCGAGGCGTCGCTGAGCGCGATCGACGAGGCCGAGCAGCGCGCCCGTGAGCTCGTCGAGGCGATGGAGGCGGCCGGCTGGGACCCGGCTGCGGCCGAGGGCCTCCACGACGAGCCCGAGGTCGTGAGGGTGCTGCGGTTCGCCGCCACCGAGGTGGTGCCACGGCTGGGGCGCACCACCGACGAGCTCGACGCCGTGCTGCACGCCCTGAACGGCGGGTTCATCGCCTCCGGCCCCAGCGGCTCGCCGCTGCGCGGCCTGGTGAACGTGCTGCCGACCGGCCGCAACTTCTACACCGTCGACCCCCGCGCCGTGCCCTCGCGCCTGGCCTGGCAGACCGGCCAGGCGCTGGCCGACTCGCTGCTGCGCCGCTACCGCGAGGACACCGGCGAGTGGCCGCGCTCGGTGGGCCTCTCGGTGTGGGGCACCTCGGCGATGCGCACCAGCGGCGACGACGTCGCCGAGATCCTGTGGCTGCTCGGCGTCCGGCCGCTGTGGGACGAGGCCTCGCGTCGCGTCACCAGCCTGCAGGTGGTGCCGCTGGAGGAGCTCGGGCGTCCGCGCATCGACGTCACCGTCCGCATCTCCGGGTTCTTCCGCGACGCCTTCCCGCACGTGGTGTCCCTGCTCGACGACGCCGTGCGGCTCGTGGCCGGGCTCGAGGAGGACGACGCCGACAACCTGGTGCGCGCCCACACCCGCGCCGACCTCGCCGAGCACGGCGACGAGCGGCGGGCCACCGTCCGGATCTTCGGCTCCAAGCCCGGCTCCTACGGCGCCGGCCTGCTGCAGCTGATGGAGGCCGGCACCTGGCGCGACGACGCCGACCTCGCCGAGGTCTACACCGCCTGGGGCGGCTTCGCCTACGGCCGCGGCCTCGACGGCGCGCCCGCCGGCGACGACCTGCGCCGTCACTACGCGCGCATCGCGGTGGCGGCCAAGAACGTCGACACCCGCGAGCACGACATCGCCGACTCCGACGACTACTTCCAGTACCACGGCGGCATGGTCGCCACCGTCCGCGCGCTGACCGGCGCCGAGCCGAAGGCCTACGTCGGCGACTCCACCAGCCCCGACGTCGTGCGCACCCGCAGCCTGCAGGAGGAGACCACCCGCGTCTTCCGGGCCCGCGTGGTGAACCCGCGCTGGATCGGCGCGATGCGGCGTCACGGCTACAAGGGCGCCTTCGAGCTCGCGGCCACCGTCGACTACCTCTTCGGCTTCGACGCCACCGCGGGCGTGGTGCACGACTGGATGTACGAGGCGCTCGCGCAGTCCTACGTCCTCGACGCCACCACGCAGGAGTTCCTGCGCGAGGCCAACCCGTGGGCGCTGCGCGGCATCGTCGAGCGACTCGACGAGGCCGCCCGCCGCGGGCTGTGGGCCGAGCCGGACCCGGAGACGGTCGCGGCGATGCAGCAGGTCTACCTCGAGCTCGAGGGCGAGCTGGAGGACCGGTGACGCGCACGCTGCGGGTGATCGGGGTCGGCCTCGGCCCCGCTCACCTCACCGACGAGGCCCGGGGCGCGCTGCGCGCCTCGGGGTTCGTCGTCGCGGCCCGCAAGCGCGGCGACGACTCGCTGCTGGCGGCCCGCGCGGCCCTGTGCGCCGACCATGGCGTGCCGCTGGTGGCCGTCGACGACCCGGTGCGCGACCCCGACCCCGCCGACTACGCGGCGGAGGTCCGGCGCTGGCACGCCGCACGTGAGGAGGGCTGGGTCGCCGCCATCACGTCGGGGGACGGCGACCCAGCCCTGCTCGCGTGGGGCGACCCGGCGCTCTACGACTCCACCGTGCGGCTGGCCCACGGCCTGGTCGGGCGCCTCGGTGCGCGGCTGGTCGTCGTCCCGGGCATCAGCGCGCCGTCGGCGCTCGCGGCGGCGCACGGCATCGTGCTGCACGAGGTGGGGGAGCCGGTGCACGTCACCACCGAGCGGCGGCTGCCCGACGCGCTCGCGGCCGGGCAGCGCAACGTCGTCGTCATGCTCACCTCGGGGGTGCTGCCGGCCGAGGACCTCGGGCTCGACGACTGGCGCATCTGGTGGGGCGCCAACCTCGGCTCGCCCTCGCAGCGGCTGCGACACGGCGTCCTCGCCGAGCAGCGCGCGGCGATCCTCGCCGACCGCGAGGCCGCCCGCGCCGACGCCGGCTGGGTCATGGACGCCTACCTGCTGCGGGCGCCGCGCTGATGGCCGGTCTCCTCGTCGCCGGCTGCACCTCGGACGCCGGCAAGAGCGTCGTCACCACCGGCCTGTGCCGGGCGCTGGCGCGTCGCGGGGTGCGCGTCGCGCCCTACAAGGCGCAGAACATGAGCAACAACTCGATGGTCGTCGGCCCGCCCGACGACGCCGGCGAGATCGGCCGCGCCCAGTGGGTGCAGGCGCTCGCGGCGCGCGTCGAGCCGGAGGTCGCGATGAACCCGGTGCTGCTCAAGCCCGGCTCGGACCGTCGCAGCCACGTCGTGCTGATGGGCCGCCCGGCCGGGGAGGTGGCCTCGATGGACTTCGTCGACGGCCGCCGCCACCTCGCGTCCGCGGCGCACGCCGCCTTCGACGACCTCGCCTCGCGGTTCGAGGTCGTCGTCGCCGAGGGCGCCGGGAGCCCGGCGGAGATCAACCTGCGTGCCGGCGACTACGTGAACATGGGCCTGGCGCGGCACGCCGACCTGCCGACGATCGTCGTCGGCGACATCGACCGCGGCGGCGTCTTCGCCGCCTTCTACGGCACCCTCATGCTGCTCGACGAGGCCGATCGCCGCCTCATCTCGGGCTTCGTGGTCAACCGCTTCCGCGGCGACCTCGACCTGCTGCGTCCCGGCCTCGACGACCTCTCCGCGCGCACCGGACGCCCGTTCTACGGCGTGCTGCCCTGGCATCCCGACCTGTGGCTGGACTCCGAGGACGCCCTCGACCTCGAGGGCCGGCGCAGCACCGACGGGGCGCGTCGGGTCGCGGTGGTGCGGCTGCCGCGGATCTCCAACTTCACCGACCTCGACGCCCTCGGCCTCGAGCCGGGCCTCGACGTCGTGTTCGCCTCGACCCCGCGCCAGCTCGCCGGCGCCGACCTCGTCGTCCTGCCGGGCACCCGCGCCACCCGCAGCGACCTCGCCTGGCTGCGCGAGCGCGGGCTCGCCGACGCCGTCCTCGCCCACGCCCGGGCCGGGGGAGCGGTGCTCGGCATCTGCGGCGGCTGCCAGATGCTCGGTGGCGAGATCGCCGACCCGCACGGCGTCGAGGGCGCCCCCGGCGTCGAGCGCGGCCTGGGCCTGCTCGATCTGCGCACCGAGTTCACCCCCGAGAAGACGCTGCGTCGCCACGGCCCCGGCTACGAGATCCACCACGGCCGGATCACCGGCGAGACCGAGCGCGGTGCTGTCCGCGGCACGATGGTGCACGGCGCGCTGGAGGACGACGCGCACCGGGCCGCCTACCTCGCCGCGGCGCTCGGCGTCACCAGCACCGCCCGCTTCGACGAGGCCCGGCAGCGTCGCATCGATCTGCTGGGCGACCTCGTCGAGGAGCACCTCGACGTCGACGCCCTGCTGGCGCTGGCCCGCGAGGGCGTCGGCTGATGAGCACCGTGAGCGGCGCGTTCCGGGTGCTGCTGCTCGGCGGCACCGCGGAGGCGCGGGCGCTGGCCGCGCTGCTGGTGGCCGACGGCGACGCCGTGCTCTCCTCCCTGGCCGGACGGGTCTCGCGGCCGGCGCTGCCGGTGGGCGAGGTGCGCGTGGGCGGCTTCGGCGGCGTCGAGGGCCTCGCCACCGAGGCGGCGCGTCACGACGTCGTCGTCGACGCCACCCATCCGTTCGCCGGACGCATCACCGCCAACGCCGTCGCCGCCTGCGACCGCGCCGGCGTGCCGCTGCTGCGGCTCCAGCGTCCGGGCTGGGCGGGGCTGCCCGAGGCCGGATCCTGGACGTGGGTCGCCGACCACGACGCCGCGGCGCGGGCCCTGCTCGACGGCCGCGCACGGCGGCCGTTCCTCACCGTCGGACGCCAGGGGCTCGGGCCGTTCGCCGAGGCGCTGCCGCAGCTCGCGGCGCTGGTGCGGGTCGTGGAGGACGTCGAGGTCCCGCCGGCCTGGACGCTGCTGCGCAGCCGCGGGCCCTACCGGCTCGACGGCGAGGTGGCGCTGATGAGGGAGCACGGCGTCGATGCGCTGGTCACCAAGGACTCCGGCGGCGAGCACACGCGTCCCAAGCTCGACGCCGCGGCCGCGCTCGGCGTCCCGGTGGTGGTGGTGCGTCGTCCGAGGCCGCCGGCGGGGCTGTGCCGGGTCAGCGAGGTCGACGACGTCCGTGCCGCACGGCGATGGGTGCGAGCGCGAGCAGCGCAGCCGGGCCGATCCGGCGCGCCAGCCGACGACCGCGGGTGAGGTCGCGGTGGGTCGGCAGCGCGCCGTCGCCGAGCTCGTGACGGTCCTCGGCCACCCCGCGATAGTGGTTGACGCCGCCCAGGCGCACGCCGAGGGCCCCCGCGAACGCGGCCTCGACGGGTCCGGCGTTCGGGCTCGGGTGGTGGCGGGCGTCGCGGCGCCAGGTGGCCCACGCGGCCGACGGGTCGTCCCCGAGCACCACCGCGAGACCGGCCGTGAGCCGCGCGCCGGGCAGGTTGAGGACGTCGTCGAGCCGGGCCGCGGCCCAGCCGAAGCGCCCCAGGCGCGGCGTGCGGTGCCCGATCATCGCGTCGAGGGTGTTGGCCGCGCGGTAGGCCAGCAGGCCGGTGGGCCCGAGCAGCGCACCCCACACCAGCGGCGCCACGACGGCGTCGCTGGTGTTCTCCGCCACCGACTCCAGCGCCGCGCGGGCGACGCCGTGCTCGTCGAGGGTCTCGACGTCGCGACCCACCAGCCGGGCCACCTGACGTCGGGCGCCGGGCAGGTCGCCGGCTGCCAGACGGGCCTCGACGGCGGCGGCCTCGCGGTCGAGCGTGGTGCCGCCGAGCACCGTCCAGGTGGCCACCGCGGTGCCCAGCGCGCCCTGCGGCATGCGGGCGCCGAGGGCGGCGGACGCGCCGACCAGCAGCGTCACGTGGAGGACGCCCGCCGCCCGGGAGTCCCGCCAGGTGACCTGCTCGAGCCGGTGTGCCACAGTGCCGAGGCCGGCCACCGGGTGCAGGCGCTGTGGATCGGCGAGCAGCCGGTCGGCCAGCAGCCCGAGGGCCAGGCCGAGCAGACGATCGCGGCTCATGCCGCCGCCCAGGAGGAGGACCCGTGCGGGTGCTGGTGACCGGAGGCGTGCGCTCGGGGAAGTCCCGCCACGCCGAGGAGCTCGTGACCACGGCCGCCGCCGACGGCCCGGTGCGCTACGTGGCGCCCGGCCCGACGCCCGACCATCCGTCCTGGGACGACGACTGGGCCGCCCGCGTCGCGGCTCACCGCGAGCGGCGTCCGGCGCACTGGAGCACCGTCGAGGGCCACGACCTCCCCGCGGCGCTGGCCACCGACGAGCACGTCCTCGTCGACTGCCTCGGCACCTGGCTCACCGCGGCGCTCGACGCCGCCGGCCGCTGGGACGACCCCTCCGACGCCCTGCACGCCTGGCTGGAGGACGAGGCCGCGCGGATCGTGGCGGCCCTCGGTCCGCACGTGGTGCTGGTGACCAACGAGGTGGGCCTCGGCGTCGTGCCCGCTCACCGCTCCGGCCGGCTCTTCCGCGACCTCCTCGGCACCCTCAACCAGCGGCTCGGCGCCGCCTGCGACGAGGTGCACCTCGTCGTCGCGGGTCGGGTGCTGCGGCTCTAGCCCGATCGCGCCGGTCATGCGAGCGCCGCCAGGGTCAGCAGGAGGCCGGCGCAGGCCAGCTCGACGCCGGCGCCGAGGACGTCGCCGGTGATGCCGCCGAGGCGGGTGCGGCAGCGGGCGACGAGCCCGACGACGACCAGGCCGGGGACGACGCCGAGCAGCAGGACGCCGAGCCCGGCGACGGGACGCGGCACGACGCCGGCGACGGTGGCGCCGAGGCCCTCGCCTCCGCGCGCGGCGGGGACGCCGGCGGCGCAGGCGATCCAGAGGGCGCATCGGCTCAGCGCGACGCCGAGGCCGGCGAGGAGCGCCCCGGCGAGGTCGTGGCCGAGGGCGCCGAGAGCGGTGGCCTGCAGGCCGATCACGACGACGACGGCCGCGGTGCCGGCAGGCCCGGAGGCACCTGAGCGCATGACGCTGAGCGAGCGCTCGGCGTCGTAGCTCGCGGTGAGTCCGTCGGCGACGTCGGAGAGACCGTCGAGGTGCAGGCAGCGGGTGCCGAGCGCGAGCACTGCGACGCCCAGCAGGCCGGCGGCGAGCGGGGGCAGGCCGAGGGCGTCGGCCACCAGCAGCACCACGACGACGCCCGCGGCGAGCGGCAGCGCGGCCAGCGGCGCGAGCAGCATGGCGGCGCGGGCGACGTCCGGGGTCACCGTCCGCGGCGGCGGGGTGCGGACGACGGTCAGCGTGCCGAGCGCAAGGCGCCAGCCGTCGCGCATCAGGCGTCCTCGGGCGCCGGGAGCACCTCGCTGAGCAGGGCGACGTCGCGCAGCAGGGCGGAGGCGGCGCGCACCAGCGGCACGGCGGCGACGGCGCCGCTGCCCTCGCCCAGGCGCATGCCGAGGTCGAGCAGGGGCTCGAGGCCCAGGCGCTCCAGGGCTGCGGTCTGGCCGGGCTCGGGGGAGCGGTGGCCGGCCGCGCACCAGGCGGCGACGCCGGGCGCGAGCTGCTCGGCGGTGAGCGCGCAGGCCACCGCCATCAGCCCGTCGAGCAGGATCGGGACGCCGGCGGCGGCCGCCGTGACGAGGTAGCCGGTGGCGGCGGCGAGGTCGGGGCTGCCGAGGGCGGTGAGCCGCTCGACGGGGTCGGCCGCCCGCTCGCCGGCACGGGCCAGCGCGGCGACGACGACCTCCTGCTTGCGCGCCAGGCCGTCGTCGTCGACGCCGGTGCCGCGGCCGACGAGGGCGGCGGCGTCGACGCCGGAGAGCCCGAGCGCGGCCGCGACCAGCGCGGCGGCGGGGGTGGTGTTGCCGATGCCGAGGTCGCCGCTGAGCAGCAGGTCGGCGCCGGCGTCGATCTCCTCGCGCGCCACGCGGGCGCCGAGCGCGAGGGCGGCCTCGCACTCCTCGCGGGTCATGGCGTCCTCGAGGTGGATCGCCCCCGACCCGCGGCGGATCCGGTCGGGCGCGGGCGCCGCGTCGGCGGGCAGGTCGACCGAGACGTCCACCAGCCGCAGCGCGACGCCGTGGGCCGCGGCCAGCGCGCTCGCCCCGGATCGTCCCGAGGCGAAGGTCGCCAGCATCGCGCCGGTGACGGCCGCGGGGTAGGCGCTGACGCCGTGGGCCGCGACGCCATGGTCGCCGGCGAAGACCACCAGCCGCGGGGACCCGATCGGCCGCGGGGGCACCGCGCCCTGGCAGGCCGCCAGCCAGACCCCGAGCTCGCCGAGGCGTCCGAGCGCTCCAGCGGGGGTGGCCAGGCCGGCCAGGCGCTCGGCGGCCGCGGCCCGGGCGGACTCGTCGGGGGCGGCGACGGTGCTCGGAAGGGCGGTGGGAAGGGGGTTCACAGGATCTCCTGGAGGTGCTCGAGCACGAGGTCGGTGACGTCGGGAGGACGCACCGCGACGCGGACGTGGTCGGGCCCGAGCCCGGGGAAGGTGTCGGCGCGACGCACCGCGACGCCGCGCTCGCGCAGCGCCGCGTGCACGCCGGCACCGGGGGTGGCCAGGACGAACGAGGTCGTCGAGGGCTGGTGGGGGACGCCGAGCCGGGTCAGGCCGGCCTCGAGGTGGACGCGCCAGGCCTGCAGCAGCGCGGCCCGCCGCTCGGCCTCGGCGCGGGCCTCGGGCCTCGCGCAGGCGCGCAGCACGGCGAGCGAGGGCGTCGAGACCGACCACGGCGTCTGCGCCTGCTCCAGCGCGGCGACGACGTCGGCCGGCCCGAGCAGATGCCCGGCCCGCAGGCCCGGGACGCCCCAGTGCTTGGTGAGGCTGCGGGTGACGATCACGTCGTCCAGCGGCAGGTCCGCCAGCGACGCCGGCTCGCCGGGCACGGTGTCCATGAACGCCTCGTCGACCACCACCAGCCGGCCGGGCCGCCGCAGCGCCAGCAGCGTCTCGCGTGGGTGCAGCACGCCGGTGGGGTTGGTGGGATTGCCGACGACGACGAGGTCGGCGTGGTCGGGGATCGCCGCGGGGTCCAGGACGTACGGCGCCGCGAGCACGTGCGCCTCGACCCGGTGGCCGGCCTGCGCGAGGGCAGCGTGCGGCTCGGTGAACTGCGGGTGCACCACCACCGGCCGTCGCCAGGCGCGCAGCCGGGCGATCAGCGTGAAACCCTCGGCGGCGCCCGCGGTGGGCAGCACCTCGGCGACCTCGCGGCCGTGGTGGGCGGCGACGGCCGCACGGGCCTCGGCCGGGTCGGGGTAGCGCGCGAGCTCGTCGAGGCTCGCGAGGATGGCTCGCTCCAGCCAGGCCGGACGCGGCAGGTCGAGCACGTTGACGGCGAGGTCGAGCAGGCCGGGCGTGGCCTCGACGTCGCCGTGGTGGCGCAGCGGGTCGGCGGTGATCACGGTCCGCTCCGAGCGGCCGCCGCCTCGGCCAGGCGCTGGACGTGGTGGGGCGTGCCGGCCGGGTGCAGGTGCAGAAAGGAGGCGTGCACGGTGGGGGAGGCGAAGCCGGTGGGCGCGCCGTCGATCTCCCAGGCCGGCGTCCACGCGCCGCTGCCCGCGGCGGGCTCGGTGACGGTGCGGTGGAACTCGTGGCCGGTGACCTCCTCGCCGGCGCGGGTCAGCAGCGAGTCCGACGCCGCCCGGGCCCGGGGGTAGCGCAGCGTCAGCCGCTCGGCCATCCGCGCGGTGGCCGGCAGCGCGCCGGTCATCGCGACGTCGTCGAGGGAGTCGGCCAGGTAGAGCAGGCCGGCGCACTCGGCCACCACGGGCAGGCCGTCGGCGACGGCCGCCCGGACGGCGGCGCGCAGCGGCGCGTTCGCGGTGAGCTCGGCGGCGTGCACCTCGGGGAACCCGCCGCCCAGGTGCAGTGCGGCCGTGCCCTCGGGCAGCCGCTCGTCGCGCAGCGGATCGAGCTCGACGGGCTCGCAGCCGGCCGCGCGCAGCAGCTCCTCGGTCTCGGCGTAGCGGAAGGTGAAGGCCCGGCCGCCAGCCAGCGCCACCCGCGGACGTCCGGCCACGGGACGCACCTCGGCGGCCGGGTCCCACGGCGTCGCCGTGAGGGGTGGCGCCGAGGCGGCCAGCGCGAGCACCGCGTCGAGGTCGACGTGCTCGGCGACGCTCGCGGCCAGCGCGTCGAGGGCCTCGACGCCCAGACCCCGCTCGGCGGCCGGCACCAGGCCGAGGTGACGCGAGGGCGCGGTGAAGGCGTCGTCGGAGGGCAGCGAGCCGAGCACCGGCACGCCCGCCTCGGCGATCGCCTCGCTCACCTCGGCCACCAGCCGCGGCGAGCCGGCGCGGTTGAGCACGACCCCGCCGACCCGCACCCGGGGGTCGAAGGTGGCCAGGCCGTGCACGACGGCGCCGAGGGTGCGCGAGGAGCGCGCGACGTCGACGCACAGCAGCACCGGGGCGTCGACGAGGGTGGCGACGTGGGCGGTGGAGGAGAAGCCGCGGCCTCCAATGCGGCCGTCGAAGAGGCCCATGACGCCCTCGACCACCGCGACGTCGGCCGGCACCGGGGTGCGGGCGCCGTGCAGCAGCAGGGGCGCGACGCGGTGCTCGCCGACCAGGTGCGGGTCGAGGTTGCGGCCCGGCCGTCCGCAGGCCAGCGCGTGGTAGCCGGGATCGATGTAGTCGGGGCCGACCTTGTGGCCCGAGACCTCCAGGCCGCGGCGGCGCAGCGCGGCCATCAGCCCGGTGGCCAGCGTCGTCTTGCCCTGGCCGGTGGCGGGCGCGGCGACGACCACCCGCGGCAGCGTGCCAGGGGACGCGGGGCAGGCGGGGGCGGCTGGGCTCACCACTCGATGCCCGCCTGTCCCTTCTGGCCGCGGTCCATCTGGTGCTTGACCTTCGTCATCTCGGTGACGAGGTCCGCGGCCTCCACGAGCGCGGGGTGCGCGCGGCGTCCGGTGACGATCACGAACTGCCGGCCCGGACGCTCGCGCAGGGTGGTGACGACGTCGTCGACGTCGACCCAGCCCCACTCCGTGGGGTAGGTGAACTCGTCGAGCACGTAGAGGTCGTGACGCTCCTGCGCCAGGCGGCGCTTGACCTCCGCCCACCCGGCGGCGGCGTCGCGGGCGTGGTCCTCGGCCTCGCCGGCCTTGCGCGACCACGACCAGCCGGCGCCCATCTTGTGCCACTCGACGGGTCCGCCGAGGCCCTCGTCGCGGTGCAGCTCGGCGAGCCGCTCGAAGACGGTCTGCTCGCCGATGCGCCACTTCGCGGACTTCACGAACTGGAAGACCCCGACGTCGAAGCCCTGGTTCCAGGCGCGCATCGCCAGGCCGAACGCGGCGGTCGACTTCCCCTTGCCGTCGCCGGTGTGCACCATCAGCAGCGGCAGGCGCCGCCGCTGGGCGGTGGTGAGGCCGTCGTCGGGGACGGTCAGGGGGCGGCCCTCAGGCATGGTGGTCCTCTCCGGAGTGGTCCGTCCATCGCTCGGCGTGCACGGCAGCGGCGAGCGGACGGCGTCCGCGCCAGCCGAGGCGCTCGAGGTCGGGGGTCTCCTGCAGGTGGCTCACCTCGCCGACGCACAGCCACGCCACCGGCCGCACGGCCTCGGGCAGGCCGAGGAGCTCGCGCAGGAACGGCTCGCGGTGGAAGGACACCCAGCCGACGCCGAGGCCCTCCGCGGTGGCGGCCAGCCAGAGGTTCTGCACGGCCAGGCAGGTCGACCACACGCCGGTCTCGGCGACGGTGGCCCGGCCCAGCACGTGGGGTCCGCCACGGCGCTGGTCGTGGGTGACGACGACGCCGAGCCCGGACCCGCGGATGCCCTCGACGCGGATCGGCTCGAAGGTCGCGCGACGCTGCGGCGGCAGGGACGCCGCGAACGCCAGCCGCTCCTCGGCCACGTGCGCGGCGTAGGCGTCGCGGGTGGCGGCGTCGCGGACGACGACGAAGTCCCATGGCTGGCTGTTGCCGACGCTCGGGGCGGCGTGGGCCGCCGCGAGCACGCGGTGCAGGACGACGTCGTCGGGGGCGCGGCCGGTGAACTCCGCGCGCACGTCGCGACGGCGTCCGACGACCTCGTAGAGCGCCTCTGCCAGCGGAGAGACCAGCGGGGGAGCGGTCGGGGTGGTGCTCATGCGACGCGGGCGCGCACCGCGCCGGTGAGGGCGGCGGCGTCGACCTCGCCCACCGGCACGTGCTCGGCGCGCAGCCGGCTCGCGAGGGTGGCCGCCAGTCCCAGCCGCATCGGGCCGGACTCGCAGTCGAGCACCACGGTGGCCACGCCGAAGCCGGCGAGGGCCTCGGCGGCGGCCTGCGAGCGGGCGACCGCGTCGGGGCCGGCGGTGGCGCGGCCGTCGGTGACCAGCACCAGCAGCGGACGACGTCGACCGTCGCGGCGCCGCTCGCGGGCCAGCAGCCGGCCCACCTCCTCCAGCCCCTCGGCCAGGGGCGTGCGGCCCCCGGCGGCGACGTCGTCGAGCCGGCGGGCGGCCACCTCGACGCTGCCGGTGGGCGGCAGCACCAGCTCGGCGCCGGTGCCGCGGAAGGTCACCAGGGCCACGGTGTCGCGACGCTGGTAGGCGTCGACGAGCAGGCTGAGCACGGCGGTCTTCACCTCGCGCATGCGGCGCCGGGCGGCCATCGAGCCCGACGCGTCGACGCAGAGCACCACGAGGTTGCCCTCGCGGCCCTCGCGGACGGCCAGGCGCAGGTCGTCGGCGGCCAGCACCGGACGCCCCTGCGTGCGGCCGCGGGCGCCCTGGTGCGGCAGGGCCGCGCGCAGCGTCGCGGCCAGGTGCAGCCCGCCGGCGGTGTCGCCCGGGCCGTGCGGGGTGCGCGAGCCGACGACGCGGCCCCGCTCGCCGATCGCGCGGCTGCGGCGTCCGCTGGTGCCGCGGCCGGTGCCGGGCACGGTGAACAGCCGCGCCCGCGACGGCGCGCCGGCCTGCTCCCGGGAGCCGGGCGGGGTCTGGCCCTCGCCGCCCTCGCTGCCGCCCTCGCCGCTGGGCTCCTCGCTGGGCTCCTCGCTGGGGCCCTGCTGGTCCCCGGGCGCCTCGGAGCCGTCCTGCGGACCGTCGTCGGAGCCGCCCTCGTCGCCCCCGCCGTCGCCCCCGCCGTCGGGGTCGTCGTCCGGGTCCTCCTCGGGGCCCAGGGCGTCATCGAGCAGGTCGTCGAGCTCGTCGGGCTCCAGGCTCGGCGGGTCGAACGGGTCGCGGCGGCGCCGGTGGGGGAGCGCGAGGCGGGCGGCGACGCGGACGTCGTCGCGGGTGACCTCGGTGCGTCCGCACCAGGCGGCGTGGGCGCTGGCGGCGCGGGCGATCACCAGGTCGGCGCGCAGGCCGTCGACCTCGGCGGCCGCGCACAGCTCGGCGATGCCGACCAGCACGGCGTCGGGCAGCACGACGGCGCCGACGCGGGCCCGGGCGTCACCGATCCGCGCGGCCAGAGCGGCCTCCTCGGCGGCCCAGGCCTCGGCGAACGCGGCGGGATCGGCGTCGTAGGCCATCCGGCGGCGCACCACCTCGACGCGCAGCGCCGGGTCGCGCGGGGCGGCGACGGCCACGGCGAGGCCGAAGCGGTCGAGCAGCTGCGGGCGCAGCTCGCCCTCCTCGGGGTTCATGGTGCCGACGAGCACGAACCGGGCGTGGCGAGTGGCCGAGACCCCGTCGCGCTCGACGGTGACGCGGCCGGTGGCGGCGGCGTCGAGCAGCACGTCGACGAGGTGGTCGGGCAGCAGGTTGACCTCGTCGACGTAGAGGATCCCGCCGTCGGCGCGGGCCAGCAGGCCCGGCTCGTACTCCGCGGCGCCGTCGGCCAGCGCGCGGCCCAGGTGCAGCGAGCCGAGCACGCGGTCCTCGGTGGCGCCGACGGGCAGCTCGACGAGCGGCCCGGACGCGACGGCGGCCAGGGCGCGGACGATCGTCGACTTCGCCGTGCCCTTCTCGCCGCGCACCAGCACGCCGCCGATCTGCGGCGCGACCGTGCTGAGCACGAGCGCGAGGGCGAGGTCGCCCGGCTCGACCACCGCGGAGAACGGGTAGGCCGGGGGATGGGCCCCGCGCACGGGCAGGGCAGGGTCAGGGTTCTGTGGCATGGGAGGCTCCCGCTCGTCCGCCAGGTCGGCAACTGTGTGCCAGTCACCGAGGCCGGTCTTCGGACTGACGTGGGCGGGTGGGCTCACGATCACCGCAGCGGGCCTGTGCCGGACTCTCACCGGCTTCCCAGATTCTCCCGACGCCTCCGGCCGCGGACGACCGGTGCGCAGGGCACCTCGGGACTGCGGGCCCCACCCTAGACCCCGGCGGCGTCGAGTAGCGTCCCGGTCCGTGCCCCCGCCCTCTCGGACCCCGCGCCTGCTCGTGATCGGCCTCGGCGCCGACGGCTGGGAGGGGCTCGCGGAGCCGATCCGGGCCCGGCTGCGCGCCGTCCCGGCGGCCCTCGGCGGCGCTCGTCAGCTCGCTCTGCTGCCCGACGACGTCGCGCCGGTGCGCCGCACCTGGCCGCGGCCCTTCGACCTCGACGCCGCGCTCGCGCTGGCCGAGGAGCACCCCGGCGCGGTCGTGCTCGCCTCGGGCGATCCGACGGTCTCCGGCGTCGGCACGCTCCTGGCGCAGCGGCTCGGCGCCGACGCCGTCGAGATCGTGCCCGCGGTGTCCTCGCCCGCCCTGGCCCGCGCCCGGCTCGGGTGGGGCGCGGAGTCCTCGCACGTCCTCACCGTCGTCGGGCGGCGCCTCGAGTCGGTGCTGCGCGAGCTCGCGCCCGGCCGCCGACTGCTCGTGCTGTCCTCCGACGCCACGACCCCCGACCTCCTCGCGCCGCTGCTCGTCGAGGCGGGCTACGGCGCCACCCGGATGACCGCGCTCGGCGACCTCGGCGCGCCCGAGGAGCACCACGTCGTCGGCACCGCCGAGGCCTGGCCCGGCGGCGCGAGCGCGCTGCACGTGCTGGCCCTGGAGTGCGACGGACCGCCCGCGCTCGGCTGGGCCGCCGGCCTGCCCGACGACGCCTTCGAGCACGACGGCCAGCTCACCAAGCGCGATCTGCGCGCCAGCGCCCTCGCCCGTCTGGCGCCCGCCCCCGGCCTGCTGCTGTGGGACGTCGGCGCCGGCGCCGGGTCGATCGGCGTCGAGTGGCTGCGCGCCCACCCGGGCACCAGCGCCGTCGCGATCGAGCGCGACCCCGAGCGCGCCGCGCGGATCGGCCGCAACGCCGTCCGCCTCGGCGTCCCGCGGCTCGAGGTCGTCACCGGCGGCGCCCCCGAGGCGCTCGCCGACCTGCCCCGCCCCGACGCGATCTTCATCGGCGGCGGCGCCACCGTGCCCGGGGTGCTGGAGTCCTGCCTCGACGCCCTCGCGCCCGGAGGCGTCCTCGTCGTCCACGGCGTCACCCTCGAGACCGAGCGTCTGCTCGCCGACGCCCACCGCGCCCACGGCGGCGAGCTCACCCGTCACGCCGTCGAGACCGCCGCCCCCGTCGGCGGGTTCACCGGCTGGACGCCGGCCCGCACCGTCACCCAGTGGGCGTGGCGCAGCCCCGCACCCCAGCACCCCCAGGAGTCCGCATGACCGTCCACTTCGTCGGCGCCGGACCGGGCGCCGCCGACCTGCTCACCCTGCGCGCCGTCGCGCTGCTGCAGCAGGCGGACGTCGTGCTCTACCCCGGCACCTACCTCGACGACGCCGTGCTCGCCCACGCACCCGCGCACGCCGAGCGCGTCGACACCCAGGACCTCGACCTCGACGCCATCACCGCCCACCTCGTGCAGGCGCACGCGCTGGGCAGCCAGGTCGTGCGGCTCACCAGCGGCGACCCGTCGGTGTACTCCGCGCTGGCCGAGCAGACCCGTCGCCTCGACGCCGCCGGCGTACCGTGGACGGTCGTGCCCGGCGTGGCGTCCTACGCGGCCGCGGCGGCGCGGGTGGGTCGGGAGCTCACGGTGCCGCTGGTGGCGCAGTCGGTGGTGATCACCCGCCCGCAGGCGCGCTCCACCGCGATGCCGGAGGGCGAGTCGCTGGCCGCGTTCGCGGCCACCCGCGCCACCCTCGCGCTGCACCTCGGCATCACGCGCACCGCCGAGCTGATGGCGCAGATCGAGCCGTTCTACGGCGCCGACTGCCCGGTGGCCGTCGTCCACCGGGTCAGCCAGGCCGAGGAGCTCGTGCTGCACGGCACGGTCGGCGACATCGCCGCGCAGGTCGAGGCCGCGGGGCTGCGTCAGGCCGCGGTGATCCTGGTGGGCCGGGCGCTGGCGCGCGACGGAGCGGTCGACGGGGCCGCCGACGGCGAGGTCACGCCGGGGGAGTCGTTCCTCTACTCGTCCACACGCGACCGGCGTCGGTGACGCTCGTCCCGCTCGAGCCCACGATCACCAGGCAGCCCATGTCGATGGTCTCGGGGTCCAGCGCGCCCAGCGTGGTCACCTCGACGGCCTCGGCGGCGCGTCCGACGTGGCGCCCGACGACCACCGGCCGGTCGGCCGGGAGCGTCTCGAGCAGCACCTCGCGGGCCCGCACGATCTGGTCGCGGCGGGTGCGCGAGGCCGGGTTGTAGACCCCGAGCACGAGGTCGGCCTCGGCGATGGCCCGCAGTCGCCGCTCGACGGTCTCCCACGGCTTGAGCCGGTCGCTGAGGCTGACGACGGCGAAGTCGCCGCCGATCGGCGCCCCGGCCCGGGCGGCGACGGCCTGCACGGCGCTGACGCCGGGCAGCACCCGCACGGGCACGTCGGGGTAGTCGACGGCCGCCTCGAACACCGCGGCGGCCATGCCGAACACGCCGGCGTCGCCGCCGGAGACGACCGCCACCCGCTCGCCGCGGCGGGCGAGGTCGAGCGCCAGCCGCGCGCGGTCGAGCTCGACGGTGTTGCCCGAGCAGTGCCGGGTCAGGCCCGGCCGCTGCGGCACGCGGTCGACGTAGGGGGCGTAGCCGACGACGTGGTCGACGCGCGCCAGGGCCGAGGTGGCCTCCGGCGTCAGCCAGGCGTCGGGGCCCGGCCCGAGGCCGATCACCAGCAGCTCGGCGGCCCAGGCGTCGTGCGAGCTGCCGCGCGGCTCGTCGGGCGCGGCCAGGCGCACGCGGGCGGCGTCGTCGCGGTGCCGGGAGTCGCCGGGCACGACGACCAGCGAGAAGTACGGGACGTCGTCGGGATCGACCTCGGCGGCCGGCAGCACCCGCTGGTCGGCGAAGGAGGCCCGCTCGACGTACACGGCGTCCTCGAGGCGTCCGGCGGCGCCGAGGGCGTCGCGGACGGCGGGGAAGGTGCGGCCCAGCTTCATGATGACCGCGGCGTCGGTGTCGGCCAGGCGGCGCGCGAGCTCCGGCTCGGGCAGGGTGCCGGGCAGCACCGTGAGCACGTCGGTCTGGCGCACCAGCGGGGTTCCGGCGGCGGCGGTGGCCGCGGCGAAGGCCGGGACGCCCGGCACGACCTCGGTGGCGAACCGCACGCCGAGCCGGTCGTGGAGGTACATCGCCGAGCCGTAGAAGAGCGGGTCGCCCTCGGCGAGCAGGACGACGTGCCGCCCGGCCTCCAGATGCGCGCCGATCGTCGCGGTGCAGGCGGCGTAGAAGTCGGTGAGCGCGCCGTCGTAGCCGCCGGGGTGGTCGGTGCGCCCGGTCGTGACGGGGTAGCGCAGCACCTCCTCGACGACGCCGGGCCGCACGTGGGCCGCGGCGATGCGGCGTGCGTGCGACTCGCGTCCGACGCCCGCGTGGTAGGCCACGACGTCGGCGGACTCGATGAGCCGGGCGGCCTTGAGGGTGATCAGCTCGGGGTCGCCGGGCCCGACGCCGACGCAGCTGAGCCGGCCGGTGGGAGCGGTCATCACTCCACCTCCGTCGCGAGCGCGTTGACGGCCGCCGAGGCCATCGCCGAGCCGCCACGGCGCCCGCGGACGGTGACGAAGGGGATGTCGACGCCGTGGTCGCGGGCGAGGTCGGCCAGCGCCTGCTTGGACTCCGCGGCGCCGATGAAGCCCACCGGGCAGCCGAGGATCGCGGCCGGCCGGGGCGCGCCGTCGAGGATCATCTCCAGCAGGTGGAACAGCGCGGTGGGGGCGTTGCCGATGGCCACCACGGCGCCGTCGAGGTGGGGAGTCCACAGCGAGACCGCGGCGGCGCTGCGAGTGGTGCCGAACCGCGCGGCCAGCGCCGGCACGCGGGGGTCGGAGAGCAGGCAGTGCACCTCGTTGCCGGCCGGCAGGCGTCCGGCGGTGACGCCCATCGCCACCATGCGGGCGTCGCACAGGATCGGCGCTCCGGCGGCGAGCGCGGCCCGTCCGGCCGGGCCGAGCCGCGGGTGCACGACGAGGTCGCGCACGAGGTCGGTCTGACCGCTGGCGTGGATCATCCGCACCGCGACCTTCTCCGCGTCCGGCGCCACGGAGGCGAGGTCGCTCTCGCGCCGGATCGTGGCGAAGGACGCCTCGTAGATCGCCGCCCCCTGGGTCTCGTAGGGGTAGCGACGCGTGGGGGGACGCAGGTCGTCGCTGTGCTGCTGGTCGAGCTGGCCGGCGTGCTGGTCGCTGTGCTGGACGGTCGTCATGCGGCGGTCTCCGAGGTCTCGACGGCCACCACGCCGTGCCAGGGCGTGAGGACCAGGTGGCGGGGCGGGGCGCCGTGGGCGGGCGCGAGGATCTGATCGAGGACGGCCGGGGTGAGGCGGCCGTCGGGCACGGCGTGCAGGCGCACCCCGGGGGCGTGGACGCCGGGGGCGGGCGGGTCGGAGCGCACGAGCGCCCGCGGGTCGACGTGGTGGGCCGAGAGCAGCGGCGCGGCCAGCTCGTCGACGTGCCAGGCGGCGTCCTCGCCGGCGCCGCGCACCCGCAGGAACGCGCGGGCCAGGCCGAGCAGCGAGGCGGGCGCGTCCACCAGCGGCAGCACCGGCCCCCAGCCGTGTGCGCCGACCCGCAGCTGGGCGATGTCGGCGTCGAGGGCGACGAGTCCGAGGTCGCCCTCGCGGTCGGCGAGGTCGCCGCGGCCGTCGTCGAGCACGAACAGGAAGCGTCCGGGCAGGGCGGCCAGCGCCGGGTCGGCGCGCAGGCCGGCGTCGAGATCGGCGACGAGCCCGCGCAGGTCGGCCCGGCCGCCGGCCAGCCCGGTGAGGGGGGAGGCCATCAGGTTGCGCGCGCGGTCGTGGGCCCGGCTGGGCAGCAGTCCGGTGGCCTCGACGGCCGCCAGCACCGGCGCCGTGAGCCGTCCGTCGCGGGTGGGCAGCGCCCGCAGCTGCAGGTTCGCGCGGGCGGTGAGGTGCAGGTCGCCGTCGCCGTGCTCGACCGCGACGTCGGCCAGGGCGCGCAGGGCGTCGGCCCCGATCCGCCCCCCGGGCAGGCGGACGCGCACGAGGGCGCCGTCGTCGGCGGGCCAGGGACGCAGGACGCCGGGGCAGCGGTCGCGGCGGGTCCGGGCGGGTGCGGTGGGGGCCACAGGGGTGTCCTCCGAGGTCGGAGGCTCAGCGCGTCGCCCCGTGCGACCTCGCGGCGGTCGCCGCAAGGGCCAGCAGGTCTTCGGACTCGGGATCCACCGGGTCGGGACGCCTTCCCAGACCGGGGTCCAGTGGCTGTCGGCGCGGAGCCGACCCGTCCCGCCCGTCACCCACACCGCTGCGCGTCAGTCCCGGACTCTCACCGGGTTCCCATGTGACTGGCTCTCGGAGGCTATCAACCCGACGCCGCGTGATGCTCGCCGCACGACTGCTCTGGACCATCCGGCGTCGGGACGCCCGATTCCCCCTTCCACGGGAGGAATCGGACGCATTCGCCCACGGCGGGGGTCGGGCCGGGTGTAGGAAGGGCGTCGCCGGGGCCGTCCTCACCCCCCACGTCGGCGGCCTCGGCCTTCACTCCCTCCGGCCCCACCCCTTCGACGCGCGGGGCCGTGGCGCCGCCGTCGTACCGTCGCGAGCATGGGACACGACCTGCAGATCTCCGTGCCCGGCGGCTCCGCCGAGGCCTACGTCACCGGCGAGGAGGGCGCTCCGGGCGTCCTGTTCTTCATCGACGCCATCGGCCTGCGTCCGCAGACCCGAGCGATGGCCGACCGCATCGCGTCCTGGGGCCATCGCGTGCTGGTGCCGCACGTCTTCCACCGCTGGGGCAGCGCCGCCGAGCTCGCCCCGCAGGAGGACCTGCGCGAGCCCGGCGCCCGCGAGGCCTTCTTCGCCTCCGGCGTCATGGACCGCGTCGCCGGCCTGACGCCCGACCTCTCCGACCCCGACACCGAGGCCTGGATCGCCGCGCTCACCGGCGACCTGCGCGCCGGCGCGGGCCCGATCGGCGTCACCGGCTACTGCATGGGCGCCCGGCTGGCCACCCGCGCCGCGGGCACTCACCCCGGCACGGTCGCGGCGGTCGGCGGCTTCCACGGCGGCGGGCTGGTCGTCGACGGGCCCGACAGCCCGCACCTGCAGATCGCCGCCAGCACCGCGGAGTTCGTCTACGGCCACGCCGACCAGGACGCCTCGATGCCGCTGGAGGCCGTCGAGGCGCTCGAGCAGGCCCTGAGCGATGCCGGCCGTCCGCACCTCAACGAGGTGTACGCGGGGGCCGCGCACGGCTACACCATGGCCGACACCTCGATGTTCCACGAGGTCTCGGCGGAGCGGCACTTCGAGGTGCTGCAGGCCCTCTTCCAGCGGACGCTGACGCCCACCCGTTAGGTGGATCGGCGCCCCGGCGCCGTGGGTAACGTCCGAAGCATGGCCACCCCACTCGCGTACACGACCCCCGGAATCTCCAAGGACGACGCCGAGCGCGTCGTCGCACTCCTGCAGGACCGCCTCGTCGCGGCCAACGACCTGCACCTGACGCTCAAGCACGTGCACTGGAACGTCGTCGGGCCCCACTTCATCTCCGTCCACGAGATGATCGACCCGCAGGTCGAGGTCGTCCGCGGCTTCGCCGACGACCTCGCCGAGCGCATCGCCACCCTCGGCGGCTCGCCGCAGGGCACCCCCGGCGCCATCGTCGAGGGTCGCACCTGGGACGAGTACAGCATCGGTCGCGCCACCACCCAGGAGCACCTGGGCGCGCTCGACGTGGTCTACCAGGGCGTCATCACCAGCTACCGCGACGGCATCAAGGAGCTCGAGGAGCTCGACCCCGTCACGCAGGACATGTTCATCGCCCAGACCGAGCAGCTCGAGCTGTTCCACTGGTTCATCCGCGCGCACCTCGAGGACAAGTCGGGCCAGCTGAGCACCGCCGGCGCCACCTCCGAGCAGGAGGCCGCGCGCGCGGCCGGCTGACCCGCCACAGACCGACGGCCCGCCTCCCCACTCCTTCGAGGGGACGGCGGGCCGTCGTGCGTCCCGAGCAGGCGCCTACTCGATGACGGGGAGGTCGCGGGCGCTGCTGGTGAACTGGGGGGTGCGCTTGGCCAGGAACGCGGCCACGCCCTCCTTGCCGTCGCCGATCGAGGTCCAGTACATCGCCAGCGAGTCCGTCAGGTGCGCCTCGAGCGGGTGGTCGGCGCCGCTGTTGCGGTAGATGAGCCGCTTCGCCAGGCCGAGGGCCACCGGGGAGCGGTCGCGGACGAACGAGCGGGCCAGCTCCAGCGCGGCGGGCAGCAGCTCGTCGGGCTCGTGCACCGAGCGCACCAGGCGACCGGCGTGCGCCTGCTCGGCGGTGAGGATGTCGGCGGAGTAGACCCACTCCAGCGCCTGGGAGACCCCGACGATGCGCGGCAGGAAGTACGACGAGCAGGCCTCGGGCACGATGCCCAGACGCCCGAAGACGAACCCGATGCGCGCCTTGGTGGAGGCCAGCCGCAGGTCCATCGCGAGCGTCATGGTGGCGCCGATGCCGACGGCGGGGCCGTTGATCGCGGCGATCACGGGCTTGGGCAGCGCGTGGATGGCCAGCGTCACCTTGCCGCCGGTGTCCCGCAGGCCGGTCTGGTACGGCTCCTCGTCGTAGTGCGCGCGGAACTGCGCCGGGTCGGGGTCGAGGCTCTCGTCGAGGCCGAAGACGTTGCCCTCGGCCGAGAGGTCCATGCCGGCGCAGAACGCGCGACCCGAGCCGGTGACGACGACCGCGCGGACGGCGTCGTCCTGGGCGTCGACGAGGAAGACCTGCTCGAGCTCGCGCGCCATCTGCAGGTCGAAGGCGTTGAGCGCGTCGGGCCGGTGCAGCGTCAGGAGCGCGACGCCGTCCTCGTCGACCTCGAACGTGAGGGTCTCGTACTGCTGGGTCATCCGGTGACCGCCTTCGGGAGTCCGGTGGGGGAGCACAGGCTGGTGCCGATGCTGGAGGTGTCGTCGTCGATGATCGCCTGGAACATCTTCTTCGAGCGCGTGGGGTCCCAGTGCACCGCGAGGTCGCTGATCGGGACGCCGCAGGTCAGGCCCTTCTTCCCGTTGACGCTGTTCATCGCCATCGCCCACATGCCGGCGCGCACCGCGCTCATGCCGCGGCCCACCGCGAACGACTCCGGTGCGGCGTTGACGACGCGCCAGTAGCGGAACGGGTTGAGGAACGTGGCGGGGGAGAGCACCTTCTTGCCGACCGCGGAGACGACCTCGCGCTGGTGCTTGGCGCGGGTGATGTCGCCGTAGCGGGGGTCGGAGTGGCGCGAGCGGGCGTAGCCGAGGGCGACGCGACCGTCGGCCTGCTGGCAGCCCTTCTTGATGTCGAGCCCCGCGAGCTTGTCGTTCATGTCGAACGTCGGGCAGATCTTGATGCCGCCGACGGCGTCGACGATGTCGACCAGGCCGCCCAGCCCGATCTCGACGTAGTCGTCGATGCGGATGCCGCTGTTCTGCTCGATCGTCCTCACCAGCAGCCGCGCGCCGCCATAGGCGTAGGCGGCGTTGATCTTGGTGGTGCCGTAGCCCGGGATGTCGACGAGGGAGTCGCGCGGGATCGACATCAGCAGGTTCGGTCCCGAGCCGGTGTGCAGCAGCATGATCGTGTCGGTGCGACGGCCCTCGGCGTTGCCGGTGCGGTAGAGGCGACGCTGGGCCGCGCTCAGCTGGCCGCGGGAGTCGCTGCCCACGAGGAGGTAGGTGGTGCCGGGCTGCTCGGCCGGGCGGTTGCCACTGGGCTCGAAGGCGACGTCGTCGACCTTGTTCCAGACGATGATCGGCACGGCCACGAGGTAGACCACCCAGAGCGCGAGGAGCGCCACGAGGTAGCGCACCCGGAAGCGGGGACGCCGCAGCCGCGGGCCGCGGGAGCCGCCGTACTCGTGCGGGCCGCCGGGGCCGCTCGGTCCCCCGGGGCCGCCCGGACCACCGGGCCGCTGCGGGGCCGGCTGGCGCGGCGGGGGCGCCGGCTGAGCGGGCGGCTGGGACGACGAGCCGCGCGATCCCCGCGGGATCGTGGGCATGACGCGGGTGGCATCGGGGTTCTCCGGGGGCGTGGAGCCGTCCTTGCCGCCGTAGAGCCAGCCGAACTCTCCACCCCGACCGTCAGGACGCTCAGGCACCCTCTGAGGCTAGCGTGCAGCCATGAGCGACCTCGCCGCGCCGCGCCACACCTCGTCCTACGCCCGCGTCTCCCTGGCGGTGCTGACCTCCCGCGCGCAGACCAACCTGCTGGGCAACGTGCACGGCGGCGAGATCGTGAAGCTGGCCGACTCCACCGCCGGCGCGGTGGCCCAGCGCCACTCCGGCGGCCCGGCGGTCACCGCCGCCCTCGACGAGATGGTCTTCCTGCGTCCGGTGCACGTCGGCGACATCGTGCGCACCCACGCGCAGGTCAACTGGGTGGGCCGCTCCTCCATGGAGATCGGGGTGCGCATCGAGGCCCAGCCGTGGAACGAGGCCTCGGAGACCTCGCTGCACGTCGGCTCGGCCTACTTCGTGTTCGTGGCGATCGACCCCGACGGCGGCCCCCGCCCGATCCCCGGGCTGCTGCTGGAGACCGACGAGGACCGTCGCCGCCACCGCGAGGCCGAGATCCGGCGCGCGCACCGGCTGGCCCGCAAGACCGAGATCGACGCCGGCCGCCGCCCCGTCTGAGGCCCGTCCGAGGCCCGTCCGAGGCCCCGTCCGAGGTCCGGTCCGAGACCCGGTCCGAGGAGGTCGCGCACCTCCCCGCGCGTCGTCCCCGTGTGACGGCTGTGACTGGTGATACTGATGCGCATGCCCGTCACTTCCCCCGGGTCGCACCAGGGTCGCCGTCCGTCGCTGCGTCCTCCCGTCGACCCGCCGCGGACGCCGGTCGCCGAGCGGGCCGCTCGGATCCGGTTCCGTCGCGCCCTGTCGTTCATGGCGATGACCCTCGTCGCCCCCGGCTCGGCCCAGCTCGCGGCGGGCAACCGCACCGTCGGCAAGATCGCCCTGCGCATCTGGCTGACGCTGTGGGCGATCGTCCTCGTCACCGCGCTGGCCGTCGCGTTCGACCGCGACCTCGGCCTCGAGCTCGCCTTCGCGCCGGGCCCGCTGCTCGCGATCCGCCTGACGATGCTGGTGCTGGCCATCGGGTGGGCCGCCCTGTTCATGGACGCCTGGCGCCTGGGCCAGCCGCTGACCCTCGGCCTGGCCCACCGCCGCGCCGTCGTCGGCGTCAACGGCCTGCTGTGCTTCGGCGTCGCGGGCTCGCTGCTCTTCGGCGCCCACATGGTCGGCGTCCAGCGCGACCTCGTCATGACCCTCTCGGGCGACGGCAAGGTCACCGGCGCCCACGACGGCCGCTACAACGTGCTGCTCCTCGGCGGCGACTCCGGCAGGGGCCGCTGGGGCCTGCGCCCGGACTCCATGACGGTCGCCTCGATCGACGAGGACACCGGCCGCACCGTGCTCATCTCGCTGCCGCGCAACATGGCCAAGGCCCGCTTCGCGCCCGGCTCGGTGATGGCCAAGCAGTTCCCCGACGGCTTCGACGTCGACTACCTCAACGGCGTCAACACCTGGGCCATGGACCACACCGACCTCTTCCCGGGGTCGAAGCACCCCGGCATCGACGCCACGATGATGGCCATCGAGGGCATCACCGGCCTGAAGATCAACTACTGGGCGATGGTCAACCTGCAGGGCTTCAGCAACCTCGTCGACGCCGTCGGCGGCGTGAAGCTCAACGTGCGCTCCCCCATCCCGATCGGCGGCGTGGGCGCGGCGATCAACGGCTACATCCCCGCCGGCGAGCACCGCCTCAGCGGCCGCCAGGCGCTCTGGTACGCCCGCTCGCGCGCCGACTCCGACGACTACTCGCGCATGGCACGGCAGAAGTGCGTCATGAACGCGATGCTCCACCAGATCAGCCCGCAGAAGGCGATCGCGAACTTCGAGAAGATCGCCGACGCCTCCAGCGCGCTGATCTCCACCAGCATCCCGGCCTCGCAGTTCGGCACGTTCGCCTCGCTGGCCCTCAAGGCGCGTGGCGCCAAGGTCTCGACGCTCTCGCTGGTCCCGCCGCTCATCAACACCGGTGACCCCGACTTCGCCCTCATCCACCGCAAGGTCGCCTCGACCATCGCCGCGGCCGAGGGCAACGCCAAGGCCAAGCCGAAGACGGTCCGCGCGGCCGGCTCGGGCTCCACGGGCTCCGGCTCGGGCTCCACCGACCAGCCGATCACCGGCGGCTCGGTGGGCACCCTCAAGACCGGCTACGTCGCCAACGAGTCCGACGACCTCGGCTCGGCCTGCTGACGCGCCTCAGCCGGCAGGTTCGGTGACCTGAGGCCCGTCCTCGCCACCGCGCCACCAGGGAGCGTCCTCGCCCTGTCGGCGCAGGCCGGCGTCGGTGCGCAGGTCGAGGCGGGGGTCGGAGACGACGTCGAAGAGCGTGTCGACGTCGACCTCCAGCCGCTGGCGACGGGGGTCGCCGGTGATCACCGGCCCGCTGTAGCGCGCGACGACCGCGGCGCCGTCGTCGCGGGTGGCGACGACGTAGACGAGCCCGGGGTCCTCCTCGGGGTCTTCGTCCTCCCAGCGCAGCACCCCGCGCGGGGTCTCCACGCAGTCGCGCGGGCGCTCGCCGGTGTCAGGATCCGCGACGTCGCAGCCGGTGAGGGCGGGCGAGGCGTCGGCGATGACGGACACGGCGACGGAGTCGCCGTCGTACTCGCCGTCGGAGCCGAAGCGCAGGTCGGCGCCGGCGACCCCGCGGCCGGCGTCGGAGTCGCCCAGGGAGTCGGTGGTGCCGGAGTCGGGCGTGCCGACGGCGTCGCGCAGCACGTCCGCTGCGACCCAGGCGACGGCCGGCGGCGAGATCTCCTCGCGGCCGTCGGCGTCCGCGGCGGAGTCGGCGTCACCGCAGGCCGCGAGCGGGAGGAGCAGGAGGGGGAGCGCGGTGCCGAGCCGCCGCGCGCCCCTCATGCCGGCCGCAGCCAGACGGTGGCCAGCGGCGGGAGCACCAGGTCGGTGTGGGCCGGCTGGCCGCTCCACTCGCCGTCGACGGCCGTGACGGCGCCGAGGTTGCCCACGCCGGAGCCGGTGTAGCCGGTGGCGTCGGTGTTGAGCACCTCCTCCCAGGTGCCGCTCGACGGAAGGCCGAGCCGGTAGCCGGGGTGGGGGACGGCCGACAGGTTGGCGACGCAGACGAGGTCGGGGTCGCCGTCGGTGCCGCGGCGCACGAAGCTGAAGACGTTGCGGCCGGCGTCGTTGGCGTCGATCCAGGCGAAGCCCGCGGGGTCGGAGTCCTGGCGCCACAGCGCCGGCGTGGCGCGGTAGGTGGCGTTGAGGTCGCGCACGAGGCCGTGGACGCCGCGGTGCTCGGGGTGGTCGAGCAGCCACCAGTCGAGCTCGCGCGACTCCGCCCACTCCGACTCCTGGCCCAGCTCGCCGCCCATGAAGAGCAGCTGCTTGCCCGGGTGGGCCCACATGAAGGCGAGGTAGGCGCGCAGGTTCGCCAGCTGCTGCCAGCGATCGCCCGGCATCTTGCGCAGCAGGGAGCCCTTGCCGTGCACGACCTCGTCGTGGCTCAGCGGCAGCACGTAGTTCTCGCTGAAGGCGTAGACGAGGCTGAAGGTGAGCTCGCCGTGGTGGTAGGAGCGGTGGATCGGCTCGCGGGCGAGGTAGCCCAGGGAGTCGTGCATCCAGCCCATGTTCCACTTGAAGCCGAAGCCCAGGCCGCCCTCCGAGGTGGGCTTGGTGACGCCGGGCCACGACGTCGACTCCTCGGCGATCGTGGTGATGCCGGGCACCCGCTTGTAGACGGTGGCGTTCATCTCCTGCAGGAACTGCACCGCCTCGAGGTTCTCGTGGCCGCCGTGGACGTTGGGGGTCCACTCGCCGTTCTTGCGGGCGTAGTCGAGGTAGAGCATCGAGGCGACGCCGTCGACGCGCAGACCGTCGACGTGGAACTCCTCGAGCCAGAACAGCGCGTTGGCGTAGAGGAAGTTGCGCACCTCGGCGCGGCCGAGGTCGAAGATGTAGGAGCCCCACTCGGGGTGCCAGCCGCGCTGGGGGTCGGGGCTCTCGTAGAGCGGGGTGCCGTCGAAGCGGGCCAGCGCCCACTCGTCGGTGGCGAAGTGCCCGGGCACCCAGTCCAGGATGACGCCGATGCCGGCCTGGTGGAGCCGGTCGATGAGCAGGCGCAGGCCGTCGGGGTCGCCGAAGCGGCTGTCGGCGGCGAAGTAGGAGGTCACGTGATAGCCCCACGAGCCGCCGAAGGGGTGCTGCATCACCGGCATCAGCTCGACGTGGGTGAACTGCAGGTCGGCGAGGTAGGCGACGAGGTCGTCGGCCAGCCGCTCCCAGCTCCAGATGCCGCCGTCGGGGTGACGCCGCCAGGAGGCCAGGTGCATCTCGTAGACGCTCATCGGCGCCGCGACCGGCTGCTGCTCGGCGCGCGCGGCCATCCAGGCGCCGTCGCCCCAGGCGTAGGTGGACTCGAAGACCCGCGACGCCGTGTGCGGCGGCACCTCGGCCCAGGTGGCCATGGGGTCGGCCTTGTCGCGCCAGGCGCCGTCGGAGCCGAGCACCGCGAACTTGTAGGCCGCGCCGCTGCCGACGCCGGGCACGAACAGCTCCCACACCCCGGACGTGCCGAGCTGGCGCATCGGGTGCTCGCGGCCGTCCCAGCGGTTGAGGTCGCCCTTGACCCGCACGCCGCGGGCGCCGGGCGCCCACACCGCGAACGACGTGCCGCTGATCGGCTCGCCGCCGGGCACCTCGTAGTGGTGGACGCGGGCGCCGAGCACCTGCCACAGCTGCTCGTGGCGGCCCTCGTTGATGAGGTGGAGGTCGATCTCGCCGAGCGTGGGCAGGAAGCGATAGGCGTCGTCCTGCACCGCGACGTCGGCGACGTCCTCACCGTCGTAGGCCACCGCCACGCGGTAGTCGGGCACGTCGGGCACGGCGACGACGCCGGCCCACACGCCCTCGTGCTCGTGCTCGAGGTCGACGACGCCGAACGCGCCGCGCACCTGCACGGCCGAGGCCAGCGGACGCAGCACCCGCACCGTGACGCCGCCGTCGTGCGGGTGGGCGCCGAGGACGGCGTGGGGGTGGCCGTGCTCGCCGCGGGCCAGCTGCTCGAGCTCGACGGTGGGCACCGGGAGGATCGAGGGGTCGAGGGCGCTCATCAGGCGGCTCCGATCTCCGCGACGGCACGCAGCGGGATGGCGACCCAGTCGGGCCGGTTGCGGGTCTCGTAGACGGTCTCGTAGACCGCCTTGTCGGCCAGGTAGGCGTCCAGCAGCACCCGCTCGGGGGCCTCGAGGTCGCCGCCGGCGTAGGCGGTGAGG
The DNA here is from genome assembly GCF_055282735.1 of Nocardioides sp. B129/18. Lineage (NCBI taxonomy): Bacteria > Bacillati > Actinomycetota > Actinomycetes > Propionibacteriales > Nocardioidaceae > Nocardioides > Nocardioides sp. B129/18. Next base: position 20,040 of record NZ_JBUZJI010000015.1, on the reverse strand, counting down.
AAGTGGTTGCGGTTGCGGTGCGCCCACTCCGCGGCGCGCTCGCCGACCTGGGCGGCCGACTCGGGGTGGTCGAGTGCGACGTCGCGCTCGACGACGCGCGGGGCGTAGTCGAAGGAGCGCAGCATCCCGGCGACGTCGCGCCAGGGGCTGTCGGGCCGACGACGCTCCGTGAGGGTGGCCGACGGCTCGCCCTCGAAGTCGACGACCTTCCAGCCGCGCGAGGTGCGCAGGGTCTGGCCGAGGTGGAGATCGCCGTGCACGCGCTGCACGGTGACCTCGCCGAGCGCCGCGACGCGGCCGTAGACGTCCTCGATCGCGGCGGCGTGCGCCCCGAGCTCGGGCACGGCGGCGACGGCCTCGCGCAGTCGACGGGTCATGCCCGCGGCCAGCGCCGAGGTCTGCTCGGCGTCGAGCCGGGTGGTGCCGAACCGCTCGGCCAGCACCTCGTGCACGGCCCGCACGGCCTCGCCCAGCCGCGTGGACTCGCCGGCGAAGTCGCCGCCGGCCTCCCGGGCGTGCACCTCGTTGGCGGCGGTGTCGTCGGGGTCCATCGGCAGCGTGAAGGCCTGCGCGAAGAGGTCGTGGACGCTGGAGAGCGCGAGCTCCCAGCCGTCGGTGGCGGTGCGCAGGAACTGCTGCAGCATCGCCAGCTGGACGACGTCGTCGCCCTCGCCGGTCTCCAGCCAGCCGTAGAGCGCGGCCACGTGGGGGGAGTCGGCGCGGGTGAGCACCTCGTGCACCTCGACGTCGGGGTTGACCCCCGCCGTCGGCTGGCGGAAGACCTTCATGACGGCGTCCTCGCCGTAGAACACCGAGGAGTTGGACTGCTCGCCGGCGAAGAGCGAGGCGGGGGCGTCGGCCTCGAGGTCGTGGCCGGGCAGCCGCCGGAACCGCAGCCCGGTTCCGTCGTCGACGAGCGTGGCGTCGGGCGCCGCGGCGGCGGCGTCGAAGGCGCGCAGCCACAGCGCCATCGCGTCGCGGTCGTGGACGGCGTCGTAGGCGTGCACCCAACCCGGCAGGGGAGCGTCGGCCGGCTCCTCCCACCAGCCGAGGAAGGCGTGCTCGAGATGCGGCTGCACGTCGGTGTAGAGCGCCAGCGGCACCTGGTAGCTCGCGCTGCCGCCGACGGCGTCGGTGAAGGCGACCTCCACCAGGTGCACCGCGACGACGGGGGCGTCGGCCGGCGTGCCGGGCAGGTGGGGGACCGCGCCGATGCGACGCACCGCCCGCACGTCGAAGGGGCGTCCCTTCCCCGCGAACCAGCGGGTGCGCACCAGGTAGTCGGCGAGCACCTGCGGGTCGAGGTGGTCGAGGGGCTCGATCGTGCGGGGGGCGTCGCTCACAGCTGGGGTCCCTCCTCGGAGGTCGTCGTCGGGCCGGACGCGGTGAGCCGGAACCAGTAGAAGCCGTAGCCGGCGAGCGTCAGCAGGTAGGGCAGGTCCCCGATCTCGGGGAACTGCACGCCTCCGAGCAGCTCGACGGGGCGGCGGCCGGCGAAGCGGCGCAGGTCCAGCTCCACCGGCTGCGGGAACCGGCTGAGGTTGTTGACGCACAGGATGACGTCCTCGGTGCCGTCCTCGGCCACGTGCTCGCGGACGTAGGAGAGCACCGCGCCGTTGGAGCCGCCGAGGTCGTGGAAGGTGCCCAGGCCGAAGGCCGGGTGGTGACGTCGCGCGTGCAGCATCCGGCGGGTCCAGTGCAGCAGCGAGGACGGGTTCTCCATCTGCGCCTCGACGTTGACCGAGGCGTAGCCGAAGACGGGGTCCTGGATCAGCGGCAGGTCCAGCCGGCCCGGGGTGGCGCTGGAGAAGCCGGCGTTGCGGTCCGGCGTCCACTGCATCGGGGTGCGCACGCCGTCGCGGTCGCCGAGCCAGATGTTGTCGCCCATGCCGATCTCGTCGCCGTAGTAGAGCACCGGCGAGCCGGGCAGGGAGAGCAGCAGCGCGTTGAACAGCTCGATCTGGTTGACGTCGTTGTCGAGCAGCGGGGCCAGCCGACGGCGGATGCCGATGTTGGCCTTCATGCGGGGGTCCTTGGCGTACTCGTTCCACATGTAGTCGCGGTCCTCGTCGCTGACCATCTCGAGGGTGAGCTCGTCGTGGTTGCGCAGGAAGATGCCCCACTGGCAGCTGTCGGGGATCGCCGGCGTCTGCTCGAGGATCTCCGAGATCGGGAAGCGCGACTGGCGCCGCACCGCCATGAAGATGCGCGGCATCACGGGGAAGTGGAAGGCCATGTGGCACTCGTCGCCGCCGACGGAGAAGTCGCCGAAGTACTCCACGACGTCGGCGGGCCACTGGTTGGCCTCGCACAGCAGCACCCGGCCGGGGTAGTGCTCGTCGACGAAGGAGCGCACCCGCTTGAGGAACGCGTGGGTCTCGGGGAGGTTCTCGCCGTTGGTGCCCTCGCGCTCGTAGAGGTAGGGCACGGCGTCGAGGCGGAAGCCGTCCAGGCCCATGTCGAGCCAGAACGCGATCGCCTCGATCATCGCCTCGCCGACGGCCGGGTTGTCGAAGTTGAGGTCGGGCTGGTGGCTGAAGAACCGGTGCCAGAAGTACTGCTGGCGCACGGGGTCCCACGTCCAGTTCGACGGCTCGGTGTCGACGAAGATGATCCGCGCGTCCTGGTAGAGCTCGTCGGTGTCGGACCAGACGTAGAAGTCGCCGTAGGGACCCTCGGGGTCGCTGCGGCTGGCCTGGAACCACGGGTGCTGGTCGCTGGTGTGGTTCATGACGAAGTCGATGATCACGCGGATGCCGCGCTCGTGGGCGGCGTCGAGGAACTCCCGGAAGTCCTCGATGGTGCCCACCGCCGGCAGCACGCCGGTGTAGTCGGCGACGTCGTAGCCGCCGTCGCGCAGCGGCGAGGGGAAGAACGGCGGGATCCACAGGCAGTCGACGCCGAGCCAGGCCAGGTAGTCGAGCTTCTCGATGAGGCCCTTGAAGTCGCCGGTGCCGTCGCCGTTGGAGTCGCGGAAGGAGCGCACGAGCACCTCGTAGAACACCGCGGACTTGAACCACTCCGGCTCGGGGTGGGCCGCGTGCTGCACCTCGCGGGCGGGCTCGGGCTGGACGTCGGTCACGGGGCGGTCCTCCGAACGGTCAGGACGTGGGCGGGCTCGTGGTGGGGGTCGAGGCGGACGTAGGCGTGCTCGGTCCAGGTCCAGTCCTGGTCGGTGACCTCGTCGTGGACGACGAAGGCCTCCCCGGGCTCCAGGCCCAGGCCGGCGAGGTCGAGGTGGACCATCGTCTCGCGGGTGCCGTGGGGGTCGAGGTTGATCACGACGATGACGCGGTCCTCGCCCTCGCGCTTGGAGTAGCAGAGGATCTGCTCGTCGTCGGTGGCGTGGATGACGACGTTGCGCAGCCGCTGCAGCGCCACGTGCTCGCGGCGCACGCGGTTGAGCATCGTCAGGTACGGCGCGAGGGTGCGGCCCTCGCGGGCGGCGGCGTCCCAGTCGCGCGGCCGCAGCTGGTACTTCTCGGAGTCGAGGTACTCCTCGCTGCCGGGCTTGACCGCCACGTGCTCGTAGAGCTCGTAGCCGGCGTAGACGCCCCACGTCGGGGAGGACGTGGCGGCCAGCGCTGCACGCACCTTGAACGCCGCCGGGCCGCCGTACTGCAGGTAGGCGTGGAGGATGTCGGGGGTGTTGACGAAGAAGTTCGGCCGCATCAGGTGGTCGGTCTGCGACGACAGCTCGCGCAGGTAGTCGGCGATCTCGCCCTTCGCCGTGCGCCAGGTGAAGTAGGTGTAGGACTGGTGGAAGCCCACCGAGCCGAGCGCCCGCATCATCGCCGGGCGGGTGAAGGCCTCGGCGAGGAAGAGGACGTCGGGGTCGGTGCGGCGCACCTCGCCCAGCAGCCACTCCCAGAAGTCCAGTGGCTTCGTGTGGGGGTTGTCGACGCGGAAGATCCGCACGCCGTGGCCGATCCAGTGGCGCACCACCCGCAGCATCTCCGCGCGCACGCCCTCGGGGTCGTTGTCGAAGTTGATCGGGTAGATGTCCTGGTACTTCTTCGGCGGGTTCTCCGCGTAGGCGATCGAGCCGTCGGCGCGGGTGGTGAAGAACTCCGGGTTCGAGGTCACCCAGGGGTGGTCGGGCGCCGCCTGCAGGGCGAGGTCGAGGGCCACCTCGAGGCCGTTCTCACGGGCCGTGGCGACGAAGGCGTCGAAGTCCTCGAGCGTGCCGAGGTCGGGGTGGACGGCGTCGTGGCCGCCGTCCTTGGAGCCGATCGCCCACGGCGAGCCGACGTCGTGCGGGCCCGGGGTGAGGGTGTTGTTGGGGCCCTTGCGGTTGACCTCGCCGATGGGGTGGATCGGCGGCAGGTAGACGACGTCGAAGCCCATCTCGGCCACGGCCGGCAGGCGCTTCGCGGCGGTGGCGAAGGTGCCGCTGCGCAGCACGCCGTCGGCGTCCGGTGCGGCGCCCTCCGAGCGCGGGAAGAGCTCGTACCAGCTGCCGAAGAGCGCCCGGGGACGGTCGGCCTGGAGCGGGAAGGGCCCCTCGACGGTGAGCAGCTCGCGCAGCGGGTAGGCCTCCAGCGCTGCGGTCATGCCGGGGTCCTCCAGCACCGCCAGGCGGGCGGCAGGGGGACGCCGACGGTCGGCGCAGGCCTTGACGCCGGCGTCGATGAGCGCCTTCTCGCCGGTGGTGCCGCGGGGGAGCCCGGCGCGCACCTGCTTGAGCAGCAGGGCGCCCTCGGCGAACATCAGCTCGACGTCGATGGCGGCGGGGATCTTGATGCCGGCGGCGTGCTGCCAGGTGGCGACGGGATCGGACCAGGCGTGGACCTCGAAGGACCACGCGCCCTCGACGTCGGGGGTGACCCACGCGCGCCAGAGGTCGGGGACGTCGCCGCCGACCGGCTCCATGCGCACCGGCGGACGACGTCGACCGCTCGGGTCGATGAGCACGACCTCGGCGCCGAGGGCGTCGTGACCCTCGCGGAACACGGTGGCGGTGACCGGCAGGGGCTCGCCCGCGGTGGCCTTCGCGGGGCGTGCTCCGCGATCGACCAGGGGCATGACGTCCATGACGGGGATGCGACCGACCATGCGTCCACCCAACCGGGCCGCGACCCTGCGTGCAAGCCGCCGCGGGGGTGGTCCGCAGCGCCACGCCCAGAGGGGTTGGAACGATCAAAGAAGTCGACTAGCGTCCCGCCCGTGCGTGCCATCCGTCGCTTCACCGTCCGTCCCGTGCTGCCCGACGCGCTCGCCGGCCTGGGGACCCTCGCCGCGAACCTGCGCTGGTCGTGGCACCCGCCGACCCAGGACGTCTTCGCCGCCGTCGACGCCGACCTGTGGGAGAGCACCGGCCACGACCCCGTGCGCCTGCTCGGCGCGGTCTCCCGCGAGCGGCTCGACGCCCTGGCCGCCGACGACGCCTTCCTCGGCCGCCTCGCCGAGGCCGGCGACGACCTCGACCGCTACCTCGCCTCCGACCGCTGGTACCAGCAGCGCGTCGGGTCCGAGGGACCGCGGGCGATCGCCTACTTCTCGCCCGAGTTCGGCATCACCGCCGTGCTGCCGCAGTACTCCGGCGGCCTGGGCATCCTCGCCGGCGACCACCTCAAGTCCGCCAGCGACCTCGGCACCCCGATCGTCGGCGTCGGCCTGCTCTACCGGCACGGCTACTTCCGTCAGGCGCTCTCCCGCGAGGGCTGGCAGCAGGAGACCTACCCGCTGCTCGACCCCGACGAGCTGCCGATCTCGCTGCTGCGCGAGCACACCGGCGAGCGCGCCACGATCTCCATCGCGATGCCCGGCGGGCCCGACCTCGTCGCGCGCATCTGGGTGGCGCAGGTCGGCCGTGTCCCGCTGCTGATGCTCGACACCGACGTCGAGGGCAACCCGCAGGCCTACGTCGACGTCACCGACCGCCTCTACGGCGGCAACTCCGAGCACCGCCTGCGCCAGGAGCTGCTGCTCGGCGTCGGCGGCGTCCGCGCCCTGCGCGCCTACTGCCGCATCACCGGCCACCCCGAGCCGGAGGTCTTCCACACCAACGAGGGCCACGCCGGCTTCCTCGGCCTCGAGCGCATCCGCGAGCTCACGGTCGCCGACGCCGGCCCGCGCCTCGACCTCGCCACCGCGCTCGAGGTCAGTCGCGCGTCCACCGTCTTCACCACCCACACCCCGGTGCCCGCCGGCATCGACCGCTTCCCGCGCACCCTCGTCGAGCAGTACTTCGCCGAGCCCGGCGCCACGCCCGGCGTCCCGGTGGAGCGGATCCTCGCCCTCGGCGCCGAGGACTACGACGGCGGCGACCCGGCCGTGTTCAACATGGCCGTCATGGGCTTCCGTCTCGCGCAGCGCGCCAACGGCGTCTCGCTGCTGCACGGCCACGTCTCGCGCGGCATGTTCAACGGCCTGTGGCCGGCCTTCGACGAGGCCGAGGTGCCGATCGGCTCGATCACCAACGGCGTCCACGCCCCCACCTGGGTGGCGCGGGAGATCTTCGAGCTCGCCGCCGGCCGCGGCGCCGACCCGCACGGCGACGACGTCGACGCCTTCTGGGACGTCATCGGCCAGGTGCCGGCCGCGGAGATCTGGTCGGTCAAGCGCACCCTGCGCGAGCGGCTCGTCCACGAGGCGCGCGCCCGCCTCGAGGCCTCCTGGATCGAGCGGGGCGCCGCCAAGGCCGAGCTCGGCTGGGTCGAGGACGCCCTCGACCCCGACGTCCTCACCATCGGCTTCGCCCGCCGGGTGCCGTCCTACAAGCGGCTCACCCTCATGCTGCGCGACCCTGAGCGCCTCAAGCGCCTGCTCACCGACCCCGAGCGGCCGGTCCAGCTGATCATCGCCGGCAAGTCCCACCCGGCCGACGACGGCGGCAAGCGCCTCATCCAGGAGCTCGTCCGGTTCGCCGACGACCCCGCGGTGCGCCACCGCATCGTCTTCCTGCCCAACTACGACATCGCGATGGCGCTGCCGCTCTACCCCGGCTGCGACGTGTGGCTCAACAACCCGCTGCGCCCCTACGAGGCGTGCGGCACCTCGGGCATGAAGGCCGCGCTCAACGGCGGGCTCAACCTCTCCATCCTCGACGGCTGGTGGGACGAGTGGTTCGACGGCTCCAACGGCTGGGCGATCCCCTCCGCCGACGGCGTCGAGGACGTCGACAAGCGCGACGACCTCGAGGCGGCGGCGCTCTACGACCTCATCGAGAACGAGGTCGCCAGCCGCTTCTACGACCGCGACGCCGACGGCGTCCCGACCCGCTGGGTCGAGATGATGCGCCACACCCTGCTCTCGCTGGGCCCGAAGGTGCTGGCCAGCCGGATGGTGCGCGACTACGTCCGCGAGCTCTACACCCCGGCCGCCGCCACCGCCCGCGCGCTCAACGCCGACTTCGCCGGCGCCGTCGAGCTCGCGCAGTGGAAGGCCCGCGTGGTCGGCGCCTGGCCGGGCGTGCGCGTCGAGCACGTGGAGTCCTCCGGCGTCGGCGACGCCCCCGAGGTCGGCGCCACGATGGCCGTCCGCGCCTTCGTCGCCCTCGGCGACCTCGCCCCGGCCGACGTCGCGGTGCAGCTGGTTCACGGCCGCACCACCAGCGCCGACGAGCTCGTCGAGACCCGCGTCCTCGACCTCGCCGTCACCGAGTCCTACGAGGCCGGCCGTCACCGCTTCGACGGCCAGGTCGTCCTCGACCACGCCGGCGGCTTCGGCTACACCGTCCGCGTCGTGCCCCGCCACGACCGGCTGGCCTCGGTCGCCGAGCTCGGCGTCGTCGCCCTGCCGCAGGGCTGAGCCCGGCGTCCACTGACTGTGGACGACCACGAGATTGGTCAGGGGAACTTGGGTGTGAAGGCCCCCAAGTTCCCCTGACCAACCAGAAGTTCCCCGGTCAGCCGGGGAACTTCTGGCTCCCCGGCCCGACTCACCCCTCCCGCAGCACCACCGTCGACCGACGCCCGATCGAGAGCCGGTCGCCGGCCTTCACCTGCGTCCCGACGGGGAGCTTGAAGTCGGTGGAGAGCACGACGGTGCCGGTCTGCACCCAGTCGTTCTCCGGCAGCTGGATGGGCTGGGGGAGCCAGGCGGAGTTGAACCAGATCATGAACGAGGAGTCGATCTGCTGCTCCCCGCGCGGGCCGGGGGAGCGCAGGGGGGCGCCGGAGACGAACATGCCGACGGCGCGCAGCTCGGGGTCGTGCCAGTCGCGGTCGGTCATCTCGCGGCCGGTGGGGTGCAGCCAGGCGAGGTCCTTGGGGCCGCCCTTGAGCGCGGGACGTCCCTCGAACCAGTGCCGCTGGCGCAGGGCGGGGTGCTCGCGCCGCAGTCGCAGGGCGGTCTTGGTGACCTCGTAGACGTCGAGCCAGGCGTCGTCGGGACGCCAGTCGATCCAGGAGATCTCGTTGTCCTGGCAGTAGGCGTTGTTGTTGCCGCGCTGGGTGCGCCCGCGCTCGTCGCCGGCGGTGATCATCGGGACGCCGTTGGACAGGCACAGGGTGGCCATCATGTTGGCGGCCTGGCGCCGGCGGACCGCCACGAGGGCGGGGTCGTCGGTCTCGCCCTCGACCCCGTGGTTCCACGAGCGGTTGTTGTCGGTGCCGTCGCGGTTGTCCTCGCCGTTGGCCTCGTTGTGCTTGCTCTCGTAGGTGACGACGTCGCGCAGCGTGAAGCCGTCGTGGGCGGTGACGAAGTTGATCGAGGCGTACGCGGAGCGGCCGTCGTCGGCGTAGAGGTCCGAGGAGCCGGCCAGCCGGGTGGCGACGGTGCGGATGCCGGAGGTGTGGTTGCGCCAGAAGTCGCGGATCTCGTCGCGGTACTGGTCGTTCCACTCCGTCCACGGCGGGGGCATGCGGCCCACCAGGTAGCCGTCCATGGAGGCGTCCCACGGCTCGGCGATGAGCTTCACGTGGCGCAGGACGGGGTCCTGGCCGATGGCCACCAGCAGGTCGCAGCCCATGTCGATGTCGTAGCCGGTGCGGGTCAGCGCCGACATGAGGTCGAAGCGGAAGCCGTCGACGTGCATCTCGGTGACCCAGTAGCGCAGGGAGTCGAGGATGAGCCGCAGCGCGAGCGGGTCGCCGGAGTTGACGGTGTTGCCGCAGCCGGTGACGTCCCAGTAGGTGTCGTCGAACGCGCCCGGGGCGCCGGTGGCGGGGTCGGCCTGCGGGGCGACGCGCTTGTAGAAGCCGCGGTCGTCGAGCCCGCGGAAGCTGAGGGTGGGCCCGAGCGGGCCGGCCTCGGCGGTGTGGTTGTAGACGACGTCGAGGATCACCTCGAGGCCGGCGCGGTGGAAGGCCTTGACCATCTCCTTGAACTCGCGCACCTGCTCGCCGTGCTCGCCGGAGGCGGCGTAGGCGTTGTGCGGGGCGAAGTAGCCGATGGAGTTGTAGCCCCAGTAGTTGGCCGCGCCGCGCTCGGTCAGCGCCGGCTCGGAGACGAACTGGTGCACCGGCAGCAGCTCGACGGCCGTGACGCCGAGGTCGCACAGGTAGTCGATGACCGCCGGGGTGGCCAGGCCCGCGTAGGTGCCGCGCAGCTCCTCGGGGACGCGGTCGTGCAGCGCGGTCATGCCCTTGACGTGGGCCTCGTAGATGACGGTGTCGCGCCAGCGCCGGTGCATCGGCGCGTCGCCCTCCCAGTCGAACCCACCCCCGAAGGTCGGGTCGACGACGACGCTGCGCGGCACGTAGGGCGCGGAGTCGTCGCCCTGGCGGGTCTCGGGCTCGCCGAAGACGTAGCCGAAGGCGGGCTGCTGGGGGTCGAGGTCGCCGGCGATGGCCAGGGCGTAGGGGTCGAGCAGCAGCTTGTCGACGTTGAACCGCAGGCCCTGCGCGGGGTCCCACGGGCCGTCGACGCGGAAGCCGTAGCGGGTGCCCGGCGCCACGTCGGGGATGGCGCCGTGGAAGATGCCCTGGGAGCGCTCGGTGAGCGCGTACCGCTCCTCCTCCTCGATCCCGTCGACCTCGTGGAACAGGCAGACCCAGGCGGCGGTGCCGGCCGGCGCGTACACCGCGAAGTTCGTCGACTCCGCCGACCAGGTGGCTCCGAGGGGGAAGTTGCGGCCGGGCCAGACCCGCGAGGTCTGTCCCAGGTGCGTCCACGTCATCGCGCTCACCGCCTCATTCTTGCCGAACCTGGCAGAGTGCGGAGCGGATGGGCGACTCCGGCGGCATCGGCCCCGGTCGCGACGACACGACGCCGGCCCGTGCGGGTCGGGAGAGGTGGCAGACACGATGGGCGAGTTCGTCCGACTCGAGGTGAGCGACGGCGTCGCGACGCTGCGACTGGACCGACCCAAGATGAACGCGCTGAGCGAGCAGGTGCAGGAGGAGATCCGCGCCGCCGCCGCCGAGGCCACCGAGCGTGACGACGTCAAGGCCGTCGTCCTCTACGGCGGCGAGCGCGTCTTCGCCGCGGGCGCGGACGTCAAGGAGATGGCCGACATGTCGCACACCGACATGATCAAGCGCTCCGCCGGCCTCACGACCGCCTTCACCGCGGTGGCCCGCATCCCCAAGCCGGTCGTCGCCGCGATCACCGGCTACGCCCTGGGCGGCGGCTGCGAGCTCGCGCTGTGCGCCGACGTCCGCTTCGCCGCCGACGACGCCGTGCTGGGCCAGCCCGAGATCCTCCTCGGCATCATCCCCGGCGCCGGCGGCACGCAGCGCCTGACCCGGCTCGTCGGCCCCTCCAAGGCCAAGGACCTCATCCTCACCGGCCGGTTCGTGAAGGCCGACGAGGCGCTCTCCATCGGCCTGGTCGACCGCGTCGTCCCGGCCGCGGAGGTCTACGACGCCGCCGTGGCCTGGGCCGCGCAGTTCGCGACGGCGGCCACCTATGCCGTCCGCGCGGCCAAGGAGGCCATCGACCGCGGTCTCGAGGTCGACCTCGAGACCGGTCTGGAGATCGAGCGCATGCAGTTCGCCTCCCTGTTCGCCACCGAGGACCGCCGCATCGGCATGACCTCGTTCGTGGAGAGCGGTCCCGGGAAGGCGCAGTTCGTTGGCCGGTGAGCGGGGCGGGCGCATGGCGCGCCTGACCCGGAGCAAGGGCGGCGACGGCCAGGGACCCGAGCAGAGCACCCGAGCGCTGCGCCTCGCCCTGGCCCGTGCCGTGTGGACGATCTGCCTCGTCCTGGCCCTGATCCTCGCCGTCGGCGCCCTGCTCGTGGCGCTCGACGCGAACCGCGACAACGCCCTGGTGCGCCAGGTCCTCGACCTCGCCGACGCCGTCGACCTGTCGGTGTTCTCCCGCGACAACGGGATCTTCACCTTCACCGGCGACTCCGCGGCCAGCAAGAACGCTCTTGTCAACTGGGGATTGGGTGCGGTGTTCTACTTGATCGTGGGACGTCTGCTCGAGCGCGTGCTGCGTCCCTGACCGCCACAGCCCCGCATCACCCGAACACCGGAACAACCCCCCGTCCGACCTCACGCCGGGGACGGCGCCACGAGCCGCGAGGCTGACAGTGACGCTGTCAGCGGTGTGAGATAGCCAACCCGCGCATCCTCGTGTGCGGCCAGGTGACTGGGCGGTAACCTCACGATCACATCCGAGTGCACAGGAGGGGCCCTAACCGGCCGATCACCACCATGAACATTGTTGTCTGTGTGAAGTACGTCCCCGATGCCACTGCGGACCGCCAGTTCGAGTCCGACAACACCGTCGACCGCGTCGGCGTGGACGGCCTGCTGTCCGAGCTCGACGAGTACGCGGTCGAGCAGGCCCTCCAGCTGAAGGAGAAGGGCGAGGACATCGAGGTGACCGCGCTCTGCGTCGGTCCCGAGAAGGGCGTGGACGCCGTCCGCAAGGCGCTGCAGATGGGCGTCGACAAGGGCATCCACGTCGTCGACGACGCCATCGCCGGCTCCGACGCCATCGCCACCTCGCTGGTGCTCGCCAAGGCCATCGAGAAGATCGGCGTGCCGGACCTCGTCATGTGCGGCATGGCCTCCACCGACGCCGGCATGTCGGTCGTCCCCGCGATGCTCGCCGAGCGCCTCGACCTCCCGCAGGTCACCTTCGCCGCGGTCATCGAGACCCAGGGCGACCAGGTGCGCATCAAGCGCGACGGCGACACCGCCACCGAGATCATCGGCGGCACCATGCCGCTGGTCATGTCGGTCACCGACCAGACCGGCGAGGCGCGCTACCCCTCCTTCAAGGGCATCATGGCCGCGAAGAAGAAGCCGCTGGAGACCTGGTCGCTGTCCGACATCGGCGTCGACGCCGCCTCGGTCGGCCTGTCGGTCGCCTGGACCTCCGTCGAGGAGACCGCCGCCCGTCCGCCGCGCACCGCCGGCGAGATCGTCAAGGACGAGGACGGCGCCGGCGCCACCGCGCTGGTCGGCTTCCTGGCGTCCAAGAAGTTCATCTGACGAGCGCTGCGAGAGGAAGAGAAGCACTCATGTCCGAAGTCCTGGTGCTCGTCGATCACGTCGACGGAGCCATCCGCAAGCCCACCCTCGAGCTGCTGGCCATCGCCAAGCGCATCGGCTCGCCCTCGGCCGTCTTCATCGGCGGTGCCGACCAGGCCGACGCCGCCGCGCAGCGGCTGGCGGCCTTCGGCGCCGACAAGACCTACGTGGTCGACGACGCCGAGATCAAGGGCTACCTCGTCGCCCCCAAGGCCGAGGTCCTCCAGCAGCTGATCGAGAAGACCTCGCCGGCCGCCGTCCTGATCGTCTCCGGCTACGAGGGCAAGGAGATCGCCGGTCGCCTGGCGATCAAGACCGGCTCCGGCCTGATCACCGACGCCGTCGACGTCGACGCCGACGGCACGACCACCCAGTCGGTGTTCGCGGGCAACTTCACCGCCAAGGCGAAGGTCACCACCGGCACGCCGATCATCACGGTCAAGCCGAACTCGGCCGCTCCGGAGGAGTCGGCCGGCGCCGGCGCCACCGAGGCGTTCACCGCGACCATCTCCGACTCCGCCAAGAAGGCCCAGATCGTGGCGTCGCAGCCGCGTCAGGCCTCGGGTCGCCCCGAGCTCACCGAGGCCGCGATCGTCGTCTCCGGCGGCCGTGGCACCGGCGGCAACTTCGACTCCGTCGAGGGCCTGGCCGACGCGCTGGGCGCGGCGGTCGGCGCCTCGCGTGCCGCCGTCGACTCCGGCTGGAAGCCGCACAGCTTCCAGGTCGGCCAGACCGGCAAGGTCGTCTCGCCGCAGCTCTACGTCGCCAACGGCATCTCCGGTGCCATCCAGCACCGGGCCGGCATGCAGACCTCGAAGACGATCGTCGCGGTCAACAAGGACGAGGAGGCGCCGATCTTCGAGCTCGTCGACTTCGGCGTCGTCGGCGACCTCCACGCGGTGCTGCCCAAGGCCACCGAGGAGATCAACCAGCGCAAGGGCTGATCCCCCGAGGATCTGCTCCCCGTCACGAGCCCCCACCGTCCGCGGTGGGGGCTCGTGCGCGTCTCGGCTCCTCAAACGCCGCCGGGGGAGCGGGCGGCGCTCACTACGATGGCGCCATGACCGACGCGCCCGGCCCCGTCCGCTCCGAGGCGTCCGTCGCCACCCTCGCCCTGCGCGCCCGCGAGGCCAGCCACGGCCTGGCGCTGGCCACCCGGCTGGTCAAGGACGCCGCCCTGGAGGCGATGGCCGCGGCCCTGCTGGAGCGCTCGCAGGAGATCCTCGCCGCCAACGCCGACGACGTCGCGCGCGCCGAGGCCGGCGGCACCCCCGCCAACATCGTCGACCGCCTGCGACTGACCCCCGAGCGCCTGGGCGGCATGGCGCAGGGCCTGCGCGACGTCGCGGGCCTGGCCGACCCCGTCGGCGAGGTGGTGCGCGGCAGCACGCTGGCCAACGGCCTGGAGCTGCGCCAGATCCGGGTGCCGTTCGGCGTCGTCGGCATGATCTACGAGGCCCGTCCCAACGTCACCGCCGACGCCGCCGGCATCTGCTTGAAGTCCGGCAACGCCGTGCTGCTGCGCGGCTCGGGCAGCGCCGCGGCCAGCAACGCCGCGCTCGTCGCGGTCCTCCGCGACGCCGTCGCCTCCGCCGGGCTCGATCCCGAGGTCCTGCAGCTGGTGCCGGCCGACTCCCACGACACCGTCAAGGAGCTGATGCGCGCCCGCGGGCTGGTCGACGTGCTCATCCCGCGCGGGGGAGCGGGCCTGATCCGCACGGTCGTGGAGGAGTCGACGGTGCCGGTGATCGAGACCGGCGTCGGCAACTGCCACGTCTACGTCGACGCCGCCGCCGACCTCGACATGGCCGTCGCGATCGTCCTCAACTCCAAGACCCACCGCACCAGCGTGTGCAACGCCGCGGAGACCCTGCTGGTGCACGCCGACGTCGCCGAGCTGTTCGTCCCGCGGATCACCGCCGCGCTCCAGCAGGCCGGCGTCACCGTGCACGGCGACGCCACCTTCGCCGTGCTCGACGGCGTCGTCGAGGCCACCGACGACGACTGGGGCACCGAGTACCTCTCCCTCGACATCGCCGCCCGCGTCGTCGACTCCGTCGAGGACGCCGTCGCCCACATCCGACGCTGGTCGAGCCAGCACACCGAGGCCATCGTCACCGAGGACCAGCGGGCCGCGCGCCTGTTCACCGCCGCCGTCGACTCCGCCGCGGTGCTCGTCAACGCCTCCACCCGCTTCACCGACGGCGGGGAGTTCGGCTTCGGCGCCGAGATCGGCATCAGCACCCAGAAGCTCCACGCCCGCGGCCCGATGGGCCTGCCGGAGATGACGTCGACCAAGTACGTCGTCACCGGCGACGGCCACGTCCGCTGATCCCTGCTGGCTCGTGCCGGCCCCTGGTGACACGGGCTCGAGCCGGCACGAGGGTCCCGGCATGGCCCTCGACCTGATCACGTCCCCGTCCCTGGTGCAGGCCGCCGGCGAGGGCGAGCCGAACCCGCTCCTCCCCGACGGCGTCGAGCTGCTGCTGGGCGCACTGCTCGCGTTCGGCGTGACCGCCGCGATCGTGCTGCTCGTGGTGCTCCTGGTCCGCTCCCGGCGGGCCGGTCGCGCCACCGGTGGCGGGCACGTCGGCTGAGGGCCCCGATGCCCGGTACGCTTCTCCCATGACGTTGCAGCTCCTCGTGCGTGCCGCTGAGACCTCCTCCGAGGGCGGCGGCCCCAACCACTGGGTCATCGGTGGCCTCGCCCTCGGCATCCTCCTGATCCTCCTGTTCGCGCTCATCGCCTTCGGCAACGGCCGCGAGCACAGCTGAGCGGCGTCGCATGACGCGTCGGCGCCGGGTCGGCGTCATGGGCGGGACCTTCGATCCCATCCATCACGGTCACCTGGTGGCCGCCTCCGAGGTGCAGTCCTGGTACGACCTCGACGAGGTCGTGTTCGTGCCCACCGGCGACCCCTGGCAGAAGTCCGACCGTCAGGTCACCGCAGCCGAGCACCGCTACCTCATGACGGTGATCGCCACGGCCGCCAACCCGCGCTTCACCGTGAGCCGGGTCGACATCGACCGGCCGGGCCCGACGTACACCATCGACACCCTGCGTGACCTGCGGGCCGCGCTGCCCGACGCCGAGCTGTACTTCATCACCGGCGCCGACGCCCTCACCGAGATCTTCACCTGGCGTGACGCCGGCGAGCTCTTCGACCTCGCCCGGTTCGTCGGGTGCACCCGGCCGGGCTACGAGATGGACCTCACCTCGATCAGCGGGCTCCCGGCCGACCGCGTCACGATCCTGGAGATCCCGGCGCTGGCCATCTCGAGCACCGACTGCCGCGACCGGGCGCGCCGCGGCGAGCCCGTCTGGTACCTCGTGCCCGACGGCGTCGTCCAGTACGTCGCCAAGCACGACCTCTATCCCGTCGTGGACGCCGCGGCCCACCGCCGCGACCCGGCGACGGCCCGCTCGGCCTCGGCCGAGCCCGTCGAGCACCTCACCGATCCGGTGACGCTCAGCGCCGTCCACGACACCCCGTGACCACCGTCCCCAGGGAGACCCCATGACCGCCACCGACTACGCCCTCGAGCTGGTCACCGTCGCCGCCCGCGCGGCCAGCGACAAGCTGGCCCAGCACATCGTGGCCTTCGACGTCAGCGAGCAGCTGGCCATCACCGACGCCTTCGTGCTCGCCTCGGCGAGCAACGAGCGCCAGGTCGGCGCCATCGTCGACGAGGTCGAGGACAAGCTGCGCGAGGCCGGTGCGAAGCCGATCCGTCGCGAGGGCCACCGCGAGGGCCGCTGGGTGCTGCTCGACTACGGCGACCTCGTCATCCACGTGCAGCACGAGGAGGAGCGGCAGTTCTACGCCCTCGAGCGGCTCTGGCGCGACTGCCCGCTCATCGAGCTGCCGGCCGACGTCGTCTCCTCCGAGCGGTGAGCCGCCGGCTCCTCCTGCTGCGTCACGGTCAGACCTCCTGGAACGCCGAGCGGCGCATCCAGGGGCAGGCCGAGTCCGAGCTCGACGAGACCGGTCACGCCCAGGCGGCCGCTGTCGCCCCCGTGCTGGCGCGCTTCGGTCCGTCGGTGCTGTGGTGCTCCGACAGCCGCCGGGCCCGCCAGACCGCGGCCTACGTCGCCGCCTCCACCGGCCTGGAGGCCCGGGCCGACGCGCGGCTGCGGGAGTACTTCCTCGGCGAGCGCCAGGGGCTCACGCACGTCGAGTACGAGGCGATGGCGCCCGAGGAGTTCGCGTCCTTCCGTCGGGGCGAGTGGTCGGTCGTGCCGGGTGCGGAGAGCGCCGCCGAGGTCGCCGCGCGGATGTCCGCGGCCCTGCACGAGCTGCTGGACCGCATCCCCGAGGGCGGCCTGGGCATCGCCGTCTCCCACGGCGCGGCCATCCGCGACACCGTGCCCGCGCTGCTCGGCTGGCCGCTGGGCACCGGCGCGTCGCTGCGCGGCCTCGACAACTGCGCGTGGGTCGCGCTCGACGTCGTCGAGCCCGGCGGTCCCCTGCGGCTGCAGGCCTACAACCGGCTCGCGTCGGTCTGAGCCGGTGGGCGCCTGCGAGCAGGACGGGGTGCGACACGGGGGAGCCACCCCGATTTTCCTCCCCGTGCCCCCATCGGCTAATGTTCCGCAGGTCGTCACCGCGCGAGCGGAGATGGCCAAGCCTGGGGCTGTGGCGCAGCTGGTAGCGCATCTGCATGGCATGCAGAGGGTCAGGGGTTCGAGTCCCCTCAGCTCCACCAAAAGTGGATTAGTAGAAACCTGGACAGGCTGACTGCCCAGGGTGAAGACAGAAGCGGACCCCGAGGGGTCCGCTTCTGCGTTTCCGGCACCTGACGCCATGACGAGGCGCCTGCTGTCGTCGAGGGCTGCTGCGAGCGGTGTACGCGCTGCCTGAGCGGCCGCGGTGCCTCCTGGCTCGTCGGGATCGATCGCGTCGATGTAGATCCGGGAGAACCACGCTTGGTTGTACCTGCGTCGGTCGGGATCCGTGATGTCGCGGTAGAGCCGGCCGGGGTCTCCGAGGCGGTCGAGCAGGGCGTCCAGGGTCGCTTCGGTATCGATACCCGAGCGCTCGTGAGCGGCCAACTCCTGCTCCATCGCGGCGAGCTGTCGGGAGAATCGTGCTTGTCGTTCCTGGGCGATATGCGCGGGAATGACGCCGTCCATGCTGAGGTCGGCGAGCTTGCGCTGGTCACGGTGGATCGATTCGATCTTGCGCTGGAGGCCTGACGTGTTCTGTTGGGCCTCGTCCTGGATCGCGCGCAGGTGGTCGATGAGGCTGCCACGGATCTGGGGGAGGGCGTCCCCGAGCCATGGTTCGTGCTCCGTGTCCCAGACCTTGGTGACGGCGGCTTCGACCTGCTCCAGGGGGATGTAGGGGGCGTCGCAGTCGTTGCTCTTGGTCTGCCGCCCTGAGCAGACGAAGTACTCGTACCGCGCCCCGTTCTTGCCGGTCGGCATCATGTAGATCAGGCGCGACTTGCAGCGGCCGCAGAAGACACTGCCGGAGAGGTAGTTGGCGTGCTTTCGTTCTCGATTGCCGCCGAGGCGGTTTCCCGCGAGCCGGTCCTGCACGGCGTGGAAGGTGGCCTCGTCGATCAGCGGCTCGTGCGCCCCCGGGTGTTCGACGTCGCGGAAGGTCACGTACCCGCAGTAGAAGCGATTGAGCAGCATCTTGTGTACGTGGCTTCGCTGGAGTGGCCGCTCGGGTTGCCTCGGCGTCGCTCGGATTGTCAGCCCGCGGTCTTCGAGCAGTTCTGTCAGCGAGGACAGCGTCATGTCCTGGTCGTTGGCGTAGGTCTCGAAGGCCCACTTCACGATCGGTGCCCGCTCTGGGTCGACCTCGATCGTGCGGACCTCCGTGCCGTTGACCGTCGTGCGCACGTTCGCGTAGCCGACTGGAGCCCTGCCAAGGGCGCCGCCATGGCGAACTTTCTGCTCCATACCCTTGATGACCTCTTGCGCAAGGTTCTGGCTGTACCACTCGGCGACAGCGGAGAAGATGCCGTGGACGAGCTGTCCCTGGGGCGTCTCGTCCACGTTCTCCGTCACGGAGACCAAGGTTGCGCCGGCCTGGCGGATGGCGAGGTTGATTGCCACGTCGTCTGCGCGGTTGCGCGCGAGGCGATCGATCTTGTGGACGATGACGAGGTCGACGTGGTTCTCGCGGATATAGGCGAGGAGCTTCTGCAGCTCCGGGCGGTCGGCAGATCTGCCCGACTCGCCGGCATCGATGAACTCGCGAAGCAACGTCGCTCCGAGGCCGTCGGCTTTGGTGCGGCACGCCGAGCGCTGGGCGGGAATTGAGAGGCCCTCAGCCAGGCCACCGCGGCGTGCTTGGTCGCTCGTCGAGACGCGGTAGTAGCTCACCGCCGTCAGGGTGGGGGAGTGGGATTGTGCGGTCATGTGCTTCTCCAGTGGGCGTAGGAATCGGTCGAGCAGGGTCACGCGGCATGGGCCTCCAGCGGAGTCGGTTTGACAGCAAAGTTGACAGCAACGCGGCCTACCAACGCCGTCCTTCGAATGCCGTCGAGCAACGGCGTCACCCCTGTTGAAGTCAGCGCAGAGCGAGGCCAGCAGAGGCCTGAAGAGCCTTGTGTCCCCGGTTCAAGTCCGGGAGGAGCCACCAGAGAGAGAATCAATCCATGCGGACCCATTTCGGGTCCGTTTTTGGTGTCTGACAGCAACGATTGACAGCAACGCGTGCTGTCATCGGCTTCCGTCACCGCACGTTGAACCTCGGCGAGGGCATCGGTCTGACTCTCGACGTCGCCGTGCTGGTAGATCTGCTGCGTCGTTGTGATGTTGGCGTGGCCAAGTAGAAGCTGAGTGTCGCGTGCGGGAAGCCCGATGTTCTTCAGGAACGTCGCCGCCGTGTGGCGTAGGTGATGGAGGGTGATTCGGGGCAGCCCGGCCTGCTCGCTGATTCGTGTGAACGCTCGGAGGAGGTTTCCTCCCTCAACGGGCGTTCCGAATCGGGTCTGGAACACCAAGTCAGATGGCCTGGAGTCCGGTCCACGGAGGCCCTCAAGTGCGCTGGCAACGACGGGAAGGAGTGGCAGGTCCCGTTTGCCGGCGTTGGTCTTGACCGGTCCAAGTTGCCAGTCGCCATCTACCCGTTGGATCTGGTGTTCCACGTGGAGGACTTGATTCTGAAAATCGATGTCCAACCATCGCAGACCAAGGACCTCGCTACGGCGCATGCCGTAGACGATGAGCATTAGAAATGCAGGTTGCCACGGGTGGTTCTGTGTGGCGCTGAGGAACGTCTTCGCCTGCTCGAAGGTCCACGGCGTGATCTTCCGCCGGTGCCATGTCGGCAGCTCTAACGAGTGCGCGACGTTGCGCACGACGAGTTCTTCCCGCTGGGCGCGTGTGAGCGCTGCGGAGAGGACGGTCCTGATCTTCTGAACGGTGCGAATAGAACATCCGGCGGCCAACTGGCCGTCGAGGTACGTCTGCACGTTCGCGACGGTGAGGTGCACCAGGTCGTAGTGCCCGAGGTCCGGCTTCAGGTAGAGACGGATGATCATCTCGTAGGACGTATAGGTCGTCGGTCGCCGCGTCGTCTTCACGATCGGCAGCCAGTAGTCCAAGTAGGCCCCGAGACGCCACCGGCGCTCGGGACTTACGATCCCGCTCTTGGGTCTGCTGCACGGATAGGTGACATCTGATCTGCGTCGATGTGTGTCGGCGCTG
>NZ_JBUZJI010000014.1:86720-98065 GCF_055282735.1 Nocardioides sp. B129/18 | reverse complement strand
TGGGCGTCGTCGCCGCGGCGCCGGCCGAGCGCCGGGCGAGCGAGGCGAGCGCGGCCGTCGTGGCCGCGGTGGCCGGCGTGCGCTGGGGCGGCGAGCCGTCGATCCGGCCGGGCCTGCTCGCGCGCTGAGGAACCCCGAGCGGCGCAGCACCCGGCAGCGACCTGCAGCGACCGGGAGCGGACATGACGAGGGCCCGCGCTCTCGTCACTGTGAGGAAGCCCCGAGATCTCCCCCACAGCGGCGAGACCCGCGGGCCCTCACCGACGTCGCGCACCCCCTGGGGTGTCTGACGAGTTCATCCTGCCCCGCGGCCACCCCGGTTCATGCGCGCGCAGCCCCCTCACTTCTGTGCAATGCACACATGTGCACGAAATTGCATCGTCGCAGGTCAGAGGGGTTGGTGCGCCGATCCTGAAGACGTCCCGGAGACATCCCCGCGACGACCCGGCGACGACAGGGGCCCGCGACCCGGCCGATGGCCGGCCCGCGGGCCCTGGGACGTCGTGGCGAGGATCAGGCCCGGTAGGCCGTCCACATCTGGTTCATGCGGGTGGACTGGCCCGCGGTGAACTCGGTGTAGCAGGAGTCGTAGCTGTAGTCCATGAAGTTGTGGATCGGGTCGAGGCCCGGCAGCGAGCAGGAGTCACGGCCGGCCGGGCAGCCCGACGTCGAGCCGGCCTGGGCCGGGGTGTCGGAGACCTCGTCGTTCGTGGTCGTGCAGCCGCCCTGGAAGGTGTGGTAGAGCCCGAGCCAGTGGCCGCTCTCGTGGGTGGCGGTCTCGCCGAGGTTGTAGTTGGTGGCCGAGCCGCCGGGCAGCGAGGAGTACTGGACGCGGATGCCGTCGATGCTCGGGTTCGCGGCGTAGTCCCACGGGAAGGTCGCGATGCCGAGGTAGGAGAAGTCGACGAGCCAGATGTTCAGCGCGTTCTTGCCGCCCTTGCGGGTCTGCGAGCGGTAGGTCGTCGACTGCTTGTCCTGGTGCCAGTTGGTGTTGTTGAAGCGGTCGATGCCGGCGAGGGTGAAGGTGAAGCCGGTGTTGGTGGCGGTGCTTGACCTCGCACCGGCGTAGCTGCCGTTGAGCACCTTGATCTGCTGGGTGATCTGGGCGTCGGTGACGTCGCCGGCGCCGTTGGCGTCGCGCATGACGTGGACGTAGACCGGGATGGAGGCACCGGCGGCGACGCGACCCGCGGTGGGCTTGGCGGCCTTGGTCTTGGCGGCCAGCTGCTTGCGGAAGGACGCCTCGATGCGGGCCTGCTCGGTCGCGGTGATGTCGCGGTGGTCGCGCAGGTGGCTGCCGCCGCGGGCCGCGTCGGCGGCGTCGGGCGTGCCCTGCGGCGTCAGGCAGTCGGCGACCGCGCTGAGGCTGCCGGCGGCGGCGGTGCCGGAGGCGTTGCCGGCCTGGGCCGGGCCGAGCGAGCCGGCGGAGAAGGCGAGGGCCGCGGTGAGCCCGAGGGTGCTGCCGGCGATCAGCCGACGCAGCGCGGGCCTGGAGGTGCGATGGGTCATGGGGGTCCTCCCGTCGGGCCGCGGGTCGCGGCCGGTCCGCAGATCCTGCGCCCGCCACGGCCCCGGGAGTGCCCCCGAGCCGCCCTCAGGAAGATGCGATGCACGAACCTGCAGCCACTGTCGGGAACGATCCCCGTTCCCGAGTCGTCCGGACCGCGCCGGGCTCCGCCGTCAGCGCCAGGCGTCGACGAAGGTGAGGACGTCGAGCAGGCTCACCGCGACGCCGTCGGGCTCGCCCTCGGTGTGGCCGACCTGCGAGCGCGGGATGTCGCTGTGCGGCACGTGGATCGCCCGCAGCCCGGCGTTCTGCGCGCCCCAGACGTCGTCGAAGAGCCGGTCCCCCACGTAGACGCAGCGGGAGGGGTCGGTGGCGCCGACGGCCTCGAGCGCGGCGCCGAAGGCCTGCGGGGACGGCTTGGTCCACGGGATCTCGCTGGAGTAGACGTCGCCGTCGAGGAGGTCGAGGACGTCGTCGCGCTCGAAGAAGCCGCGGTGCCAGGCCCGGGGCCAGATCGTGTTGGAGAGCACGCCGACCTTGATCCCGCGCTCGTGGAGGCCCTCGAAGAGCGGTCGCACCTCGGGATCGGTGAGGGTGTGGGGCTCCCAGAAGTCGTAGTAGGCCTGCAGGAGGTCGGGGTCGTGCTCGAGGCCCGCGACGTCGAAGAGGTCCTCGATCGTGGAGCTGCGCTGCTCGTCGCGGCTGCGTCCCCAGATGACGTCGCCGGCGGCGTGCAGACGCCGGGCGTGCGCCGCGACGTCGTCGTGGCGCGCGTTCGCGACGGCCTGGGCCAGGGCCATCGACTCGGCGTGGAAGTCGATGTCGTGCCAGGCCGTCAGGGTGCCGCCCCAGTCGAAGACGACCGCCTCGATGCCCGACCCGTCGGCGCTCATGCCCGGACCAGTCGCACCAGGTGGTCGACGATCGCCTCGGCCGCGAACTCCTCGCGCTCGCCCGTGCGGCGGTCCTTGACCTCGACGGTGCCGGACTCGGCCAGCGAGCGTCCGACGGTGAGGATCGTGGGCACGCCGATCAGCTCGGCGTCCTTGAACTTCACGCCGGGGCTGACCTTGCCGGTGCGGTCGTCGTAGAGCACCTCGACGCCCTGCTCGGCGAGCTCGGTGACGATCCGGTCGGCGGCGGCGTAGGCCGAGGGGTCCTTGCCGGTGGCGACGACGTGGACGTCGGCGGGAGCGACGTCGCGGGGCCAGCACAGGCCGATGTCGTCGAGGGTGCCCTCGGCGATCGCGGCGACGGCCCGGGTGATGCCGATGCCGTAGGAGCCCATGGTGACGGTGACGAGCTTGCCGTTCTCGTCGAGCACCTTGAGGTCGAGGGCGTCGGCGAACTTGCGGCCGAGCTGGAAGACGTGGCCCATCTCCAGGCCGCGCTCGGCCTGCAGGATGCCGCCGTCGTCGTGGGGGCAGGGGTCGCCCGCGCGCACCTCGGCGGCCTCGATCGTGCCGTCGGGGGTGAAGTCGCGGCCGGCCACGAGGTCGAGGACGTGCTGGCCGTCGGCGTTCGCGCCGGTGACCCAGCGCGTGCCCTCGACGACGCGGGGGTCGACGAGGTAGCGGATGCCGCTGGCCGACTTCTCGCCGAGCACGGCGGGGCCGATGTAGCCCTTGACGAGGTCGGGATGCGCGGCGAACTCGGCCTCGCCGAAGGGCCGGAACTCCGCGGGGTAGACCTGCGCCTCGAGCCGCTTCTCGTCGACCTCGCGATCGCCGGGCAGGCCGATGGCGAGGGTCTCGCTGGTGCCGTCGGGGTGGTCGAGCACGAACAGGACGTTCTTGAGGGTGTCGCCGCCGGCCCAGGGGCGGTCGGCGCGGGGCTCGGCCGCGTTCAGGTGCTCGACGAGGGAGTCGATCGTGGGCGTGCCGGGGGTGTCGACGACGCGGGACTCGGGGGCGTCGTCGTAGGGCAGGGGGTCGGGCGCGTGGATCGCGACGGCCTCGACGTTGGCGGCGTAGTCGCACTCCGTGCACTGCACGAAGGTGTCCTCGCCGACCGCGACCCGCGCCAGGAACTCCTCCGAGCGCGAGCCGCCCATGGCGCCGGCGTGCGCGGAGACGATGACGTAGGAGAAGCCGAGCTTGTCGAAGATCCGGATGTAGGCGTCGCGGTGCCGCTGGTAGCTGGCCTCCAGGCCGGCGTCGTCGATGTCGAAGGAGTAGGAGTCCTTCATCGTGAACTCGCGCCCGCGCAGCAGACCGGCCCGGGGTCGCGCCTCGTCGCGGTACTTCGTCTGGATCTGGTAGAGCGAGAGAGGCAGGTCCTTGTAGGAGGAGTAGAGGTCCTTCACGACGAGGGTGAACATCTCCTCGTGCGTGGGGCCGAGCAGGTAGTCGGCGTCCTTGCGGTCCTTGAGCCGGAAGATGCCGTCGCCGTACTCGGTCCAGCGGCCCGACGCCTCGTAGGGCTCGCGGGGCAGCAGGGCGGGGAAGGAGAGCTCCTGGGCGCCGATGGCGTCCATCTCCTCGCGCACGATCGCCTCGATCTTGCGCAGCACCCGCAGGCCCAGGGGCAGCCAGGAGTAGATGCCCGGCGCCGCGCGGCGGATGTAGCCGGCGCGCACCAGCAGCCGGTGGCTGGGCACCTCGGCGTCGGCCGGGTCGTCGCGCAGCGTGCGCACGAAGAGGCTGGACATCCGCAGGACCCGGGTGGCGCTCATGCGCGCAAGGCTACGACCAGCGCGACCGGGCGCGGCAACCGGATAAGCCCGACGAGCCGAACGAACGAGCCGACCGACGAGCTGCCGCGATCCGGCCCGCCGCACCCCGCAGCGCCACTAGGGTTCCCGGGCCCGGCCATCTCGCCGGGCGCCTCGGCCCGCGCGATCCGCGGCCCGCCACCCCGCTCGGAGGAGACCCCCATGCCCCTGCGCCCGCTGCGCACGCGCCTCATGCTCGCCCTGGCCGCCCTCGTCGCGGCCGCGCCGCTCGCGGCCGGTGGCGCGACCGCCACCGCCGGCACCACCGCGGCGACCGACGTCGAGATCGGCCCGTTCGGCCTGCCCCGCGGCGCCGACGTGGCCTACCCGCAGGTCGTCGACGGGAAGGTCGTCGTCGGCGAGACCCGCATCGACGTGCCCGGCACCGCCGTCCTCGTGCTCGGGCGCGCCGCGGACCACTACGTCGTCGCGACGGTCCTCGGCGGGCGCGACCGGATCGTCAGCGTCGCCGCCGACCGCGCGGCGGTGCTCCTTCCCGGCGGGCTGGGACTCGACTACTTCCCGACGCTGAGCACCGACGGCGAGCGGCTGCTCCTCAGCAAGGAGCCGACCCACGGTCGCAGCGCCGTCACGGTCGTCGACACCGACACCGGGCGCCGGCTCGGACGACACGAGTTCCTCGGCTCGGCCGGCGCCCTGGACGCGCAGGGCGATCGCGTGCTCATCTCCCACGAGCGGGCCGACGCCACCCTCGAGTGGAACCTCGCCACCGGACGGGTGCGCCGCGTGACCGACGAGGCCGGCTTCACCGCGAGCTACCGCGCGGACCGGATGGCTGCCTTCAGCATCAGCGGGGAGGACGTCTGCACCCGGGTGGTGGTGCTGAGCGCACCGCAGACGCAGGTCGCCCGCACCTGCCGCAGCTTCGTGCTGGGCTTCGCCCCGGACGGCCGCATGGTCCGGTTCGACCCGCGCACCTTCTTCGAGGACGAGAACGCCTACCAGATCGCCGACCCCGACGGACGTCTCCAGGCCACCTACCGCCCCAACGCCCGCTCGGTGATCGTCTACGGGCTCGACTGGCTCGACGACGGCCGCGTCCTGTTCCAGGTCGCCAGCCGCAAGCGCACCGCGCTCGTCGCCTGCCTGAGGACCGTCTGCGAGCGGGTCTCGGCCCTCACCCCGACCGATCCCCTGCTCTTCGAGCGCGGCTCCGTCGAGCGGACCCAGGCGCGCCGGGTGGCCGCCCGGACGCGCTGAGGCCGCCGGTCGCGGGGAGATCCTCACGATCTCCCCGCAACCGAATCGCCGATCGAGGCGTCCTTCCAGGACACCGGCGCGACGACGCGCCGCCCAATCACCTGGAGACCCCCATGCCCCACCGCGCCCGTCTCGGGCTGGCCGCACTCGGCCTGCTGAGCGCCACCGCCACCGTCGCCGCCCTCACCGGCCCCGCCCTGGCCGGAGCCGGAGCCAGCCAGGCCGCCTCGATCCCGTCGGTCACCGTCAGCCCGCGCGCCTTCGAGCGCGGCGCCGACGTCGTGCGTCCCATCCTGGTCGGCGACGAGGTGCGCGTCGGCAGCGAGCGCATCGCCGTCCCCGGCACCGCGCAGTACCTGCTCGGCGAGGGTGGCGGCGGATACTTCGTCGTCACCGAGGTCGGCAGCGGGATCCGCGCCGTGCGGGTCGCCGCCGGCCAGGATCCCGCGACGATCGGTCCGGACCTCACCGAGGGCGACGTGCGGCTCAGCACCGACGGCACCCGGCTGACCACCGTCGAGAGCACGGGGAGCCCGGTGCGCACGACGATCCGGGTCTACGACACCGCGACCCGTCACACGCTCGGCACGCGAGCCTTCAGCGGCTACGTCGACGTCCTCGACGCCACCGGCGATCGCCAGCTGGTGGCCAGCTCGAACAAGGGCTGGACCATCCAGTGGCGCATCGGGACGCAGGCCGTCACCCGCATCGCGGACCTCGCCGGCTACGAGGCCGACTACGGCGCCGATCGCATCGCCTACGCCTACGACCTGCGCCGCGACTACCCCTGCACCCAGGTGTCGCGCCTGTCCGCGCCGAGGATCGCCGTGTCCCGCTCGTGCGCCTGGGCCGTCTCGTCGTTCTCCCCCGACGGCAGCCTGATGGCTCAGATCGACTCCTACAGCGACGGTCCCGGCCCCAGCCGGGTGCGGATCGCCGGCATCGGCGGACGCCAGATCGTGGAGTACAAGACCTCGCCCTCGACGTGGACCGTCAACGTGAGCGACTGGCTCGGAGGCCGTCGGGTGCTGCTCACCACGGCCAGCCGGACGAGCGAGGCGTCGCTCTCCTGCCTGGTCGAGGAGTGCCAGCGGGTCTCGGCGATCCGACCCTCGCCCTTCGCCGAGTGACCTGAGCGCACGCCCACCCGACCACCACCCGACCACCACCCGAACGGCCCCGCGGATCCCCGCGGGGCCGTTCGTCGTCGCGGACGCGGCGTCGCCGACGTCCGGGAGATCCGCGCCGATCCGCGCCGATCCGACACAACCGAATCGCAGGCGTCGGCGTCTTCTGTGCGACGGCGCGAACGAGCGCGCCGCGTCGTTCTCAGGAGACCCCCATGCCGCACCGCTCCCGCCGCCTCGGCCTCGCCGCCCTCGGCCTGCTCGCCACCACCGCCTCCGTCCTCACCCCCGCCCTGACCGGGAGCAGCCAGGCCGCCTCGATCCCGTCGGTCACCGTCAGCCCCCGGGCCTTCGACCGCGGCGCCGACGTCGACCACCCCACTCTCGTGAAGGGCCGGGTCTGGGTCGGCGACCAGCGCATCGCGGTCCCCGGTCAGCCGGTCTACCTGCTGGGCTCCGGCGGCGGCGGCCACCTCGTCTACACCTTCATCGGCGAGCGGGCCCGCGTCGTCCGCGTCGCCGACGGACAGGACCCGGTGCAGCTCGGCGGCGACGCGACCGGACGCGACGCCTACCTCAGCGCCGACGGCACCCGCCTCACGACCGCGCAGGTGAGCGGCAGCCCCGTCCGCACGTCCCTGCGGGTCGTCGACACCACGACGGGGAGGATCCTCGGCTCGCGGGTCTTCAGCGGTCGGGTCACCCCCGTGGACGCCACCGGCTCGCGTCAGCTCGTCGCCAGCTACGGACAGCGCTACACGCTGGAGTGGCGCGTCGGCACCGAGGCGATCCGCCGTCTCGCCGACATCCCCGCCTATCGCGCAGACCTCGGCGCCGACCGCATCGCGTACTCCGTCGACCCGACCCGCGACGTGCCCTGCACGCGGGTGGAGCGGATCTCCGCGCCGGGCGACGCGCTGTCCCGCTCCTGCTCGTGGTCGGTGGCGTCCTTCTCCCCCGACGGCGCGCTCATGGCGCAGATGCCCGCCGACACCGACGGCCCCGGCCCGACCCGGATCCGTCTCGCGGGCGTGGCAGGTCGACCGATCGTCGAGTACGTGCGCTCCAGCGCGACCTGGACCCTCGACCTGGCGGACTGGCTCGGCGGGCGAGAGGTCCTCCTGACCGCCACCAGCGGCAGCAGCGAGGCCGACATCAGCTGCCTGGGCGCCGAGTGCGAGCGGGTCTCGGACATCCGGCCGTCGCCGTTCTCCTGAGGCCAGCACCTGACCGCCTGACCAGCTGACCACACGAGCAGCACCCGATCGGCCCCGCGGAGCTCCTGCAGCAGCGACGTCTGCGAGCAGGTCTCCCCGCTCCACCCCTCGCCGTTCGACTGATCCGGGCCCTGAGACAGCAGGAGATCGGCCCTCGCGCGATGCGCGGGGGCCGATCTCCTCGTCCGGGGGACAACCCGACGGCCAGCGGTCCCGTCCTACACCCGACGGCGCGAGACGCGCGCCCCACCCCGGAGGTCGACCCCCATGCGCAGCACTCCTCGCCCCATCCACCGCCTCACCGCCGCCCGCTCCACCGCCCGCCGATCGGCTCCCCTGGCCCTGAGCCTGCTGGCCGGCGCGGCGCTCGCCGGATCGCTGCTCGCCTGCACGGCCGTCACCGCCGACTCCTCGACGGCGACCGCAGATCCGGCGGTGGCCACGTCGACGCCGTCGACCACGCTCAGCCCGCGCTCCGCGCCGCGCGGCGACGACGTCGTGCATCCGTACCTCCAGGGGCGCACCGTGCACGTGGGCGACCAGCGCATCGCCGTGCCGGGCAAGCCCCTCTACCTGCTCGGCGCCGGAGGCGGCGGCTACCTGGTGCGCACCGTGGTCGGCGACGAGCAGCGGGTGGTGCGGGTCAGCGCGGACCGGTCCCCGACGGCCGTGGGCGGCAGCGACCTCGGCGACCGCGAGCCGTTCCTCAGCGCGGACGGCACCCGCCTCAGCACCGTCACCCAGGCCAGCATCACTAAGAGCACGGTGCGGATCTACGCCACCGACACCGCGCGGCTGCTCGGCCACCACGAGTTCCCGGGGTTCGCCCGGCCCCTCGACGCCACCGGCTCGCGCCAGCTCCTGTCCGGCGACGCGCCGCTGGGCACCGTGGAGTGGGACGTCGCGACCGACCGGGTGCGGCGGATCTCGGCGGACGACGGCTACCTGGCCAGCTACGCCGCGGACCGCCTGGCCCTCAACCGGCCCAGCGGCGACTCGACCTGCTCGGTGATCTCCAGCCTGAGCGCGCCGAGCACCACGCTCTCGCACTCCTGCCAGTGGCTGGCGACCTCGTTCTCCCCCGACGGCCGCCTGGTGATGCAGGCCGATCTGGACGCCACCGACGACGCGCCGTCGGGCGAGCGGATCAGCCGTGTCGACGGCAGCCCGGTCGCGCTCTACCGCACGTCGGCGGGCACGATCTCGCTCAGCGTCCTGCGCTGGCTCGACGACGGCGGCGTGCTGCTGGACGTCGCCAGTCAGCACGAGCGCGCAGCGGTGGCCTGCGACGTCACCGACTGCGAGCGGGTCTCGCCGCTGCGCAGGATCCCCGCCTTCTGAGCCGGTCCCGAGTCGGTCCCGAGTCGGTCCCGAGTCGGCAGGGTCAGCGGCCGGCGTTCCAGGTGGCGCGGATCATCGGCCACTGGAGCGGCAGGCGGGCCAGCATCGCGGCCTTCAGCGCGGTGCTCGAGCCCTTCTGGGCGTCGAGCGCCATCTGGACGTTGCCCGGGAAGACGCCCACGAGCAGCAGGGCGCTGGCCTTGCCGGCCACCCCGCGGGTGGCGGGCACCGCGAGCCCGGCCGCGCAGGCCAGCTCGGCGACGCCGCTGCCGATGATCAGCTCGCGGTGCCGCGGCAGCCACGGCGGCATCGCCGGGGAGAACGTCTGCGGGCGCACCAGGTGGATGACGCCGGACACGGTGAACGCCGTCGCGACGGCCTTGGCGGTACGGGAGAGGGCCACGGCGCGACCCTACCGGGCCGCCGCCAGGGCCTCCCTAGAACATGACGGTGGCGAACAGCTCCGACTGCCGGAAGCCGGCCCGCGCGTAGGCGGTGCGGGCGGCGTGGTTCCACTCGTTGACGTAGAGGGAGACGGTGGGCGCGATCTCGCTGCGCACCAGCTCGACGACGGCCGCCATGCCCGCGGTGGCCAGGCCCTGACCGCGCAGCTCGGGCGGGACGTAGACGCCCTGGATCTGGGCGGCGTGCGGGGTGGCGCAGGCGACCTCGGCCTTGAAGACCAGGCGCCCATCGTCGAAGCGCGCGAAGGACCACCCCCGACCCACCAGCTGGGCGACGCGATCGCGGTAGATCGAGCCGGCGCCGCCGGCCTCCGGGGAGACGCCGACCTCCTCGGTGTACATCGCCACGCACGCCGGGTACAGCTCGGCGAGGTCGGCCCGGGTGGTGCGGCGCACGCCGGGGTCGGCGGCGATGGCCGCGGGGCCGGTGATCTCCAGGTGCGGCTGACGCCAGCGGATCTCCCGCGGGGTGCCCCAGGCCGGGCCGAGCGACTCCCACAGCACCTCGACGGCCGCGTGCGGGCCGACGATCGTGGAGATCGAGCGGCTGCGCAGCCGGGCGTGCTCGGCGAAGGCCTCGAGGTCGTCGGCGGTGCCGCCGACGGGCACGAGGTTCGCGCCCACGTGGCAGGCGGCCACCAGGCGGCCGCCGGAGAAGCGGCCCCACACCTCGCCGCCGAGCCAGCGGGGCTCGAGGTTGGTGATGCGGGCCCGGTGGGAGGCGAAGACGTTCACGACCGGGTCGGCGTCCGCGAGCGCGAGGAACTCGTCGAGGTCGGCGGCGCCGAGGGGCCGCACGCCGGGACGGGTTCCGATCACACGCGCAGCCTAGTGGTGCCCGCGGCACCCCGGCGGCCGCGTGGACGCGGATCGATCAGGTGCCCGGCAGGTTCCGGGCCGCACCCTGACGTCATGACCGCCTCCGAGCCCACCCTCGACCTCCCCGCCGCTCGCACCGCTGGCGTCGCCGTCCTGACCAAGGTGCCGGCCGCGACGGCGCTCTTCTGGTTCACCAAGATCCTCACCACCGGCGTCGGCGAGACGACCTCGGACTGGATCGGACGCTCGCCGCTGGTGATCCCGCTCGGCGTCCTCGCCGGCATCGCGCTGCTGGTGTCCATGGGCGCCCAGCTGCGCGCCGATCGCTACCGCCCGTGGATCTACTGGTCCGCGGTGACGATGGTCAGCGTCTTCGGCACCATGGCCGCCGACGTGTGGCGCGTCGTGCTCCACGTCTCCTACCTGACCTCGACGCTGGCGTTCGTGGCGCTCGTGGCCGGCATCCTCTACGCCTGGTGGCGCAGCGAGGGCACGCTCTCGATCCACAGCATCGCGACGCCGCGCCGCGAGCGCTTCTACTGGGCCACCGTGCTGGCGACCTTCGCGCTCGGCACCGCCACGGGCGACCTGTTCGCCTCGACCTTCCACCTGGGCTACTGGGTGCCCGGCGTCCTGTTCGTCGGCCTGATCCTGCTGCCGTGGCTGGCACACCGGCGTCTCGGCCTCGGCGGCGTGGCCGCCTTCTGGAGCGCCTACGTGCTGACCCGCCCGCTGGGCGCCTCGTTCTCCGACTGGGCGGCCGTGGCCCCGAAGCACGGGGGTCTGGGCTTCGGCCCCGGCCCGGTGAGCCTGGTGCTCTTCGTGGCCATCGGCCTGACGCTGGCCCTGGGCCACTCGCGGGCCGACCGCCTGGGCGACTGACGCCCCGGACGCGCCGGCGGCACAGCACCCCTCGCACGCAGCGGACCCCCGCGC
>NZ_JBUZJI010000014.1:49881-86710 GCF_055282735.1 Nocardioides sp. B129/18 | reverse complement strand
GTCCGGTGCTGGGTCGGGGACGAGCTCAGCCGACGTTGACCTCGGGGGCGGCGCCGTCGACGGCCTCCATGCCCTCGGCGATGCGCATGGCCTCCTCGATGAGGGTCTCGACGATCTGCGACTCCGGCACGGTCTTGATGACCTCGCCCTTGACGAAGATCTGGCCCTTGCCGTTGCCCGAGGCGACGCCGAGGTCGGCCTCGCGGGCCTCGCCCGGGCCGTTGACGACGCAGCCCATGACGGCCACGCGCAGCGGCACCTCGAGGCCGTCGAGGCCGGCGGTGACCTCCTCGGCGAGCTTGTAGACGTCGACCTGGGCCCGGCCGCAGGAGGGGCAGGAGACGATCTCGAGCCTGCGCGGTCGCAGGTTCAGCGACTGCAGGATCTGGATGCCGACCTTGACCTCCTCGACCGGCGGGGCCGAGAGGGAGACGCGGATGGTGTCGCCGATGCCCTTGCTCAGCAGCGCGCCGAACGCGGTGGCCGACTTGATGGTGCCCTGGAAGGCGGGACCGGCCTCGGTGACGCCGAGGTGCAGCGGCCAGTCGCCCCGCTCGGCGAGCAGCTCGTAGGCGCGGACCATGACGACGGGGTCGTTGTGCTTGACCGAGATCTTGAAGTCGCGGAAGCCGTGCTCCTCGAACAGCGAGGCCTCCCAGACCGCGGACTCCACCAGCGCCTCGGGCGTCGCCTTGCCGTACTTCTCCAGCAGGCGCTTGTCGAGGGAGCCGGCGTTGACGCCGATGCGGATCGAGGTGCCGCGGTCCTGGGCCGCCTTGGCGATCTCCTTGACCTGGTCGTCGAACTTCTTGATGTTGCCGGGGTTGACGCGCACGGCGGCGCAGCCGGCGTCGATGGCGGCGAAGACGTACTTCGGCTGGAAGTGGATGTCGGCGATGACCGGGATCTGCGACTTCGTGGCGATGGCCGGGAGGGCCTCGGCGTCGTCCTGGCTGGGGCAGGCGACGCGGACGATGTCGCAGCCGGCGGCGGTCAGCTCGGCGATCTGCTGGAGCGTGGAGTTGACGTCGGCGGTGAGGGTGGTGGTCATCGACTGCACCGAGATCGGGTGGTCGCTGCCGACGCCCACGCTGCCCACCTGGATCTGGCGGGTCTTCCGGCGGGGCGCGAGCACCGGGGGCGGGGCCTCCGGCATGCCGAGGCTGATGCTGGTCATGTCTCCGAGCCTACTGCGGGGTCGCGGCCGCGCCCCGATCGCCGGGGTGGGCGAGGTGGGCCGGGCCGACGAGCCGAGGACTCAGCCGGTCACCGAGACCGGCACCACGAGGTCGGCGACGATCAGCACCACGCCCATGAGCAGGATGAAGCTGGCCACGACGTAGGCGATGGGCAGCAGCCGGGCGGCGTCGACGTAGCCCGGGTCGGGACGCCGGCGCAGACGCGCCAGACCCCGGCGCAGCCACTCCCAGGCGGCGCTGGCGATGTGGCCGCCGTCGAGCGGCAGCAGCGGCACGAAGTTGAACAGACCGATGAAGAGGTTGAACCCGCCGATCAGCATGCCGACGTAGGCGGCCTTCGAGCCGTTGTCGATGGCCGACTCCGAGACGGTCTCGCCGGCGATGCGACCGCCGCCGACGATGCTGATGGGGCTGTCGGCCGCGCGCTCCTGGACGCCGACGATGGCCTTCGCCACGCCCCACACCTTGACCGGCAGCGTCGCCAGGGCCTCGACGGACTGCTTCGCCATCGTGCCCATCTGGTCGAGGGTGTAGATCGGGCCGCCCTTCTCCACCACGAGCCCGGAGCGCGGGCTCACGCCGAGGAAGCCGACCTGGCGCAGCGCGGCGTCGGTGTCGGAGGTCGGGCGGGCCTCGACGGTGGTGCTGGTGGTGCCGGTGAGCGCCTGGCCGTCGCGCTCGTAGCCGATCACGGCCTTGCCGTCGGAGTTGTCGCGGATCAGGCCGCGCAGCTGGTCCCAGTCGCGCACGGCGGTGCCGTTGAAGGAGGTGATGACGTCACCGGGACGCAGGCCGGCCTCGGCCGCCGGGGCGGCGGGGTCCTGCGCGGTGCAGGCGCGGCCGCTCTCGGCGTAGGGCAGCACGCACTGGGAGACCTCGGCGACGACGGGCCGCCCCGGGGCCGCCTCGATCGTGCGCACGCCGTAGGTGGCGAAGACCAGCCAGAAGACGAAGAAGGCGATGAGCAGGTTGACCGTCGGGCCGCCGGCCATCACGACGATCTTCTTCCACGACGCCATCTTGTAGAAGAGGCGATCGGAGTCGTCGGGGCCCACGAGCTCCCACTCCGCGGCACGGGCGTCGGAGATGAGCTGGGTGAACATGCCGGTGTTGGACTTGCGCACCCGCGTCACCTGGTTGCCGTCGGCGTCGACGGTGACCTCGCCGAGCTGCTCGGCGCCCGGCGGCAGCATGCCGACGATCTTGACGTAGCCGCCGAGCGGGATCGCCTTGACGCCGTACTCGGTCTCGCCGACCTGCCTGCTCCACACCGTCGGCCCGAAGCCGATGAAGTACTGGGTGACCTTCCCGCCGAACGCCTTGGCCGGGATCATGTGGCCCAGCTCGTGCAGGCCGATCGAGGCCAGGATCGCCAGGGCGAACACCAGCACGCCGAGCGTGTAGAGCAGGACGGTCATCGTTCTCCTAGGAGCGGGCGATCAGGCGGGCGGCCTCCTCGCGCGCCCAGGCGTCGGCCGCGAGGACGTCGTCGAGCGTGAGGTGCCCTCCCGAGGGTACGTCGTGGGCGGCGAGGACGGAGCCGACCACGTCGACGATCCCGGTGAACCTCAGGCGGTTCTCATGGAAGGCCGCGACGCACGCCTCGTTCGCCGCGTTGTAGACCGCCGGCGCGGTGCCGCCGCGGGTGCCGGCGTCGCGGGCGAGGTCGATGGCCGGGAACGCGACGGC
This sequence comes from Nocardioides sp. B129/18, assembly GCF_055282735.1. Lineage (NCBI taxonomy): Bacteria > Bacillati > Actinomycetota > Actinomycetes > Propionibacteriales > Nocardioidaceae > Nocardioides > Nocardioides sp. B129/18. The sequence goes on along the minus strand of NZ_JBUZJI010000014.1, from coordinate 83,822 downwards.
GTCGACCGGCTCGAAGCGCCAGTCGGCGGCGCGGGTCCAGTCGATGGGCGTCTCGGCGTCGGGGACGCGGTCGGGCCAGCCGAGGCCGAGCGCGATCGGCACGAGCATCGTCGGCAGCCCGAGCTGGGCGACGACGGCGCCGTCGACGAACTCGACCATCGAGTGGATCAGCTGCTGGGGGTGGACGACGACGTCGATGCGCTCGAAGGGCACGCCGAAGAGCAGGTGGGCCTCGATCACCTCCAGGCCCTTGTTGACCAGGGTCGCGGAGTTGGTGGTGATGACCGTGCCCATCGCGAAGTTCGGGTGCGCCAGGGCCTCGGCCGGGGTGACGTCGTGGAGCGCCTCGCGGCTGCGGCCGCGGAACGGGCCGCCCGACGCGGTGAGCACGAGGCGTCGCACCTCCGCGGCGCTGCCGGCGCGCAGGCTCTGCGCGATGGCGCTGTGCTCGCTGTCGACCGGCACGATCTGGCCCGGCCGGGCGATCTCCTCGACCAGCGGGCCGCCGATGATCAGCGACTCCTTGTTGGCCAGGGCGAGGGTGCGACCGGCCTCGAGGGCGGCCAGGGTCGGACGCAGGCCGACCGCGCCGGTGATGCCGTTGAGGACGACGTCGCACTCCAGCGCGGCCGCCTCCACCGAGGCCTCCTCCCCCGTGCCGTGGAACCGCGGGGCGAACTCGGCCACCTGGGCGGCCAGGAGGTCGGGCTGGGAGCCGCCGGCGGTGAGGCCGACGACGCGGAACCGGTCGGGGTTGTCCCGCACCAGGTCGAGGGCCTGGGTGCCGATGGATCCGGTGGAGCCGAGGATGACGACGTCGCGCACCGGAGCATCCTCGCAGCCCTCCCGCACCGGCCCGACGGCGCGTCGCGGCAACCTCCGGGCCCGAGGAGCACTCACACTGGCGTCCGCACCCTCCGCCACACCTGCACCAGAAGGCCCCGCTCGTGCTCCACGCTCCCTCGTCCCCGCCTGCGCCGCCGGCCCTCCCGGACCGCGTTCGACGCCGCCGCACCGCACTGGCGGTGCGCGTCGTCACGGTGCTGACGGTGATGGCGGCCCTGGCCGCCGTCGCCGCCCAGGCCGGGCCGACCGCCGAGGACCGGATGCGTCCGCGGGCCGCCGCGCCGGTGGCCGCCGCGGCCGACCGCGCACCGGCGCCGCCCGCCTCACCGCGGACGCCGGCACGCCGAGCCACCGGAGCCACCCGGGCACCCGGCTCCGAGGTCGGAACCTGGGCCTGCCGCTCCGGGCGCGTGGCGCTCACATTCGACGACGGACCCTCGGCCACGGTGACGCCGCGGCTGGTGCGCGTGCTGCGGCGCCTCGACGTGCCGGCCACCTTCTTCATGGTGGGCAGCCGGGTCAGCGAGGCCCCGGCGGCCGCGCGGCTCGTGGCCCGCAGCGGCTTCACGATCGGCAACCACACCGAGGACCACGCCGACCTCACCACGCTCTCCGCGGCGCAGGTGCGCAGCGAGCTCCGGGCCACGTCCACGGCGCTGCGGCGCGCCGGCGTCACGCCGTCGCGGCTGGTGCGCCCGCCCTACGGCGCGACGAACGCAGCGGTCGAGCGGGTCATCCGCAGCCTCGGCCTGGTGAGCGTGCTGTGGAACGTCGACTCCCGCGACTGGACCGGCCTGCCGACGCGCCGCATCACCAGCGGCGTGCTCGGGCAGGTGCGCGCGCACGGCCGCGACGGCAGCGTGGTGCTGCAGCACGACGGCGTCGACAACTCCCCCGCCACCGTGGCCGCGGTGCCGCGCGAGGTGCGCCGGCTGCGGGCCCAGGGCTACTGCTTCGTGGCCCTGGACGCCCGCGGCGAGCCGGCCGCCCTCAGGCGGTGACCTCGAAGGCCTCGGCGACGACGTCGAAGGCCTCGTGGAGCAGGTCGTCGCCCATGGCCAGCGAGGGCAGGAACCGGAAGACGTTGCCCCAGGTGCCGCAGGTGAGGGTGACGACGCCGCGCTGGTGACAGGCGGCGTTGACCGCGGCGGCGCGGGCGGCGTCGGGCGCGCCGTCGGGGCCGAGGAGCTCGATGGCCAGCATCGCGCCGCGGCCGCGGACCTCGGCGATCACCGGGAACCGCTCGCGCAGCGTCTCGAGCCGGGTGCGCATGAGCGTCTCGATCTCGCGGGCCCGAGCGCGCAGGTCGTGCTCGCGCATCTCCTCGATGGCGCCCAGCGCGGCGGCGCAGGCCAGCGGGTTGCCGCCGTAGGTGCCGCCCAGGCCGCCGACGTGCACGGCGTCCATGACCTCGGAGCGGCCGGTGACCGCGGCCAGCGGGAGGCCGCCGGCGATGCCCTTGGCCGTGGTGACGAGGTCGGGGACGACGCCCTCGTGGTCGCAGGCGAACCAGTCGCCGGTGCGCGCGAAGCCCGACTGGATCTCGTCGGCGATCAGCAGCACGTCGTTCTCGCGGCACCAGGCCGCGAGCGCCGGCAGGAAGCCCTGCGCCGGGACGACGAAGCCGCCCTCGCCCTGGATCGGCTCGATGACGACGCAGGCGGCGTTGGTGGCGCCGACCTGCTTCTCGATGACGTCGATGGCGCGGGCCGCGGCCTCGGCGCCGGAGAGGCCGTCGCGCAGCGGGTAGCTCATCGGCGCCCGGTAGACCTCGCCGGCGAACGGCCCGAAGCCGTGCTTGTAGGGCATGTTCTTGGCCGTCATGGCCATCGTGAGGTTCGTGCGGCCGTGGTAGGCGTGGTCGAAGACGACCACGGCGTCCTTGCCGGTGGCCACGCGCGCGATCTTGACGGCGTTCTCGACCGCCTCGGCGCCGGAGTTGAACAGCGCGGACTTCTTGGCGTGCTCGCCCGGCGTGAGCTCGGCCAGCGCCTCGCACACCGCGACGTACCCCTCGTAGGGGGTGACCATGAAGCAGGTGTGGGTGAAGGACTCCAGCTGCTCGCGCACCCGCTCGACGACCTTCGGCGCGGCGTTGCCGACGGTGGTGACGGCGATGCCCGAGCCGAGGTCGATGAGGCTGTTGCCGTCGACGTCGAGGAGCACGCCGCCGCCGGCCGCGGCGATGAAGACCGGGAGACCGGTGCCGACGCCGTCGGCGACGGAGGACTTCTTGCGATCGAGCATCTGCGCCGAAAGAGGTCCGGGGATCGCGGTCACGAGGTTGCGGATCTGCGGAAGAGCGGGGCCACCGTGCGTCATGGGATCAGCCTAGGTCCGAGGGGTCGGTTCGTCAGGAGGAGGGCGTCGCCGAGTCGCCCCCGGCGGGCCCCGGGGTCAGCTCCTGGATGCCCCAGGGGCTGCCGTAGGCGGTGAGCAGGTCGAGGAACGGGACGGCGTCGAAGGCCTCGGGGCCGAGCACGCCGGCGCCGCTCCACACGCCGGTGGCCAGCAGCTCGAGGGCGACGACGGGATTGATCGCGGTCTGCCAGACCACGCACTGGTGGCCGTACTCGCGCATCGTCCACTCGTTGTCGACCACGTGGTGGAGGTAGGTCGAGCGCGGGGCGCCGTCCTTGCCGGTGCCGGTGACCCACAGCCCGGCGCAGGTCTTGCCGGTCATCCGCGAGCCGATGGTGGCGGGGTCGGGCAGCACGGCCGCGACGACGTCGCGCGGGCTCACCTCGACGCCCTTGACCCGCACCGGCTCGGTGCGATCGAGGCCCAGCTGGTGGAGCACCTTGAGGATGGTGATCATCTCCTCGCCCAGGCCGTACTTGAAGGTGGCGCGGCGGCACTCGACCCAGCGCGGCATGAGGAGCACCTCCTCGTGCTCGACGTTCACGCACTCGACCGGGCCGATGCCCTCGGGGAAGCAGAAGACCTCGGGCTCGGAGAAGGGGGCGGTGGTGTGCCACGCGCCGTCCTGCCAGATCACCGGCGGGTTGAGGCACTCCTCGATGGTGGTCCACATCGAGAACGACGGCGCGAAGACCTCCCGGCCCTCCTCGTCGCGGACCACGAGGTTGGCGCCGTCGCGGGTGCCGAGCTCGTCGATCTCGCTGAAGAGGTGGTCGGCGGCATAGCGGGCGAAGACGTCGGAGAGGCCCGGCTCGACGCCGATGCCCACCAGCGCCAGGCGTCCCGCGGCCTCCCACTCCCCCGCCCGCGCGAACTGCTCGTCGCCGAGCTTCACGCCGGGCACCTCGTAGGGGCGCTCGGGGTGCGGCCGGGACAGCGACATCGCCATGTCGAGGTAGTCGGCGCCGGCGGCGAACGCGCCCTCGAAGATCGGCATGTCGAAGACGGGGTCGACCGCGTTCATCACGTGGGTGATGGCGTGCTCGCGGCACAGCGCCTCGACGGCCCCGGCCGAGGAGGCGTCGATCTGCGCCGCGACGTAGCGGGCGTCGGTGGCGGCCGCCGCCTCGGCCCGCGCGAGCGCGTGGTCGGCGACGACGATCGTCTCGAAGAAGTCGCGCCGGGCGGCGATGGCCGCGAAGGCGGACCCGACGCCGCCGGCGCCGATCAGCAGGATCCTCATGTCAGTTCTTCCTCACGGTGGAGCGTGGGTCCCTCGAGCTGAGCGTCGCGAGAGCGGTGTGATGCCAAGGCGGAGGCGCGAAGGCGGCCTTGGAGCGGAGCGGGCCGTCGAGCGCCGACAACGCCGGCAGCGCGCCGGTGTCGCGGCGCTCAGCCGAGGGAGGTCATGACGTGCTTGACTCGGGTGTAGTCCTCGAGGCCGTACATGGAGAGGTCCTTGCCGTAGCCGGAGTGCTTGAACCCGCCGTGGGGCATCTCGGAGACGAAGGGGATGTGGGTGTTGATCCACACGACGCCGAAGTCGAGGTGCTTGGACATCCGCATGGCGCGGGCGTGGTCGGCGGTCCAGACGCTGGAGGCCAGCCCGTACTGGACGCCGTTGGCGTGGCGCAGGGCCTCGCCCTCGTCGGCGAAGCGCTGGACGGTCATGACGGGCCCGAAGATCTCGGTCTGCACCTGCTCGTCGTCCTGGCGCAGGCCGGAGAGCACGGTGGGGGCGTAGAAGTAGCCGGCGTCGCCGACCTGCCGGCCGCCGGTGCTGATCGTGGCGTGGTCGGGCAGGCGGTCGACCACGCCGGCGACGCGCGCGAGCTGGTCGACGTTGTTGAGCGGCCCGTAGTAGGTGTCCTCGTCGTCGGGCATGCCGGTCTTGAGACCGGCTGCGGCCTCGGCGAGCGCGGCGACGAACTCGTCGTGCACGGCGTCGGCGACCAGCACGCGGGTGGCGGCGGTGCAGTCCTGGCCGGCGTTGAACAGGCCGGCCTCGGCGATCGAGGTGGCGGCGGCGCCGAGGTCGGCGTCCTCGAAGACGACGACCGGCGCCTTGCCGCCGAGCTCGAGGTGGACGCGCTTGAGGTCGGCGGCCGCGGCGCCGGCGACCTCCATGCCGGCGCGCACCGAGCCGGTGATGGCCACCATCTGCGGGGTCGGGTGGGAGACCAGCGCGCGACCGGTGTCGCGGTCGCCGCACACCACGTTGAGCACGCCCGCCGGGAGGAACTCCTGGGCGATCTCGGCGAGCAACGTGGAGCTGGCGGGCGTGGTGTCGCTGGGCTTGAGGACGACGGTGTTGCCGGCCGCGAGGGCGGGGGCGATCTTCCAGATCATCATCAGCAGCGGGTAGTTCCACGGCGTCACCTGGCCGACGACGCCGATGGGCTCGCGCCGCACGAAGGAGGTCATCCCGCTCATGTACTCCCCGGCCGCGCTGCCGCTCATGACCCGGCACGCGCCGGCGAAGAAGCGGAAGTGGTCGGAGGCGTAGGGCATCTCCTCCGACATCGTCAGGCCGATCGGCTTGCCGGTGTCCTTGCACTCCACGGCGTTGAGGTCCTCGACCCGCGCCTCGATGGCGTCGGCCAGCTTGAGCAGGGCGCCGGCGCGCTCCTGCGGCGTCGTCTGGCCCCAGGTCTCGAAGGCGCGGTCGGCGGCGGCGTAGGCGCGGTCGACGTCCTCCTGCGCCGACATCGGCGCCTGCGCGTAGACCGCGCCGGTGGTGGGGTCGACGACGTCGTAGGTCGCGCCGGAGGCCGACGGCACCAGCCGGCCGTCGATGACGTTGGAGAAGGTCTGGTCAGCCATGCCGGCGAGCCTAGGCCCGGGCTCCCGAGGGCGTCCAGCGTGATGCAACGGATTTCGCGATGGATTTACCTCCCTGCAACGGATTCCGAAATCGAAGACTTGTCATGAAGCGGATCGGACGCGCACCATGGAGCCATGGCCCTCGATCACGACCAGCTCCAGCACGCCGCGAAGAGCCACCTGTGGATGCACTTCACCCGGCACGGCTCCTACGAGCACGGCGACGTGCCGGTCATCGAGCGCGGCGAGGGCGTCTACCTCTTCGACGACCACGGGCGTCGCTACCTCGACGGCCTGGCCGGCCTGTTCGTCAGCCAGCTGGGCCACGGCCGCACCGAGCTCGCCGACGCCGCCGCCGCGCAGGCACGCGAGCTGGCCTTCCATCCGCTGTGGTCCTACGCGCACCCGCGTGCCGTCGAGCTCGCCGAGCGGCTGGCCCACGAGGCCCCCGGCGACCTCAACCGCGTCTTCTTCACCTCCGGCGGCGGCGAGGCCGTCGAGTCGGCCTGGAAGCTGGCCAAGAACTACTTCAAGCTCACCGGCAAGCCGATGAAGCACAAGGTCATCAGCCGCGCGATCGCCTACCACGGCACCACCCACGGCGCGCTCTCGATCACCGGCCTGCCCGGCCTCAAGGCGCCCTTCGAGCCCCTGGTGCCCTCGACCTTCCGCGTCCCGAACACCAACCTCTACCGGGCGCCCCTGCACGGCGAGGACCCCGAGGCGTTCGGCCGCTGGGCCGCCGACCAGATCGGCGTCGCGATCGAGAACGAAGGCCCCGAGACCGTCGCCGCGGTCTTCCTCGAGCCGGTGCAGAACGCCGGCGGCTGCTTCCCGCCGCCTCCCGGCTACTGGCAGCGGGTGCGGGAGATCTGCGACGAGCACGACGTCCTGCTGGTCTCGGACGAGGTCATCTGCGCCTACGGCCGCCTCGGCCACATGTTCGGCGCGCAGCGCTACGACTACCTGCCCGACATCATCACCAGCGCCAAGGGCCTCACCTCGGGCTACGCCGCGCTCGGCGCGATGATCACCACCGACCGCCTCATGGAGCCCTTCCTCCACGGCGACACGATGTTCGCCCACGGCTACACCTTCGGCGGCCACCCCGTGGCCTGCGCCGTCGCGCTGAAGAACCTCGAGATCTTCGAGAACGAGGGCGTCCTCGAGCACGTCCGCACCCAGGAGCCGGTCTTCCGCGGCACCCTCGAGCGGCTGCTCGACCTGCCGATCGTCGGCGACGTCCGCGGCGACGGGTTCTTCTACGGCATCGAGCTGGTCAAGGACAAGACCACCAAGGAGTCCTTCACCGCCGAGGAGTGCGAGCGCATCCTCTACGGCTACGTCTCCAAGGCGCTGTTCGCCGAGGGCCTCTACTGCCGCGCCGACGACCGCGGCGACCCCGTCATCCAGCTCGCTCCCCCGCTGGTCTGCGGCCCCGAGCACTTCGCCGAGATGGAGCAGATCATCCGCGTGGTGCTGGAGAAGGCCTCGACGATGATCTGAGGCGTCGGCCCGCGCTCAGGAGGTGCGGGCGGCGTAGGACGAGGCGGCGGCGTAGACGTCGCGGACGTAGGCGTCGGAGTGGTTGTAGCTGAAGATCGCCGCCGACCAGCCGGCGCCGGTGGCCAGGTCGTGTCCGTCGGCGCAGAGGTAGCGGGCCGTGGCGGCCGCGGCGTCGTCGAGATCGAGGGGGTCGCGGACGCCGTCGCCGTCGCCGTCGGCGGACCAGCGGTCCCACGACGAGCGCAGGAACTGCATCGGGCCGACGGCGTGCTCCCAGCGCGGGTCGCCGTGCCAGGCCTGGGACTCCGGCGTCGAGCGCAGGGCGCGGAAGGAGCCGGACCCGTCGAGGGCCGGGCCGATGATCGGCGGCTCGGAGCGGCCGTCGGCCTCGAGGGTGCGACCGCCGATGGTGCCGTGGTGGGACTCCACCCAGCCGATGCCGGCCAGGGTGGTCCAGCCGATGCCGCAGCCGCCGACGTCGGCGACCTGCGCCTGGGCGTAGGCGCGCAGCGCCGCCTCGGGGATGCCCGCCGCGGCGGCCGTGCGACGCAGCCAGGCGGGGTCGATGCCCGGGCGTCCGCCCGCGCTGCGCGAGACCTCGGCCGGCCGCGCGACCGCCTCCGGCGCGGGGCCGGAGACGACGTCGGCGGGCGGGGTCAGGTCGAGCGGGCGCTCGGGCGCATAGAGCCGGGAGAGCCCGCCGACGACGATCGTCGAGAGGCCCAGGAGGACGGCGAAGAGCAGGAGCGTGCGCGGAGCCTGCCAGCCGGAGCGGCGCGGGCCGCGACGACGGCGGGCACGACGGGACACGATCAGCCGAACCGTCCCTGCACGTAGTCGCTGGTGCGCTGGTCCTGCGGGTTCTCGAACATCGCGCGGGTGTCGCCGTGCTCGACGATGACGCCCGGCGTGCCGTGGGAGGCCAGGAAGAAGGCGCACTCGGTGGAGACCCGGGCCGCCTGCTGCATGTTGTGCGTGACGATCACGATGGTCACCTCCTGGGCCAATTCCAGCATGGTCTCCTCGATCACGCGGGTGGACGTCGGATCCAGGGCCGAGCAGGGCTCGTCCATGAGCAGGATCCGCGGGGTCACCGCCAGCGAGCGGGCGATGCACAGGCGCTGCTGCTGGCCACCGGACAGACCGCCGCCGGGGGCGTCGAGGCGGTCCTTGACCTCGGTCCACAGGCCGCCCTTGCGCAGGCAGGCCTCCACCAGCGCGTCCTGCTCGGAGCGCGGCAGACGGGTGCCGGTGAGACGCAGGCCGGCCAGGACGTTCTCCCGGATCGACATCGCCGGGAACGGGTTGGGCTTCTGGAAGACCATGCCGATGGAGCGGCGGGCGTCGATGAGGCGCTTGGCGGGGTCGTAGATGTCCTCGCCGTCGAGGAGCACCTCGCCGGCGAGCTGGGCCGAGGGCACCAGCTCGTGCATCCGGTTGAGGATGCGCAGGAAGGTCGACTTGCCGCAGCCGGACGGGCCGATGAGGGCGGTGATGCCGCCGGCACGCATCGTCAGCGAGACGCGGTCGAGCACCTTGCGCTCGCCGAACCAGGCGGTGATGTCGCGGGCCTCGAGCTCGGCGAGCGGACGCGCGTCGCGCGGGTCGGCGGGCACGGGCGGCAGGACGGTGGTCTCGGCGGCGTCGAGGGTCATCGGGTCACTCTCACGGGATTCGGGTGCTGCACGGGTGGGGCGGTGGTGCGGGGCCGCCCCGCCCCGACCGGATCGCGGTCGGGGCGGGACGGGATGCTGCAGGGTGCTGCGGGGTGGTGCAGGGGTGCTGAGATCAGCTGGTCGCGGTGACCTTGACCGACTTCGACGCCTTGTAGACGGTGGTGCTGCCGCCGTAGACGATCGTGTAGGTGGCGGTCTTGGTGATCTTCGGGACCGTGATCGAGACCTTGCCGTAGCGCAGGGTGCCCTTGGCGACGGTCTTGGTGCCGAGGCGGATCGAGACGGTGCCGGTGGCCGACTTCGCCGTGGTGGCGTTGAGGACCGTGACCGAGGCCTTGAAGGTCTTGCCCTTCTTGACCTTGGTGGGCACCGAGGAGGTCAGCTTCGCGGCCGCGAGGACGGTGCCGGAGGCCTCGTCGCTGGAGCCGCGGAAGGCGGCCGGGGAGTCCGGGGTGAAGGTGGCGCTGAAGGACTGGACGCCCGGGGTGGCCTTGACGGTGGCGGCGGCGCGACCCGAGGAGAGCGGCACGGCCGAGGCGACGACGGTCTCGCCCTGGTAGAAGGTGACGCTGCCCGAGGGGGCGTTGGAGGCGGTGACGGAGGCCGTCAGCGTGGCCTTGCCCGGCGAGGTCGAGGTGACCTTGAGGGCGGTGGTGGTGTCGACCGCGACGTTGGTGGCGAAGTTCGTGACCGCGTTCTGGGTGGCCGCGCCGCAGACGCCGCCGGCCGCCGGGGTGGCGAGCTGCTCGAGGCCGCCGGCCTCGATGTCGGCCTTGGCGGCGTCGGAGCACAGGTAGCCCGAGGAGCCGAAGAACGCCTGGACGTCGGCGTCGCCCTGGACGCCGCCGCGCACGACGTTGTAGACCGCGCGGGGGTAGACGAAGTTCTGACCGGCGGTCTGGCCCTCGAAGCGCAGCGTGCTGCCGAGGAGCTTGGCGCGACCCAGCGAGATCGGGACGATCGCGTCGGCGTTGTTCTTGATGTCGGTGTCGTCCTGCTCCTGGGTGGTCTTCACCGAGGCCGCGAAGGTGACGTCGACGCCGCCGTTGGCGGCCTTGAGGTTGGCCTTGAAGAAGCTCAGGGTGCCCGAGCCGTCCTGGGGGCGGTAGGGCTGGATGACGCCGTCGGTGCCGCCGACCTGGCTCCAGTTGGTGACGTCGCCCTTGTAGATGGAGACGACCTGCGCCGGGGTGAGGGTGGCGGGAGCGTGCGAGGCGGTGCTGTTCGAGACCGCCATCACCATCGTGTCGAGGGCGAAGGGGAACTGCTGGAGGCTCGCGGCCTTCTCGGCGTCGTTGAGCGTCGAGGAGGAGCGCGCGAAGTCGACGTCGGTGTTGTTGCCCGAGCCGTAGAGGAGCGCCTTGCCGGCACCCGAGCCGTTGGGGCGGTTGATCGCGCCCGACGGCAGGGTGATCTGGCCGCCGCCGGTGGCGGCGAAGGAGGCGACGTTGAAGCCCGAGGTGGCGGTGCTGTAGGCCTCCGCGGCGCGGTGCAGCGCGATCTGGGTGGTGTCGGAGCCGACGCCGATGAGGTCGGCGGCGACAGGGGTGAAGGAGGGGTCGTTGGCGTCGGTGGCCGCGTGGGCCGGAGCGCCGACGAGGGCGAGGGCGGAGCCCGCGAGCGCCGCCGCGGCCAGGTGGGCACCCAGACGGTGCCGGCGGGTGGTGCCGAGGTTCATCTCTGTCTCTTTCATCGAGGTGGGGTGCTGCGAGACGGCGTCACAGGACGTTCGGCAGCAGGCGTGCTGCGACGTCGGTCGTGACCCAGGACAGGGCGATGACCACGGGTGCGGCCACCACCCAGACCAGTGCTGCGGACCAGCGCTGGCGGGCGGCGGCGACGCCGAGCGTCGCCGCCAGGAGCAGGGCCAGGCACAGCGCGAGGAGCGGGAGACCGCCCCGGTCGCCGGCCATGACCTGCTCGGACTCGGGGAGCACCGTCGGCACGCCGGCCGGTGCGGGGAGGCCCTTGCTGGCCTCGGCGTCGACGTAGACCGCCTGATCGGGACGCAGGGAGGCCAGCGCGCCGCTGCCCTCCGCCGTCCCGAGGGTGATCCGTGCGGCGGCGGCAGGGCGGGGCTGGGGCAGCGGATCTCCGGCGCGACGCACGCCGAGGACGCGGAAGGTCGTGGTGCCCTGGCCGGTGACGGTCTGGATCTCGTCGCCGGCCCTCAGCTCGGTGAGCCGCTTGAAGGGCGCCCCGTAGGTGGCCGCCCGTCCTAGGACCACGCTCGTGCCCTGCTGCCCCGGGAGCACCGAGGTGCGCAGGTGCCCGGGGCCGGACTGGGTGTCGCCGGAGGCGGTGCCCTCGACGACGACCTGATCGACGCCGATCCGCGGGATCCGCAGCAGGGCGACCGGCGCGTCGACGGGCGTGATCGGGCCGAGCGGCGCGGTGCCGGCGGCGATCTGGGTGCGCAGCTGGCCGTAGAGCAGATCCTGGGCGCGCGCCTGGCCGAGGTCGCTGAGCACCAGCAGCTGGGCGGCGGCCCACAGGCACACCAGGGCGATCATCGTGAAGGCCGAGGAGATCAGCACGGCGGGCTCGTCGTGCGGGCGCACCGTCCGCGGCGGGCCGGTCAGCCGCTGGTCGACGCCGTCGCGGATCCGGCCTCCGGCCCCGCGCAGGCGGCTGCCGAGGCCGGCGCGCCGGGCGCCGCCGCGGGACGGCTCGGCGTCAGGCAGCCCAGGCAGACCAGGCAGGTCCGGCTGGTCTGGCAGCACCGGGGCGGCGGTGACCGCGGGGTCGGTGCCCTCGGGCGTCGCGCTCGGGTCGAGGACGGGGGTGCTCATCGGCCACCCGCCCCGGGCGAGTGCGGCGCCGCGGGCACGACGAGGAACCGGATGCCGCTGGCGATGGCGATCCCGACGAGCCCGAGGATCAGCAGGCTCGGGATCAGGCCGGCGGCGGCTCGGGAGCCGACCGCCTTGGTGTCGGGCATCGCCACGGGCTGGCTGCTCCCGGGGGCGGCTGCCGGCGTGGTGGCGCCGGTGGACGGTGCGGCTCCGGCCCCGGCCGGAGCCGTCGCAACGCCGTCACCGCCGGTGACCACGGCGGGGGCCTCTCCCCCACCGGTGGTGCCCGACGGCGGCGGGGAGTCGTCCTTCTGCGCGGCGACGGCCGCGGCCACCTGCTGCGCGGAGCGGAACAGCGGCCGCGTGGCCCCCGCGTCGCGGATCGGCAGGAAGCCGCCGGGCAGCTGGCCGTTGCCCGCACCGGGACGCTGGCCCTCGGTCGTGGAGATCTTGATGAACTGGGCGACCTTCGCGGCATCCGCCGTGGACGCACCCGAGGTCTTGGCCGCGGTGTAGACGACCATCGTGCCGGGGTAGGCCGTGGTGGAGCGGCGGACGTCGCCCTGGTCGAGCACGAACGGGCCGAGGTCCGTCTTCTGCCGGCTCAGCGCGATCGCCGCGGCCAGCGAGCGGTCCGTAGGACCCACGAAGCTGCCCTTGCGCGTCTGCAGCTGCGCGGTGCGCAGCCCGTAGCGGTCGGCGTCGCCCAGGCTGACGACACCGAGCATGAAGCGGGCGCCGAAGCTCTGGCGGTCGATGCGGCCGAGCTTGAACAGGCCGGTGGCCTGGTCCTTGTCGCATCGGGTCTGGACGTTGGGCCAGCCGTCGAGCAGGGCCGCGGAGATCTTGGCCATGGTCGTCACGGGCGCGGCGATCTGGTTGAAGTAGACCGCCGGGTTGGCCTTGCGGCACGGGTCCTGGGTCTTCGGGATGTAGGAGTCCAGCTGCGGCCAGCCCTCGACCGGCAGGTCGAGGCCCTTGTAGGAGGGGTTGACGACCATGCCCCACGGGTCGGGCTTGCCGTCGACGAACGCCGTCGCGTCGGGGTCGTGGGCGATGTAGTCGGTGATCTGGCGGATCACGTCGGAGTCGTTGGAGAGCGAGAGGATCGCGGCGCCGGCCTCCTGGGAGATCCGGCTCAGCCCCGGGTTGAGTCGCTGGAACTCGGGGTCGTTCATGATCCCGACGGGGTTCTTCGCCATGCCCGGGTGTGCCCGTCCGAGGTCGGACCCGACGTAGCTCTGCGTGTAGAGCTTGGCCAGCAGGCGGGCGTTCATGCGCAGCCGGGTCAGCTCCCCGGCGTTGTCCGGTCTGTCGATGACGTAGCCGACGGCGAAGCCGGTCACCGCGGTCGGGGCGTAGCCGACCTTGTTCGGGCCGGGGTCGCGGGCCGAGGAGACCTCCGCGGCGGCGGCCTGGCCGCTGAGCATGAGGTTCCAGCCGGCGATGTCGGACATCTGGTTGAGCTGGAACTTGAAGCGGTCCTTGCGCAGGCAGTACGCCGGCGCCCACTGCAGACCGGCCTGGGCGAGCAGCTCGGAGCCGTAGAAGCCCGTCGGCGCACGCGGGTCGAGGACGTCGCAGGTGTTCGGCGGCAGGCCGAAGGTGATCGGGATGGAGAAGCGGTTGCGCCAGTTCGACTCCGACCACCACAGGGCGGGCGACACCGCGAGGTCGACGCCCTCGCCGGCGAAGTTGCTGCTGCCGGGCAGGAAGCGTCCGCCCTTGCGGCAGGCCTTGTCGGAGTCGCTCATCGGCGAGGACGGCTGCGCGCAGCTGAGGCCCTCGATCGGGATGACCACGACCGAGCAGGCCACCTTGGCCGAGCAGCCGAGGGACTCGTTCTCGACGTCGCTGCGCACCTCGAACTGGACCGATCCGGTGCCGTCGGTGTCGGTGAACGCCGCCAGCTCCGCCGGCGGGAACGCGGCCCCGACCGCGGCCTCGGGCGGCATCGTGTCGGAGCTGCAGGCGAGGTGGGTCTTCGCGGCCGAGCCGACGGCGACGAAGGGCGTGAGGTGGCTGGAGAAGCCGGTGACGTCCGCCGTGGGGCACTTCGCGGAGGGGAAGGGTGCGATGCCCGAGAGGCGCTCGCGGTCCGCGGCGTCGGCGTAGCGGTCGACGCGCCAGATCGCCTCGCTGTCGCCGCGCGCGATCTGGGAGCGCTCCGCGACGGAGGTGGTGAAGCAGGTCGACGGCGAGAGCCGCTTGGCAGCGGGCGCCTTCGGGTCGTCGACGCCACGGCACTGCATGATCACGACCGGGTACTCCTGGTTGAGCCCGGCCTCGCCGTACGGGTTGACCGCACGGCCGGCGCTCGGGTGCGCGCCCTTCCAGGAGATCTGGATGCGCTGGCGACCGCGCAGGTCGCGGGTCTGGTCGGCCGCGACGGTGACCTTCGAGCTCGGGAAGTCGTAGGTCGAGCCGTCGGCGTTGACGAAGGAGCGCGTGAGCGTCTTGGTCTCCGCGTAGCCCGACGACGCGGAGGCGCGCCCCAGGCCGTTCGCGCCGTTCGGGCCGAGGGTGTCGGCGCGCGCGGGCGTCATGGCGAACACGACCCCGGCCAGCAGCAGCGCGATCGCGCAGACGACCAGGGGACGACGGTCGCGCGTGGCCGCCCAGTGGTGCAGGGAGCTCATCGGCCACCGCCGACCAGGCGCCGTCGCAGGGCGGCGACGTAGAGGCCGGGGATGAGGACCAGGCCGATCAGCAGCAGCCCGGAGAGCCACCCGAAGGCCTTCTGGTCGCCCGGCCGGGCCGAGGACAGGACGGTGCTCGGGTCGGCGACGACGTCGCCGCCGGTCGTGGCGGCGGAGGCGTTGGCGATCTCCGCGCCCGTGGCCGGGTCGACGCTCGTCGGCGCTGCGGCCGTGCCCGTCCCTCCTGACGTCTTCGTCCCGGTCGTGCCCCCGGTCGCCGCGGTGCCGCCCTTCGACCCGCCGGAGCCACCGCCGTCGGTGCTCGGCTTGCCGGTGCCCGTGCCGGTGCCGCACGGTCCGGCGCCCTCGCGGTCGCACGCGGCCGGCTTGGGGGCGATCTCGGCGAGCTTGTTGCGGTTGGGGTTCTTGCCGTCGAACGTGGGGTTGTTGCACGAGCGGACGTCGCGGTTGGTGAGGGTGATCTTGGGGTCGGCCTTCTTGAGCAGCGAGATCTGCTCGAAGCCGGCCGAGACCAGGTTGAGCGTCAGCGGCGAGTAGCCGTAGTCGCCGGCCTTCGTCTGGCCCGCGCACAGGGAGTAGTAGAGGAAGTCGGCGAGCGTCTGGCGCTTGGCCGTCGTCATCCGCGGGTCCTTCGCCCCGGTCGGGATGATCATGTAGGAGTACGACGAGATCGGGTAGGCCCGCGGGTCGGAGTTCGTGTAGACCCCGTCGAGGATCTGGGTGAGGTACTTCGGGCCCGGCGTCTTGTCGATCTTGGCCTTGGTGAGCGCCACGGCCGTGTTGAACTGCGTCGGCTCGACGTAGTAGCCGGCCTTGTTGAGCACCTTCACGACGGGGTAGCCCTTGTTGACCGGGTAGGAGTACTCCACGTAGCCGATGTAGCCGTTGCCAGACTTCGCCGAGATCGCGTTCATGACCTGGTCGGAGCCGGACTGGCCCACCGTGCGGCTGCCCTGCTTGATCGGGAAGTAGGACGTCAGGCCGGACTTGCCGAAGTAGGACCGCCACAGCGACGGGTACTGCTTGTCCATCCAGGTGGTGAGCTGCGCGGTCGTGCCCGAGCCGTCGGAGCGGACGACCGGCGTGATCGGGATCGAGGGCAGCTTGCGGCCGTTGTTGTCCTTGCTGATCGCCGGGTCGCTCCAGTTGGTGATCTTGTTGGTGAAGATCTTGGTGAGCGTCTCGCCGGAGAGGCGCAGGTTGCGCACCAGCTGGCCACCGACCTGGAGCTGGTAGGTGAAGGCGGTGCCACCGGCCACGATGGGCAGGTAGGCGAACTTCCGCCCGTTGCTGGTGTCGGCGTTGCCCTGCTCGTCCTTGCCCTGGTAGGGGATCTCGGAGATCGCGAAGTCGGTGGTGCCCTGGGCGAAGTCCTTGCGGCCCTTCGAGGAGCCGCCGCCGGTGTAGACGACCTTGATGCCGTTGGAGTCGACGTCGGCGATCCACTGCTGGACGATCAGCTCGGACCAGGTGGAGCCGGTGCCCTCGATCTGGGCATAGGCCACGGCATTGGCGCCGCCGGGGACGGCGGCCACGCAGCCGAGGGCGAGGAAGCCGGCCGCGAGACAGCGGACGAGGACGGCCAGGGTGCGGTTCACGAGAGGTCCTTGTGATCGGGGTGAGCGGTGCGGTCGACGGCGACGGCGACCGCGAGCGGGTCGGACGTCATGGCGGGCGTCGGGCGGACGCGGCGGCGCGGCAGGATCCGCCGACGGCCGCCCGCGCGGGGCGGACGGGCCAGCAGGCGGGCGACGACGAAGAGCAGGAGGACGAGCATCAGCAGCACCGTGGCGGCGCCGAAGGCGCGGGTGATGGCCTGCGGCTCGCCGGAGCGCACGGTGGAGTAGATGTAGAGCGGCAGCGAGTTCATGGCGCCGTCGGTGGGGTTCTTCACCATGAAGCCGGCCGCGCCGGAGGTGAGCAGCACCGGGCTGGTCTCGCCGATGCCGCGGGCGACGCCGAGGATCACCGCCGTGGCCAGGCCCGGCCGGGCCGTCGGCAGGACGACGTGCCACACGGTGCGCCAGCGGCTGGCGCCGAGCGCGAGGCTGGCCTCACGCAGGCCGCCGGGCACGACGCGCAGGACCACGTCGGCGGCACGGGCGACGATCGGCAGCATCATCACCGCGATCGCGAGGCCGGCCGCCAGACCCGAGCGGGGCTGGCCGAGCGCGATGATGAAGACGGTGTAGACGAACAGGCCCGCGACGATGGAGGGCAGCGCCGTCATCGCCTCGACGATCGTGCGCACGATGACCGCGAACCGGCCGCCGACCTCGGTCATGAAGACCGCGGTGCCGATGCCCAACGGCAGCGTGATCACCAGCGCGATGCCGAGCTCGATCAGCGAGCCGACGATCGCGTGGGCGACGCCGCCGCGGGTGAAGGGGTCCTTCGGGCCGACGCCGGACATGTCGGAGGTGAGGAAGTTCAGGTGCAGCAGCGGCTCGTAGCCGCGGGCGACCACGAAGATCACCGTGCTGAGCAGCGCGCCGCCGACGACGAGCGCGCCGCCGGTGATGAGGGTCGCGGCGAAGCGGTCCTTCATCTCCACGACGCCGCCGTTCATCGCCCCGAGCAGGGCGGAGAGGAGCAGGCCGGTGAGGGCGAGCACGACGAGGAACCAGGCGATGCCGGGCGCCGGGAACACGCGCTGGGTCAGCACCCAGGTGACGCCGAGGGCCGCGCCCCAGGCGCCGAGGCGCAGGAAGCGCTCGTCGGCGGTGGGACGGCCCAGGGACGCGCGGGGCACCGCCGGAGCGGCGTCCTCGTCGCGGACGGGAAGGTGGGTGCGCGGCTCGCGGGCCGCGCTCTCGACGGGGGCGTCCTGGACGGTGCTCATCAGGCGTCCGTCCCGGCACCGGAGCGGCTGCGGCTGACGATCACCGCGGCGAGGGTGTTGACCACGAGCGTGATGAGGAAGAGCACGAAGCCCGCAGCGAGCAGCGCGGAGAGCTGGGTGGCGTTGGCCTCGCCGAAGCGGCCGGCGATGAGCGAGCTCACCGTCGCGGTGCCGACCTCGAGGATGTTCGGCTTGATCTCGAAGGCCGGGGAGACGATGAGGACCACCGCGATGGTCTCGCCGAGCGCGCGGCCCAGGCCGAGCATCGTGCCGCCGATGATGCCGCCGCGACCGAAGGGGATCACGACCGCGCGGATCATGCCCCAGCGCGTCGCGCCGAGGGCCAGCGCCGCCTCCTTCTCCCCCACCGGGGTCTGGGAGAAGACCTGGCGCATCACCGCGCAGGCCATCGGCAGCACCATCATCGCGACCGCGATGCCGGCGCAGAAGGCGCTGTACTGGTAGCGGCCCTCGTCGACGAACGCGGCGTTGGGGTCGGTGCCCGGCACGTCGAAGATCGGGATCCAGCCGAGGTGGGCCTGGAGGAACCGGGCGAGGTCGCCGGCGTGCGGCATGATCAGCAGGTAGCCCCACAGGCCGTAGACGATCGAGGGCACCGCGGCCATCAGGTCGACCAGGGAGACCAGCGCCGGCTTGATCCGCGCGGGGGCGTACTCGCTGATGTAGAGCGCGGTGAGCAGCGCGAGCGGGAAGGCGAAGGTCATCGCCACCAGGGCCACCGACACCGTGCCGGTGAGCACGGCCGCGATGCCGACGACGTCGGTGTCGGGCTGCCAGGCCTGGGTGGTGAAGAAGCTCCAGCCGTAGTGCCGGAAGGTCGGCAGCGCCTGGTAGCCGAGGAAGACGCCGACGCCGCCGACGATGACGAGCATCGAGGCGCCGACGGCACGGATGCCGTGCTCGAAGACGGCGTCGACGCCGGCGGCCTTGCGCGAGATGCGCCGGGGCCGGATGGCGGCGTCGGCGGGCTGCTCGTCGAGCAGAGGGAGGCTGGTCAAGCGAACCGATCCAGGTCGTGCGAACCGCCCTGCGCGCAGTGCGCGGCGGTGCTCCCGCGGTGCCGGAGCGCGGCCACCTTGAAGGGCTCAACCCAACGGATGAGGGCACCGAAGGTGAACGGAGCACCAACCGTCAGGCGTCTTTTCGCGAACCTCTCAGCGGCATGGCCCGAACGGACTACCTCCGACGTCCATGCAGGTCAGAGGGCATGACCCGCCCTGGGAACGGGGCGGCGACGCCCAGGTGAACGGCCGTGTTCGTTGCCGGCGTCAACCGTGTGTTCACCCGCCGGTCTCGCGTCGCCAGGACTCCATGACGATGAGGGTCTTGGTGCCGCTGAGGCGGCCCGTGCGACGCAGCCGGTTGACGACGCGCTGGAGGTGGTCGACGTCGTCGACGCGCAGCCGCACGAGGGCGTCGGGGTCGCCGGCGATGGTGAAGTACTCCTCCACCTCGGGCACCTCGCGCACGATCTGCTGCAGCGTGTCGGTGTCGGTGGCGCCGGTGAGGCGGATCTCGGTGAACGCCTCGACGGCGCCCAGCGCGCGGTCGTCGACGAGCGTGACGTAGCCGCGGATCACGCCCTCGCGCTCGAGGCGGGCCAGCCGCCGCGAGACCGGTCCGCTGGAGAGGCCGACGGCGCGGGCGAGGTCGCTGACCGACGCCCGCGCGTCGCGGCGCAGCAGCTGGAGCAGGCGGCGGTCGATGTCGTCGAGGGTCACGAGCACGATCCTGCTGCCTGACGCATGATCCGTGCACCTCGCACCGGGTGGTGGTGCACAGGAGCGCTGATCTGCGCGTGGGTCGACGCAGTGGTGCAGACGCGCTCCGGCCGCCCCTGGACGATGGTGCCGAGGACACCCCTCGTGCGCTCCACGGCCCGGCGCCCGCCCGACCGGCGCGCCCGGGGCCGTGAACGCGATGTCGACGCCATCCGCGCCCCTGGAGGTCCCGTGTCCACCACCCGTCCCGAGCCGGCCGTGAGCAGCCCCGCAGCCGACGCCGCCACCCTGCGCGTCATCGCCGAGCGGGTGCGCTGGCTGGCGAGCGCGATCGTGCACGCGGCGAACACCGAGCCCGACCCCGACGGCGTCAAGACCGGCGGACACCAGGCGTCCTCGGCCTCGATGGTCGAGGTGATGGTGGCGCTGTGGCTCAGCGAGCTCACCGTCCACGACCGGGTGTCGGTGAAGCCGCACGCCGGCCCGGTGCTGCACGCGCTCAACCACCTGCTCGGCGACCTCGACTCCCGCCACCTCCCGACGCTGCGCGCCGACGGCGGCCTGCAGAGCTACCCCAGCCGCACCAAGGACCCCGACACCGTCGACTTCTCCACCGGCTCGGTCGGCATCGGCGCCACGGCCGGCATCTGGGCCGCGATGGCCCACCGCTACCTCTCCTCCCACCAGCCCGACGCCCCGCGGGCGGGCCGGTTCGTCAGCCTGCTGGGCGACGCCGAGCTCGACGAGGGCGCGGTGTGGGAGGCCGTCGCCGACCCGCAGGTGCCCCATCTCGGCGAGCTGCTGTGGGTCGTCGACCTCAACCGGCAGTCGCTGGACCGCGTCATCCCCGACATCCAGATCGCCCGGCTGCAGGGCATGTTCGCCGCCGCCGGGTGGCAGGTGGTCGTGCTCGCCTGGGGTCGCGAGATCAGCGCCGTCTTCGAGCGGCCCGGCGGCGCCGAGCTGCGCGCGCGTCTGGAGGCGATGCCGAACGAGGAGTACCAGCGCATGCTGCGCGCCCCGCGCGGCGAGCTGGTGCCGCGCCTGCTCGGCCCCTCCCCCGCGCCGGCCCTGACGGCCCTGGTGGAGACCTTCGAGGAGCCGACGCTCGCGCGGCTCGTGCGCGACCTCGGCGGCCATGACATCCCGCTGCTCGTCGACACCTTCGCCGGGGTCGACCGGCACCGCCCCACGGTGGTCTTCGCCTACACGATCAAGGGCCGCGGCCTGCCCACCGAGGGCCACCCCAACAACCACTCGGCGCTGCTCGGCGAGGCGCAGATGCGCCAGCTCGCGCAGACCTGCGGCACCGACCTCGACGACCCGTGGCGGCCCTTCGACGCCGCCGACCCCGCGCAGGCGGCTGCGGCCGCCTGGTGCGCCCACCGCGGCGAGGTGCTGCGTCGTCAGCCGGTGCCTGCGCCCGCGCGGCTGGCGGTGCCGACCAGCCTGGGCCACCCCTACCGCAAGCCGATGTCGACCCAGGCCGCCCTCGGCCGGGTGCTCGCCGACCTGCCCCGCGACGCCCCCGACCTCGCGGCCGCCGTCGTCACCGCGAGCCCCGACGTCGCCTCGTCCACCAACCTCGGCGGCTGGATCAACAAGACCGGCGTCTGGGCGGTGCGCGAGCGGCACGACTGGTTCGCCGACGACGCCGAGCGCGTGCTGCGCTGGAGCGAGGAGCCCGGCGGCCAGCACGTCGAGCTGGGCATCGCCGAGGGCAACCTCGTCGGCCTGCTCGCCGAGCTCGGCGCCACCTGGAGCCGCTGGGGTCGCCGCCTGGTGCCGATCGGCACCCTCTACGACCCGTTCGTCTCCCGCGCGCTCGAGCCGTGGTCCTTCGGCATCTACGCCGGCGGGCAGTCGATCCTCGTCGGCACCCCGTCGGGCGTCACGCTCGCGCCCGAGGGCGGCGCCCACCAGTCGATCACCACGCCGTCGATCGGCCTGGAGCAGCCTGGCTGCGTGGCCTGGGAGCCCGCCTTCGCCCAGGACCTCGAGTGGACGCTGCTCCACGCGATGTCGCAGGTGGGCGTGCCCGGCGGCACCTCCGCCTACTTCCGGCTCTCGACGCGCCCGATCGACCCCGCCCTGGCCGGCGTCCCCGACGACGCCGACCTGCGCGAGCGTCGTCGTCGCCAGGTCGTCGCGGGCGGCTACCGGCTCTCGACCCATCCGGCGGCGCACGACGACGTCACGCTCGTCGGCGTCGGAGCGATGATGCCCGAGGTGGTGCGCGCGGCCGGACTGCTCAGCGAGCAGGGCCGCCGGGTCGGCGTCGTGTGCCTCACCAGCCCGGACCTGGTCTTCCGCTCCTTCCAGCAGCGCGGACGGCGTCAGCCCGGCGTCGGCTCCGACATCGCCGCCGAGCTCTTCCCGGCCGGGACGTCCAGCCCGATCGTCACCGTGCTCGACGGCCACCCGCACACGCTGGCCTTCCTCGCCGGCCTGCGCGGCGACCCGATCCGCTGCCTGGGCGTCACCGAGTTCGGCCAGTCCTCCGGGGTCGCCGAGGCGCACCGGCGCCACGGCATCGACGTCGGCTCGATCCTCGACGCCGCCCTCTCGCTGCTGGCCTGAGCAGCGGGCGGGGCGGCGGGACCCGCCTCAGCGGCGCAGGCGCCGCACCAGGAACGGCGGCACGAGCACCGTCAGCAGCAGCATGAGCGCGGTCACCCACGCGGCCACGGTCACCTGACCCGAGCGCGTGGCGCCGACCTCGACCACCGAGGCCGGCGTGCCGGAGGCGAGGGTCGTGCCCGCCGTCGTCGTGCCGCCGGCGACGGGCGCTCCGGTGAGCGGATCGGTCGTCCCCGGACTCCCCGACGCCGCGGTGCCGCCGGCGGCCGTGCCGGTGCCCGCCCCGGTGCCGGCGCCGACCGTGCCGGTGCCCGAGGTCGTCCCCGAGCCCGAGGTCGTCGTGGAGCCCGAGCCACCCGGACGCTGCTCGGTGGCGGCGCCGCAGACGCGGCCCTGCTTGAGGCAGGGATCGGGCTGCGGGGCCGTCTTGAGGATGTTCAGCGCCGGGTTCTTGCACTTGCTGAAGGCCGGTGGCGACACGTGGCCGGGGATGCGACGCACCTGCTTGAACCCCGCCTCGACGAGGTTCTTCGGCAGCGGCGAGTAGCCGAGGATGTCGGCCTTCTGCTGGCCCGAGCAGAGGAAGTAGTTGACGAAGGTCGAGAGCGTCTTGCCCTTGGCGGCGTTGAACGGCGCAGCCGTCGAGATGGGCGCGACCATGTAGGAGTAGCTCGACATCGGGTAGGCGCGCTTGTCGGGGGCGTTGTAGACCCCGCGCAGGTCCTGGACCAGGGTCGTCGGGTTGATCGTGGCGTAGGTGAGCGCGACGGCGACGTTGCCCGCGGTGGGCTGCGCGTAGTAGCCGCCCTTGTTCAGCAGGGAGGCGACGGGGAAGTCGACCCGCTTGGCGTAGGCGTACTCGACGTAGCCGATGGCGCCGGCGCCGTACTTGGCCGAGACGTAGTTGGCGACGCCGTTGGAGCCCACCTGCGCCTTGGAGCTGCCGAAGGCGGGGTAGAACGACACGCTCGGGCAGGCGTTGCCCGAGAGCTTGAGCTTGGAGCGGATGAAGGGGCAGTAGACGTTCGGCGTCTGGTCCTTCATGTACAGCGTGAACTGCGCCGAGGCGCCCGCGCCGTCGGAGCGCACGACCGGCACGATCGGGATGTTCGGCAGCTTCTTCCCGTAGTCCTTGGTGATCGCCGGATCGTTCCAGCGCGTGATGGCGCCGGTGAAGATCTTGGCCAGCGTCGGGCCGGAGAGCCGCAGGTCGCGGACGCGCTGGCCCGCGACGGTGAGGTTGTACATGAACGACGTGCCGCCGGCCACGATCGGGATGTAGGCGTAGGGGCGGTCGGGCCGCTCGGCCTGCTGACCCGGCTCGGGCGGGTCCTGGAAGGGGATCTCGGTGTTGGCGAAGTCGACCGTGGCCTGGATGTACTGCGAGCGGCCGTCGGTGGAGCCGGTGCCGGCGTAGTTGACCACCACGCCGCTGGCGCGGATGTCGGCGCGCCAGGCGTCGATGGCCACCTGCGACCACGTCGAGCCGGCGCCGGAGATCGGCACGTAGTCGGCGGCGTAGGACGGCGCGACCGCCGGCGGCGCGGCGATCGCCGCGAGGCCGAGGGCCAGGACGGCCAGCAGGACGCGGACGGGACGGGTGCTCACGAGTGGGCTCCTTCGGAGGGGAAGCGGGCGGCGAGACGGCGCTGCTGGCGACGGCTCTGCCGGCCCGGCGCGCGGCCGCCGATG
This sequence comes from Nocardioides sp. B129/18, assembly GCF_055282735.1. NCBI lineage: Bacteria > Bacillati > Actinomycetota > Actinomycetes > Propionibacteriales > Nocardioidaceae > Nocardioides > Nocardioides sp. B129/18. The sequence goes on along the minus strand of NZ_JBUZJI010000014.1, from coordinate 60,299 downwards.
ATGCGGGCCAGGGAGAAGAAGAGGACGACCAGCACCAGCAGCACGACGCCGGCGCCGAACGCGCGCTCGATGGCCTCGTCGATGGGCAGGCGCATCTGGGTGAAGATGAACAGGGGCAGCGAGACCTGCGGCTCGTGGAGCGGGTCGGTGTTCATCTCGCTGGTGTTGCCGGCCACCAGCAGCACCGGCGAGGTCTCGCCGATGACGCGGGCGACGCCCAGCAGCACGGCGGTGACCAGGCCGGGGCGTGCGGTCGGCAGCACCACCCGGTAGACGGTCTGCCAGCGGGTGGTGCCCAGCGCGAGCGAGGCCTCCCGCAGGCCGTTGGGCACCAGCCGCAGGACGACCTCGGCGGTGGTGGTGACCACCGGGATCATGCTCACCGACAGCGCCAGGGCCGCCGCGAAGCCGGAGCGCTCGCCGCCGAGCTGGATGATCAGCAGCGAGTAGATGAACAGGCCCGCGACGATCGTGGGCACCGAGGTCATCGTCTCGACGACGCGGCGCACCAGGTTCGCCAGGCGGCCCCCGACCTCGCTGAGGTAGACGGCGGTGGCCAGGCCCAGCGGCACGCTGATGAGCACCGAGATCGCCACCTGCTCGAAGGTGCCGACCATCGCGGCGAGGATGCCGCCCTGGTCGAGCCCGGCGTCGGGGGCGGTCTCGGCGGTGGTCTCGGTGTAGAAGTTCAGGTGTCCCAGGGCGTCGCGGCCGCGCACGAAGGTGAACACGACGATGCCCGCGAGCACGGCCACCAGCACCAGCCCGCAGGTGGTCACGAGGGCCGCGACGACCCGGTCGACGACGCCTTGCCGGTCCAGCGTGGTGGCGCTGACCGCGGCCAGCAGCGTCAGGAACACGAGGTACCAGATCAGCCAGAAGCCGAGCGTGCCGTGGATGGGCAGCAGCTGGACGTAGACCAGCCAGGTCAGCGCCAGCGATCCGGCGAGCGCCGAGAGCAGGTGCACGGCCAGCTCGGGGGTGAGCGCGCTGGTGCTGACGCGGGCGCGGCGGGGCGGCGGCGTCGCGACCGGCCCGGGACGGGCGACGTCGGTCGGCGGCGGTGCGGTGAGCGTCATGGCGTCAGATCTCCGTGGCCGCGCCCGAGCGCGAGCGTCGCACCACGACGCCGGCCAGGGAGTTGATGAGGAGGGTGAAGAGGAACAGCACGAGGCCGGCTCCGAGCAGGCCGGCCAGGCCGACGCCGTTGGACTCGGAGTACCGCGCGGCGATGTGCGCGGCGATCGTGTTCGAGCCGCTCTCCAGCGGGTGCGTGGTGATCGTGAAGGTCGGCGAGATGATCGTGTAGACCACGATCGTCTCCCCCAGCGCGCGGCCCAGGCCGAGCATGATGCCGCCGACGATGCCGCTGCGCCCGAAGGGGATGACGACGGTGCGGATCATGCCCCAGCGCGTGGCGCCCAGGGCGATGGCGCCCTCGCGCTCGCCGATCGGCGCCTGCGCGAAGACCTCGCGCATGATCGAGGTGACGGTGGGCAGCACGACCGCCGCGGTGGCGACGCCGGCGATGAACGCCGAGGAGGTGTAGCTGGACTCCGAGTCCGGCACCTTCACCTCGAGGAACGGCAGCACCGGGCCCAGGTGCACCGCGATCCACTGCGCCACCTGGAGCAGCTCGCCCTGCAGGAAGAACAGCGCCCACAGCGCGTAGATGATCGCGGGCACGGCGGCCATGAGGTCGACCAGCGTGATGAGCGGACGCTGCAGGGATCGCGGGGCGTACTCGCTGATGAACAGCGCGGCGCCGAAGCCGATCGGCACCGCGACGGCCAGCGCGATCAGGGCGATGAGCACCGTGCCCCACAGCAGCGCCGCGACGCCGAACGTCCCGGCCTCGGGCAGCCAGTCGCGGGTGGTGAGGAAGCCCCAGCCCTGCTGCTCCAGCGCCGGCCAGGCGCCGATGAGCAGGAAGACGCCGATGAGGGCCATGACCACCAGCGTCGAGACCGCCGCCGCACGGACGCCGGCGACGAAGGTGAGGTCCTGGCGCGTCGGGCGCACCACCAGGACGCGGCGCTCGGCCGTCGTGGCGCTCATCCGAAGCGTCCGTTCACGTAGTCGTCGGTGCGCGGGTCCTGCGGGCGCTCGAAGACGTCCGCGGTGCGGCCCTGCTCGACGATGTGCCCGGGCTGGTTCTCCGCGGCCAGGAAGAAGGCGCAGTGGTCGGAGACCCGCTGGGCCTGCTGCATGTTGTGGGTGACGATCACGATCGTCACCTCGCCGGCGATCTGGCGGATGGTCTCCTCGACGCGCCGGGTGGAGGTGGGGTCGAGCGCCGAGCACGGCTCGTCCATGAGCAGGACGTCGGGCCGCACCGCCAGCGCGCGGGCGATGCACAGCCGCTGCTGCTGACCGCCGGAGAGGGAGGCGCCGGGGGTGCCGAGGCGGTTGCGGACCTCGTCCCAGAGACCGGCGCTGCGCAGGCTCTGCTCGACCAGGGCGTCCGCCTCGGCGCTGGCGCGACGCGAGCGACGTCCGGTGAGCGCGAGGCCGGCCAGCACGTTGTCGTAGATCGACATCGTCGGGAACGGGTTGGCCTTCTGGAAGACCATGCCGATGCGGCGGCGGCTCTCGATCGGGCGCAGCGCGGGGTCGTAGATGTCGGCTCCGTCGAGCACCACGCGGCCGGCCAGGCTGGCGCCGGGCACCAGCTCGTGCATGCGGTTGAGGATGCGCAGGAACGTGGACTTGCCGCAGCCCGAGGGGCCGATGAGGGCGGTGACCTCGCCGGCGGCCATCGTCAGGTCGACGTCGGCGAGCACCTGGTGCTCGCCGAACCAGGCGCTCACCTGCTCGGCGATGAGGGCCGCCGGCGGCTTGAGGCCGAGTCCGGACAGCGCCGGCAGCGTGGTGGTGTGGGCGGGGTCGGTGTGGTCGGTGAGGGTCATGTCAGGGGCTCCCAGGAGATCCGGAACGCGCGTCACAGCGTGTTGGGCAGCAGGTAGGCGAGCTGGGTGAAGACGTTCCACAGCAGCACGAGGAGCACGGGCACGCCGCCGAACCACAGGGCGCGGCCGGGCACGCGCACGGCCACCCAGGTCAGGCCGACGGCGACGACGAGGAGCAGCTGGCTCCACAGCACCAGCGCGAGCAGCCCGTTCGAGCTGCCCTCGCCGGGGGCGTCGGCGGCGACGCTCGCGACGCCGGTGGCCCGCGGCTGCGCCTGGCCGTCGAGGCGGGCGGAGACGGTGAGCTGGCGGCTCGGCGCCAGCGCCGGGTCGGAGGTCACCAGCGTCAGCCGCGAGGCGACGGCGGCGACCGAGGTGGCCGGGGCGTCGCTGGTGCGCACGAGGTCGACGACGTAGGCGAAGCGCCCCTGGCCGGTGGTGACGCTGATCCGGTCGCCGGGACGCAGGCGGTCGAGGTCGGCGAAGGGCGCGCCGAAGGTGGCGCGCCGGCCCACGATCACCGAGCTGCCGGCCTGGCCGGGCAGCGAGGAGTCGTTGCGCAGACCCGGGCCGATCGCGGTCTGCTCCGACGCGCTGCCCTGCAGGACGACCTGCTCCAGGCCCAGCCGCGGGATGGCGAGGATGGCCACGGGCGTGCCCGGCGCGATCGCGCCGCTCACCGGCGCCTGGGCGTCGCCGAGCCGGGCGCGCAGGGCCTCGTAGGCGAGGTCCTGGTCGCGCGAGGCGGCGATCCGGCTGCCGACGGTGAGGAACGCCCCGAAGGCCACGATCAGCAGCAGCACGCCGAGCAGCACGATCCCGAGCAGCGCGCCCAGCGTCAGGCGGCGCTCGGTCGGCTCGCCCGGCCGGCTCGACTGGCTCGGCTCGCCCAGGTGGCGCGGCGCGTCGACGGGCGGGATCAGCGTCGCAGCCACTGCGGCCCCCGTCCGGTCTGGCCGGCCCACAGCAGCGCGGGGCCGACGACGAGGAGCACCAGCGCCAGGATCCCCAGCGCGGGCAGCAGGATCATGCGTCCCGACGACGGCGTCGAGGCGACCGCGAGCGTCGGGACGTCGCCGGCGGCGGCGCTCGTCGACGGCGCGGCCGACGGCGTGGAGGTCACCGGGGAGTCGGTGGCGGCGCCCGCGGGTGCGGACGGGGCGCCGCCACCGCCGTCGGGGGGTGCGCCCGACGGGTCCGGTGCGACCGACGGATCGGTCGTGGGGGTGGAGGTCGTGGGGGCCGTCGGGTCCGCGCCGGCGAGCACCGCGGTGCGCGCCCGGGCCACCTCGGCGCGCAGGGCGTCGGGCAGCGGGGCGTAGCCCGCGGGCAGGCGGCCGACCTGCTCGCCGGGCACCTGGCCGGCGGAGCGGGCGTAGGTCAGGAGATCGGCCATCTGCGCGCGCTCGGCCTTCGGGGCGAGCCGGGAGAAGCCGCCGGTGATCTGCAGCGTGAGCGGGTAGACGTCCTTCGCCTTCGAGGTCAGGTCGACCGAGCGGGTGACGCCGTCGGAGCCCTTCACGCTGTGCTCGACGCCGGCCAGGAGGGAGGCGGTCGTGGGCTTCACGTAGGCGCCCGAGGCGTTCTCCAGGGAGGCGGTGTCGAGCAGGAAGCGGGCGGCGGAGGCGGCGTCGATGATGCCGATCACCTCGCGACGTCCGGGGTTCTGCCGCGGCGGCTTGGTGACGACCGTGACGCCGTTCTCGACGCTCGTGGTCGCGCCGGGGAACCGGGCCAGCGAGAGCTGGCGGGCGACGGCGTCGAGCTCCTGGATCGGCTCGAAGGTCTCGGCCATCAGGGGGTCGAGCACCGGGTAGCCGGCGAAGGGCAGCGCGAGGCTCTTGTAGTTCGCGTTGACCGTCATGCCCCACGGGTCGGGCGTGCCGGCCAGGAACGCGCGGGCGTCCTTGTCGGCGTCGATCCACCGCGTGAGCGCCAGCGTGCTGTCGGAGAGGTCGGCGAGCAGGAGCGGGTGGTTGCCCGGCGCGCCGCCCGGCCAGGCGGTGCCGGGATTGAGCTGCTTGAACTCGGGGTCGCGGAAGAGGTTGACCGGGTTCTTCAGCACCGCGGGGTTGCCGCCGGAGCGGTAGGAGGCGGTGATGAGCTTGGCGACCAGCCGGGGGTTGAGCCGCAGGTCGCGCACCGGGCGGCCGTTCGCGTCGTCGATCTGGAAGGCGACGACGAGGCCGGTCACCGCGAGTGGCGCGTAGGTCACCTGGCGCGCCGCGGCCTGGGAGCGGGCGAGCGGGTCGATCGTGAGGCCGACGTCGGTGGTGCCGGCCGAGAGGTCCTGGCGGGTCTGCGGCTCGCCGATGGAGGTGTAGTCCAGGCGCACCGCGTCGTCGGCGAGCACGCAGGTGCGGGCGCGCCAGCTGGCCAGCAGGTGCCCGGCGAAGGGGCTGCCCTCGACGCGCAGGGACTCGCCGGTCAGCGGGCAGGCGTCCTCGACCGGCAGGAACGAGAGCGGGACCACGGTGCGACGTGCCCACGCCCAGGGCGCGTCGAGCTGGTCCTCGGTGGCGCCGTTGCCGGTGCCGGGGCGGCCGTAGTTCGGGACGACGACGATCGAGCAGCGCACCGTCGCGTCGCAGCCCAGCGACGCGGACTCGCGCTGGGTGAAGAGCTGGAGCACCACCTCGCCGGTGCCGTCGGCCCGGCTGACGTTGTCCTGCCAGTTGGCGGGGCCGTCGGGGGTGGCGTCGTAGGCGTTGTCCTGGCCGGGATAGGTGAAGGGCGGGACGGCCGGCACGGCCGGGCTGTCGCCCGAGGCCTCGATGCCCCGGAAGCCGGGCGAGCCGTAGCAGTCGCTCGAGCTGGCCGGATCGGCGCCGCGGCACTGGTAGACGCGCACGGGGTTCTCGGTGTTGACGTCGAGGGAGTCGCCGGAGTTGGCGAGCAGCGTCGCCGAGCTCGGCCGGAAGCCGCTCCAGGACACCTCGACGCTCTGGTTGACCAGATCGGTCGTGCGGCTCACCGTGACGCGGGCGTCGGCGCCGGCGCCGGGGGCCGGCACCGTCGTCGCCGCCGCCTCGGCCCGCTGCGCCGCGCTCGGCGTCGACGCGGCGGCGGGCTCGCCGCCGGCGCCCAGCGGCGAGGCCGCGAGGGCGAGGGTCGTCAGGGCCAGCAGCAGTCCTGCCGCCGTGGTCGTACGGCCCGCGCGCTGCGCGCGCGGGGGTCGGATGCACCCGATCCGCATGTGTCGTGCTCCTGTGGTCGGCCCGGCGTCGAGACGCCGGGGTGGGACCCGAGCCGATCGATTCGCACCCGATCGGCCCGGGTCCCGGGTCGTGCTGGTGGCTCGGAGCCAGGGGCTCAGTTCGCCTTGCCGCAGTACTGCGACTGCGAGGTGTCATCGCCCAGCGGCGTGTTGCCGTAGGGGATCAGCAGGTCGTCGGCGTGCTGGCACAGGTAGCCGCCGGCCTTGAAGACGTCCTTCAGCTCCTGCGGCGCGTCGTTGCGCACGGTGTTGAAGAAGAACCGGCCGTAGGCGGCGCTCGCACCGGTCGTGAACGCCGGGTTGAGCACCTCGTAGGTGGAGCCGCCGAAGGTGCGCTGGATGGTCGGCGCGGTGTCGGTGTTGACGGTGCCGATGTGCACGCCGCCGCGCAGGTCGGCGATGCCGACCGGCTCGTTCACCTGGGCGGCCCACTTGGTGACCGCGTAGGGGAGGATGCCCTGCGGGTCGCCCTTGAGGGACTCGCCGTTGTTCTGCTGGCCGTCCTTGACCCGGGCCAGGCGGCTGGCACCGGTGCCGCAGCCGGCCTTGACGTTGGTCAGGTTGGTGCCGATGGCCTGCAGGAAGAAGGTCAGCGTCGCCGCGGAGTCCGGCGGCAGGTAGACGTGGATCTCGCCCGGCTGGCCGCCGACCTCGCTCCAGTCCGAGACCGTGCACTCGAAGATGTCCTTCAGCTGCGCGGTGGTCAGCGGCGTCGTCGGGGCGTAGGCGTTGCCGACGACGGCGTAGGAGACCGCGTCGCGGCTCTGCGCGTAGAACGTCAGGTTGGCCTCGGCGGCGGCCGTGCCCTTCGAGCGGCTCGAGCGCACCCAGTCGATGCAGTACTCGCTGCTGTCGGTGGTGCTCTTCTGGTTGAGCGTGAGCGCCGTGATGCCCGCGTTCGCGCCGTTGGGCCGGGCGATGGTGCAGCCGGGCTTGGTGGTGATCTGCTCGCCTGCCGCGGCGGTCTGCGGGTTGATGGCGTCGTAGGAGGCCAGCACCCGCAGGCCGTTGGCGGCCTGGGCGTTGTAGGTGGAGGCGAGGTTGTTGGTGAGCTCGGCGAAGGCGTCCGCGCCGACGGTGGCGAAGATCTGGTTCGCGGCCTTGCCCGCCGGCGGGGTGCCGGGCTGGGCGTTGTTCGGGTCGGCGAGGGCGCTGGGCGCGGCGCTCACGGCGAGGCCGAGGGCCAGGCCGCCGGCGACGACGACCGAGGCGAGTCGCTTCATGGGAAGTCCTGTTCGCAGGGTGGTGCGCGCAGTGCTGCGCGGCGTGGTCGGGGACGACGGGGACGGGACGCGGCGGCTCATCAGGAGACCTTGAGGGCGCCGGCGTAGACCGTCTTGCCCTTGCTCTTGGCGTTGCGGGTGCCGAGCACCTTCACCGCGATCGTGTGGGTGGCGCCGCTGCTGACCTTGAGGGTCTTGGTGACCGTGGCGGTCTTCGAGCGGTAGAGGTCGAGCGTCGTGGCCTTGCCGTCGACGACGAGCGCGACCTTGCCCGAGGTCGTGCCGCCGGTGAAGGAGAAGGTCACGGCGCTGCCGCGGACCTTGACGGTGAGCGCGGCGTTCTTGGTGGCGCTGTAGAGGCCCTTGCGGCCCGGCGCGTAGGCCGCGGTGAAGGACTTCCAGGTGCCCTTGCGGGCGACCTTGGCGTTGGTCCAGGCGTAGGAGCCCTTGGTCAGGTAGTCGACCACCGGGGTGCTGGTGCCGGTCGGGGCGAGCGCGACGCCGCGGTACTCGGTGCCGGGCGCGGCGGTGGCCAGGACGGTCGGCGCCGCGGGCTCGAAGCCGGTGCGGTCCGCGCCGGTGGCGTCGGTGAGCAGCTGCAGCTGCGTCGGGGTGGTCAGGGCGAGGCTGACGGCGCCGCTCTTGACGTCGGCCACGAGGCCGGTGACGCCGGGGACGTCGGCGTAGCCGGCCAGCGACCAGGCGTTGCCGTCGTAGACGTACTTGTCGACCGTGCCGCCGCGACGCGAGGCGTCGGCGACGTAGAGCGTGTCGAGGGTGGTGCCGGCGTAGCCGGCGCTCGTCAGGTCGACGAACGCGTAGCCGTAGGCGAGCAGGTTCGGGTTGAGGCCGGCGACGTCGTTCAGCACGGACGCGGCCGTGGGGGCGCCGGTGCCGACGGCGGCGAGCCGGTCGGCGAGCACGCCGCCGGCGAAGAGCTGGCCGCCCTGCACGGTGAGGCTGGTGAGATTGGAGTCGGCCGTGCCCGCGATGCGGGTGGCGCTGGCCCCGGCGACGCTCGTGGCGAGCACGCCGCCGTTGCCGCCGGCGACCCACACGTTGGTGCCGTCGGTGGCCGCCGAGCGCACGATCTTCGGCACGGCGTCGCCCTTGAGGCGGGTGCGGGTGTCGATGACGCCGTCGCCGTCGACGATCGCGACGGTGCGGGCCACGCTCGTGGGGTCGGTGTTGGCCAGGGAGGTGCCGTTCGGGCCGGTGTCGCCCGGGGCGGCGTCATAGCCGGTGACCGCGAGGACCTTGCCGTCGGCGGAGCGGGAGATCAGGCCCTCGGAGCGACCCTGGCCGGTCGCGGTGAGCGCGCCGGCGGCTGCCGAGGAGACCGTGGGCAGCGCGAGCGACTGCTTGGCCGCACCGGTGGCGCTGAACTCGTCGAGGAACACCGGCGCGGCGGCGTTCGTCAGCGTGCCCTGGCCGGAGCCGACGCGGTAGACGACCAGGTCGCCGCCGGTGAACTGCGCGGCCTGGGCGCCGGGCTGGGAGAGCAGGGGGACGGCGACGGCCGCCGTGGCCAGGGCCACGGTGCCACCGAGGATGCGCAGGCGTGTGCGCATGAGGGCCTCACTTCGACGAAGGACGGGCGGTGCGCGCACGAGCGCACCGCGGGACGGACGTCCGACCGCCGGACCAACCCGAGTAACTGGACCGAACTTGTTGGATTAGTGAGGAAGGTAGGAGTTCGTCCGGATCGCAGGACGCGAATCCCAGTCTGCGAACGCGGTTCGACCCGAGGATGGCCCGGACGGCACAGGGGGCATGGCCCGAACGGACCATGCCCCCTGGGGTCAGCGACAGTGCGGCGTCTGCCCGGCGTCAGTCGGTGCCGTGGGCGGCGATGAAGGCGAGGATCGGCTCGGCCAGCTCGGGACGGCACACGACGAGGTCGGGCAGGTAGACGTCGTCCTGGTTGTAGACCAGCGGCGATCCGTCGACCCGCGAGGTGTGCAGGCCGGCCGCGCGGGCGACGGCCACGGGCGCGGCGGAGTCCCACTCGTACTGCCCGCCGGCGTGCACGTAGGCGTCGGCGACGTCGCGCACGACGCTCATCATCTTCACGCCGGCCGAGCCCATGGGCACCAGCTCGGCGTCGAGGTGCTCGGCGAGCGCGGCCACGAAGGCCGGCGGACGGCTGCGCGACACCGCGATCCGGGCGCGGGTGGAGGTGCGCGGCGGCACCGACGGCGCAGGCGCGGTCACGAAGGTCTCCCCCAGCGCCGGCTGCGCGACGGCGCCGGCGACGAGCTCGCCGCCCTGCCACAGCGCGACGTGCACGGCCCAGTCGTCGCGCGGCGGCTCGGAGAACTCCCGCGTGCCGTCGAGCGGGTCGACGATCCACACGCGGTCGGCCTGCAGCCGCGCCTTGTCGTCCTTGCCCTCCTCGGAGAGCACGGCGTCGTCGGGGCGGTGCCCGGCGAGGAGCGCGACGAGCAGCTCGTGGGCGGCGCGGTCGCCGGCGTCCTTGAGCTCCCTGCCCTCCAGGCCCTCGGCCCGCACTTCGAGGAGCCGGCGGCCGGCGGCCTCGGCCAGCCAGGCGGCGAGGGCGTGGTCGTCGGACGGCGCGGTGCTGGTGTCGCTCACGCAGCGGACCCTACCGGCCGCCGCGCCGAACGAGAACAGGTTCTACTTCGGGGGCTCAGGAGTTGAAGCGCTGCTGGGTGCGCTCGAGGCCCTCGAGCACGAGGCTCTCGACGGCGTCGGCCGCGGTGTCGACCACGAACGGGAGCACCTTGCGCTCGGCGCCGGAGAAGTTGGAGAGCACGAAGTCGGCCACCTCCTGGCGGCCCGGCGGACGGCCGATGCCGACCCGCACGCGGTGGAAGTCGCCGGTGCCCAGCGAGGAGCGCATCGACTTCAGGCCGTTGTGGCCGTTGTCGCCGCCGCCGAGCTTGACCCGCAGCGTGTCGAAGGGGATGTCGAGCTCGTCGTGGATCGCCACGACCCGCTCGGGCGCCACCTTGTAGAAGGTCGCGAGCGCCTTGACCGGTCCCCCGGTCTCGTTCATGTAGCACCGGGGCCGCGCGAGGACGACGCGCGGCGCCGGCGCGCCGGGGG
>NZ_JBUZJI010000014.1:0-49871 GCF_055282735.1 Nocardioides sp. B129/18 | reverse complement strand
TCCTTCGACGACCTCGGCGCGCCCCGACTTGTGCGCCCGGAAGGGCGAGCCCATCCGGGAGGCCAGCTCGTCGCAGACGAGGTAGCCGATGTTGTGCCGGTGGCCGGCGTAGGTCGGGCCGGGATTGCCCAGCCCGACCACCAGCCACACGTCCGCCTGGTCGGCGGTCACTCCTCGGTCGACTCCTCGGACGAGCCCTCGGCGGCCTCGGCCTCGGCGGCCGCGATCTCCTCGTCGGACTCGTCGCGCTCGATGCCGGCCTCGGCCTCGGCCTCGGCGAGCTCGGCCTCGACCTCCTCGGCGGTCGGGGCGGCGGTGATGTTGACGATGAGGAGCTCGTCCTCGGCCAGCAGGGTGGTGCCGGCGGGCAGCTGCAGGTCGGAGGCGAGGATCTGGGTGCCGACCTCGGCGCCCTCGACCGAGACCTCGATCTGCTCGGGGATGTTGGTGGCCTCGGCCTCGAGGGAGACGGTGGCGTTCTCGGTGACGACGAGGGTCTCGGGCTGGGCGTCGCCCACGACGACGACCGGGACGTCGACGGTGACCTTCTCGCCGCGCTTGACCGCGACGAAGTCGATGTGCTCGAGCACCCGGCGGATCGGGTCGACCTGGACCTGCTTGGTCAGGGCGAGCTGGGTCTGGCCGTCGACGACGAGCTCGAGCAGGGCGTTCGCGCCGCCGTGCTTGAGGGCCATCATCGTCTCGTGACCCGGCAGGGTCAGGTGCAGCGGCTCGGAGCCGTGGCCGTAGACGACGGCGGGCACCTTGTGCTCGCGACGGATGCGGCGCGCGGCGCCCTTGCCGAACTCGGTGCGCTGCTCGGCGGTGATCTTCTCGGCGGACATGACTCTCCTCGTGCTGTGCTGGAAGCTGGGCGCAGCCCGGGCGCGAGCGACGGGCGGCCGGAGAGCCGGGCCCTGTCGATCACGGAGCGTCGATCACGCTCCCTCGCCGAGGCAACCGGGGAAGCCTACCCGCGCCGGCGTGCGGGGCACCAATCCGCGCGTGACCGCAGAGGCCGGTTAGGTTCACCCTGTGTCGCTCACCCTCGCCGAGGCCCGTGCCCGGGCCGCCGCCGTCAGCCAGGTCTCCTACGACATCGCCCTCGACCTGCGTCGCCCGCAGGAGGGCACGTTCGGCTCGCGCACCGTCGTCGTCTTCACCGCGCACGAGCCCACGACCTTCCTGGAGCTGACCGCGGCGAGCGACCTCGTCGTCAGCATCGACGGCGTGCGCGTGGAGCGTCCCGACTACGACGGCCGTCGCCTACGGTTGCGCGACCTGCGTCCCGGCACCGAGCACCGCGTCGAGGTCGAGGCCCGCGTGCCCTACGTGAGCGACGGCGACGGCATGCACCGCATGACCGATCCCGCCGACGGCGAGGTGTACGTCGGCGCCTACGTCGGCATGGACATCGCGCAGAAGATCTTCGCCTGCTTCGACCAGAACGACCTCAAGGCGCCGCTGACGCTCAGCGTGGCCGCCGAGCCCGGCGTCACGGTGCTCGCCAACGGCCAGCCCACCACCACCGCGGCCGAGCAGGCCGACGGCGTCTGGGCCTTCACCACGACCCCGCCGATCCCGGTGGTGCTGTTCGTCGTCGTGGCCGGCCGCCTGGCCTCGCACCGCTTCGAGCACGCGGGCGTCCCGTTCGGCTGGCACGCCCGCGCGTCCCTGGCCGACGCGCTCGCCCGTGACGCCGCCGAGCTCGAGCGGATCACGCTGGAGTGCTACGAGCACTACGCCGACCTCTTCGACGAGCCCTACCCCTTCGACTCCTACGACCAGGTGTTCGTGCCCGGCCTCAACTGGGGCGCCCAGGAGATGCCCGGCTGCGTCACCTACCGCGACGAGCTGCTGCCCGTCGGGCCGATGGCCGAGCACGAGCGGCTGCTGCGAGCGATGATCATCGCCCACGAGATGTCGCACATGTGGTTCGGCGACCTCGTCACGATGACCTGGTGGGAGGACACCTGGCTGCAGGAGTCCTTCGCCGACTACATGGGCTTCCGCGTGGCCGCCGACGCCGCCGGCTACGTCGGCGCGCAGGCCGCCTTCGAGGTGGCCCAGAAGCCGGCCGTGTACGACGCCGACCGGCGACGCTCCACCCACCCCGTGGCCGCGCGTCCCGAGGACGTCCCCGACGTCGACGCCGCGGCCACGATCTTCGACGCCATCTCCTACGGCAAGGGCAACGCCGCGCTGCGCCAGCTGGTGACCTGGCTGGGCGATGAGACCTTCCTGCGCGGCGTGAACGCCTACCTGATCCGCTTCCGGTTCGCCAACGCCACCCTCGAGGACCTCGTCGCCTGCCTGGAGGAGGCCGCGCTGGCCGCCCCCGAGCGTCGCGACGTGCGCGCCTGGACCCAGGCCTGGCTGCGCACCACCGGCTACGACGAGATCGTCGTGCACCGCGGCGACGACGTCCCCGTGCTGCGCCGCCGCGGCAGCCGCCCGCACCGCCTCACCGTCGCGGCGTACGACGAGCAGCTGCGCGAGGTCGCCCGCCGCACCGTCGACCTCGCCGACGACCCCGTGGCGCTCGTCGACATGCGCGGGCGGATCGTCGTCGTCAACGCCCTCGGCGAGACCTACGCGCGCGTGCTGCCCGACGAGGTCTCCGCCTCGCACCTGCGCGCGGGGCTGACCCGCATCGAGGACCCCCTCGTGCGCTCGGTGCTGTGGTGCGAGGCGTTCCTCGCGCCCGCTGACGACGTGCTCGCCGTCGTCCGCGATCACCTGCCGCACGAGTCCGCGCCCTCGGTGGCGGCCGCCGTCGTGCTGCGGGTGCTGCGCCGCACCCTCCTCACCGTGCCCGCCGCGCAGGTGGAGGACGCCCTCGTGGTGCTCGCCGCCGCCTGCGGCGACGGCCTGGCCCGCACCGAGGACCCCGCCCTGGCCGCCGCTCTCCTGCCCGGCTGGATCGCCGGCTCCCGCTCGGTGCCCGCGCTGCGCCGAGCCCTGGAGACCGGACGCGTCGGCGTCGCCGACCTCGGCCCCACCGACCGCTGGGGCGTGCTCGCCCGGCTGGCATCCCTCGGCGAGCTCGACGACGCCGAGATCGAGGCCGCCGTCGCCTCCTCCCCCGGCCGCGACGCCGAGCTCGGCGCCCTGCGGGCCCGTGCCGCGCGTCCCACGCCCGAGGCCAAGGCCGAGGCGTGGGCGCTGGCCTCGGCGCCCGACGTCGACAACCGGCGGTTCGCCGCGCTCCTCGACGGCCTGTGGTCGAGCAGCCGCACCGAGCTCGTCGCGCCCTACGTCGAGCGCTACCTGCGCGAGGCGCCGCTCTGGGCCGCGCGCGGCCAGGCGTTCGCCCAGGTGGTGGGTCGCTCGTTCCCGACCTTCGCCCTCAGCGGGGCGCAGCGGGCGCAGCTGCGCGCGGCGCTGGCCGGCGACGTCCCGACCGTGCTGCGTCGCCAGTGGGACGACCGGCTCGACGACCTGGAGGTCTGAGCGCACCTGCGCTCGGGCGGGGCCGGCTCCGGGTGGAGCCGGCCTCGCGCGTCCTCGCTCAGGCGTGCCCGTCGAACATCGACGTGACCGAGCCGTCCTCGAAGACCTCGCGGATGGCCCGGGAGACCAGCGGGGCGATCGAGAGGATCGTCAGCTTGTCGAACTCCCGCTCGGCGGGGATCGGCAGGGTGTTGGTGACGATGACCTCGGTGGCCGGGGAGTTCTTGAGCCGGTCGACGGCGGGGTCGGAGAGGATCGCGTGCGTGGCGGCGATGATGACGCCGGCCGCGCCCTCGGCCATGAGGGCCTCGGCGGCCTTCACGATGGTGCCGCCGGTGTCGATCATGTCGTCGGTGAGCACGCAGATGCGGCCCGAGACGTCGCCGACGACGCGGTTCGCGACGACCTCGTTGGCGACGTCGGTGCGCCGGGTCTTGTGGATGAAGGCCAGCGGGGCGCCGCCCAGCTTGGCCGACCAGCGCTCGGCGACCTTGATGCGGCCGGCGTCGGGCGAGACGACGGCGAGCTGCTCGTCGCCGTACTTCTCCAGCACGTAGTCGGTGAGGATCGGCAGCGCCATCAGGTGGTCGACGGGGCCGTCGAAGTAGCCCTGGATCTGGTCGGCGTGGAGGTCGACGCAGATGAGCCGGTCGGCGCCGGCGGTCTTGAACAGGTCGGCCATCAGCCGCGCCGAGATCGGCTCGCGGCCGCGGTGCTTCTTGTCCTGGCGGGCGTAGCCGTAGAACGGCATGACCACGGTGATGCGCTTGGCGCTCGCGCGCTTGAGCGCGTCGACCATGATCAGGTGCTCCATGATCCACTCGTTGATCGGAGCGGTGTGGCTCTGGATGACGAACGCGTCGCAGCCGCGCACCGACTCCTCGTAGCGCACGTAGATCTCGGAGTTCGCGAACTCGTAGGCCGAGGTCGGCACGAGGTCGGTGCCGAGGAGCTGGGCGACCTGCTCGGCGAGCTCGGGGTGGGCCCGGCCACTGAAGACCATCAGGTTCTTCTCGGTGGCCTTCTTCATTCCGGTCACGATGCGCTGCCTTCGGTCGCGGGGCGGGACGGCCAGCATCCTCTCACGTCTCCCGACCTCCCCCGGACGCCCGTTCCCTGGCTGAGCGGGGCTCGTGGGGGAGATCACGGCGTGGGTCGGGCGGGGCCCGCGTGAAAGCTCTGGCGGCCGACCGCCAGACCTTTCGGTTGGCGTTCGAACCTTCGAACTCCAACCGAGGGTTTCGGCGGCTGGCCTCTGAAGCTTTCGGCGGCTGGCCGCCAAAGCTTTCAGCGCCGCCGCGCGCAGATCCGCCCGGGACCCTTCGGGATCAGCCCTCGAGAGCAGCGCGGGCGGCGTCGGCCTGGGCGGTGCCGTCACGCCGCTCGAGCGCCCAGCCCTCGAGCACCCGCATCGGGCCGGCGCTGACGGCGAGGGCGCCGGGGGGCACCTCGCCGCGGACCACCGTCCCGCCGCCGGTCGACGCGCCGTCGCCGATGACGACGGGGGCGACGAAGGTGTTGTTGGAGCCGGTCTTGGCGTGCTTGCCGACGACGGTGCGGTGCTTGTTCACGCCGTCGTAGTTGGCCACGATCGTGCCGGCGCCGATGTTGGTGCCCTCGCCGATCTCGGCGTCGCCGACGTAGGAGAGGTGGGGCACCTTGGCGCCCTCGCCGAGCACGGCGTTCTTGGTCTCGACGAACGTGCCGACCTTGCCGCGGCCGCCGATGCGGGTGCCGGGACGCAGGTAGGCGAAGGGGCCGACGCTGGCGCCCTCGCCGACGACGGCCAGGTGCGCGTGGGCGCGCACGACCGAGGCGCCGGCGCCGATCTCGCAGTCGGTGAGGGTGGTGTCGGGGCCGACGACGGCGTCCTCGGCGACGACGGTGGTGCCGAGCAGCTGGGTGCCGGGCAGGATCGTGACGTCGCGGGCCAGCTCGACGTCGGCGTCGATCCAGGTGGTGGCGGGGTCGATGACGGTGACGCCCTCGCGCATCCAGCGCTCGAGGATGCGGCGGTTCATCTCCGCGCCGAGCGTCGCGAGCTGGACGCGGTCGTTGGCGCCCTCGGTCTGGCGGACGTCGTCGAGCCGGTAGGCGCCGACGTGCAGCCCGGCGTCGCGGGCGAGGCCCACGAGGTCGGTGAGGTAGTACTCGCCGCCGGCGTTGTCGTTGGAGAGCCGGTGGATGGCCTCGGAGAGGAAGGCGGCGTCGAAGGCGAGGATGCCGGAGTTGATCTCGTCGATCTCGCGCTGCTCGGGGGTGGCGTCCTTCTGCTCGACGATCGCGGTGACCTCGCCGTCGGCGTCGCGGACCACCCGACCGTAGCCGGTGGGGTCGGGGACGACGCCGGAGAGGATGCTGACCGCGCGCTGGGCGGCCTCGTGGTCGGTGGCGAACGCGCGCAGGGAGTCGCCCTGCAGCAGCGGGGTGTCGCCGTAGGCGACGAGCACGGTGCCCTCGAGCGCCTCGACCGACTCCAGCGCCACCCGGACGGCGTGCCCGGTGCCGTGCTGCTGCTCCTGGACGGCGAGCACCGCCTCGGGCATGAGCTCGGCGATGTGCGGCCCGACCTGCTCGCGCTGGTGGCCGACGACGGCGACGACGCGCTGCGGGCCGGTCTCGCGCACGGCGGTGAGGACGTGGCCGATCATGCTGCGGCCGCCGATGCGGTGGAGCACCTTCATCGTCTTCGACCGCATCCGGGTTCCTCCGCCTGCGGCGAGCACGACGACGGTGAGTGGCACGGCCACGAGCAGGTCTCCTCAGGGCGGGGTGGGCGTCGGGCCACTGTAGTGAGGGCGCGGACAGGGGTCGAGTCGGGAGCGCAGGGGGATGCCCGTCGGCGGCGCAGGAGCGCACATCGCTCCCCGGGTAGGAGTCGAACCTACGTCGCTAGTCCTGATTCAAAGTCAGGCGGGCCCTGCCGGCAGACCAACCGGGGAACGCCCCCTGCGGAGGCGAGGACACCTTAGCCATCGGCGGGGTGGACGCCGCGATCGCCGGAGGCCTCCCGCAGACCGGGCAGCTCGACGACGGCGCGGGTGCCCTCGCCGGGCCGCGAGTGGAGGACGAGGGTGCCGCCGTGGGCCTCCACCAGCGCGCGGGCGATCGGCAGGCCGAGCCCCGAGCCGCCCTCGGAGCCGGAGCGGAACCGGTCGAAGACGTGCGGCAGGAGCGCGGGGTCGATGCCGGTGCCGTCGTCGAGCACGCTGATGCGCAGCCGGCTCGGGTCCGGCGCGGCCTCGAGGACGAGCGCGATCCGGCCCTCCTCGGCGGTGTGCCGCACCGCGTTGGCGACGAGGTTGCGCAGCACCTGGTCGAGGCGGGCGGGGTCGACGTCGATGGCGCCCCGGGTCCGGCACACGACCTCGAAGCGACGGGGGCCGAGCAGCGGCAGGTCGCGCTCGAGGTCGGCGGCGAGGTCGGCGACGTCGATCGGCCGGGTGAGGAGGAGGTCGGAGCGGTCGGTGACGGCCAGCGTCAGCAGGTCGTCGACGAGCAGGCCGGTGCGGTCCAGACGGGCGAGCAGGGCCTCGACGTCGGGCTGCGCAGCGGCGTCGACGCGGTCGCGCAGCAGCTCGGCCTGCGCCCGCAGCACCGCCAGCGGGGTGCGCAGCTCGTGCGAGGCGTCGGCCACCAGCCGCCGCTCCTGCTCGAAGGAGCGCTCGAGCAGGGTGAGCATGGCGTCGAGAGAGCCTGCGAGGCTGCGCACCTCCTCGACGTCGCTGCGCCGCACCGGGGCCCGGGCGGTGAGGTCGCCGCCGCTGACCTGCGCGGCCACCAGCTGCATGCGGCGCAGGGGACGCAGGAGCAGCGCGACGCTGAGCGCCACCAGGGCGGCGGCGCCCACCGAGAACGGCAGCCCGACGGCGAGCATCTGGCCGCGCACCCGGGCCTGGGCGGCCTGCACCGGCGTCCAGGAGTCGGCCACCTGGACGGTGCCCAGGTAGGCGCCGCCGGGGCGGTCGCTGCGCACGACGAGCGTGAGCACCTCGGCGCGCTGGCCGCCGCCGAGGGAGCGGCGCTCGACGCCGGGCGAGGCGCCGCACAGACCGCCCGGGACGTGAGAGGCGCGGCGCTCGAGCCGCGGCTGGTTGGTGACCGGTCCCAGGTCGGGGATGTGGACGACCTGCAGCTGCGAGAGCGGGTGCTCGTGCTGCTGCACGACCCAGGCATGCGCCGCGGCGAGGAGGTCGGCGCGGTCGTGCATCGGACGCCGGGCCACCAGCGCGTTCCACTCCCGTCCCTGCGTGACGAGGTCGGAGTCGATCTCGTCGGCCAGCCGGCGGCCCGTGGTGTGCTCGACGACGAGCAGGCACGCCACCGTGCTGAGGAAGACCAGCACGCCCGCGATCAGGCCGACGCGCAGCGCGAGCGACCGCGGGAGCAGGCGCATCAGGACGACCCGAGCGCCGGGGCTGCGGCGGTGGCGGGCGCCGCGGCGCCCGGCGTGCGCAGCCGGTAGCCGGCCTGGCGGACGGTCTCCAGCAGCGGGCCGACGTCGGGCCCGAGCTTGCGGCGCAGCTGCCCCACGTAGACCTCGACGACCTTCGTCCCCGGGTCGTGGGAGAGCCCCCACACGGCCTGCAGCAGCTGGGGACGCGAGACGACCTGGTCGGGGTGGCGCATCAGGTGCGCGAGGAGGTGGAACTCCCGCGCCGTCAGGTGCACCTCCTCGGCGCCCCGGCGCACCTGGTGGGAGCGCAGGTCCAGCGCGAGGTCGCCGAGCTCGAGCACGTGCGAGGCCGACTGGGTCGGCGAGCGCAGGGCGGCGCGGATGCGGGCGGAGAGCTCGGCGAGCGCGAACGGCTTGACGAGGTAGTCGTCGGCGCCGAGGTCGAGGCCACGCACCCGGTCGGCCACCTGCCCGCGCGCGGAGACGATCACCACCGGCAGGGCGGGGTCCTGACGCCGCAGCCGCGCGAGCACGTCCAGTCCGTCGCAGTCGGGCAGCACGAGGTCGAGGACGACGACGTCGAAGTCCTCGGCGGCCAGCAGCACGAGGGCGCGCTCACCGGACCCGACGTGCTCGACGACGTACCCGTCGGCCTCGAGTGCGTTCCGGACGAAGCCGGCCAGGGCCTGCTCGTCCTCCACGAGAAGGACCCGCACCTCGTCAGCGTACGCACCTCCATCCGGGGCGAGGAGGCCCCGGAGGGAGGTGCGCTCCGTGGAGTGGGTCACACCACTCAGCGGGCGGCGAGGGCGCGGAACGAGGCGAGGTGACCCTGCTCGTCGCCGCGCACCTCGGCGGTGAGGTCGGCGGCGGCGACGTCGCCGCGGGCCCGCTCGGCGGCGGTGTCACGGCCGTACATCGCGATCGCGTCCTGCTCGGAGGCGATCGACGCGCGCAGGTTCGAGGCGGTGCTGCCGACCAGGCCGGCCAGGTTCGCCTCGGTGGCGAAGTGGTCCTCGAGCTCGACCGCGGCGACCTCGCGGAAGAGCGCCGCGAGCCGCGGGTCGCCGGTGTTCGCCGCCCGGGCGGCCCACTGCGTGTACTGGCCCCAGGCGAGGGTCTCGGACTCCATCGCGGCCTGCAGCGCGGCCGCCACCGACGGCGCGGCGCACGCCGGGGACGCCGGGTGGGTCGCAACGCGGTCGACGCTCGGGCCCGCGGCCACGGAGCCGGCCGCCGCCTGCTGGAAGAGGGCGAGGTGGCCCTGCTCGTCGGAGCGGATCTCGCGCAGCGTGGCGGCGACGCCCGGGCAGCCGGCGGCGTCCGCGATGGCCGCCCAGCGGCCGTAGTCGCGCGAGGCGCCGCTCTCCGAGGCGACGGCGGCGCGCACGTCCTGCGCGTTGGTGCCGACCAGCCCGGTGAGAGCGCCCTCGGAGACGAAGTGGTCCCAGTACTCGACGTCGGCCACCGCGCGCCAGGTGTCGGCGGCGGTGGGGTCGCCGGCCGCGGCGTCGGCGTACGCGCGGTACTGGCCGTAGGCGAAGGCCTCGGTGACCATGGCGTGCTGCAGCTCGGCGATCGTCGCCGGGGAGGACGCGGGAGACGGAGCCGCGGTCGGGCCAGCGGCCTGAGCGCCGCCGGGAGCGGCGAGGGCCAGGCCGGCGAGGGCGGCGGCCGCGAGGGCCGGCGCGAGGACGCGACGCGAGCGGGTGGTGCGCGGGCGGATCGACATGACGTGACCTCTTCGGGAGCGGGCGGGCCCGATGCCCGCCGACGTCTCGATCCCACGCCGCGCTGGTGAGGAAGTGGTGAGTCCGAGGACAGGAGGCGGTCAGGCCTGCGACGTCGAGATCGCGGGGCCTCCCGGCGCGGCGAGCACCTCGCCGAGCGCGTCCAGGAGCGCGGCCCCGGTCCGCTCGGGGGCGAACCGGTGCCGGAGCCGCTCGGCGAGGCGCTCCGCGCGGGCGAGCGAGACCTCCGGATGGTCGACGACCTCGCGCAGGAGGTGCGCGGCGTGATGGACGTCGGGCTCGGCCCACAGGTCGCCCTCGACGTAGCCGACGTCCCACACCGTCTCGAAGGCCGGCGCCGGCTCGTGGTCCACCAGGTGGGCGAGATCGGGGTCCAGGAAGTCGAGCTGACCCCCGAACCCCGTCATCACGACCGGACGACCCGCGAGCGCCGCGTCGAAGGCGCCGAGGCCCCAGCCCTCCGAGCGCGCCAGGGAGAGGTAGACGTCGCCGACCTGGTGGAGGGCGGCGATCTCCTCGGGCGGCAGCGTGTCGTGACAGATCACCGACACCGGCGGGGCTCCGGGCGTGGCGTCCAGGAGCGGCCGCAGCGAGGTCGCGGGCGAGGGATGCCGCCACCGGCGGCGGACCCGGCCGGCCGAGAGGATCGGACGCCAGCTCGTCGGCGGCACCGTGAAGTCCTCGTCCCCGGTCTTCACCACGAGGCGCACGTCGGTGCGGCCGGCGAAGGCCTCGACGAAGGCGGCGACCGCGCGGTCGAGGGCCTTGCGGCGCACGCTGGTGCCGATCACGTAGACGGTGCGGGCGCCCGGATCCGCGCGCGGTCCGAGCCGCCCGGCCTCGATGCGGTCCTCGAGCCGGATGCGGGCGGCGGCGGTCGGAGCGACCGGCGCCGGAGGCAGGTGCGGGACGACGTGGATCGGGACCGTGACGCCGGAGCCGCGCAGGACCTCGACGTTCCATCGGCACGGCACCAGCACGCCGTCGAGACGGTTGAGGATCGGCGCCCAGCTCGCGGGCGTCCGAGCGGTCTCCCAGACCGTGTAGCCGACGACACGGTCGGCGCGGGCCCGGGCGGCGTCGAGGAGGTCGGCCTGGAACCCCGGGACGCAGTGGAGCACCGCCACCTCGGGGTCCAGGGTGGCGCGCGCGGCGACGTCGAGGAGCGGGTCGCCCCATCGCCGCGCCCGGTCCGACGAGGTCGCCTCCCGCAGGGCCGGCCCGTGCGGGAGGAGCGGCGTCCAGCGCACCGCGACGTCGGAGGCCGCCAGCCACCGCACGTACTCCTTGCCGGCGGTGGCGTAGCCCGTCGCGCCGGCCTCGCAGAGCCACTCGATCCTCACCGGCCGATCCTCTCCCGCATCCCCGCTGCGCGCAGGCGGATCACGGCTTTCGGCGCTCCGCAGCGACCTGGCAGGACGCCGACCGATCAGTACACCGCGTAGGCGGTGATCGACGCCTTCTGCTTGTCGTCCTTGGCGGTGCCCTGGCAGGAGAACGGACCCTGCACGAAGCAGGTGAAGCGACCGCTGGCGTTGATCAGCGAGATCTCGACGTACTTCGTGCCACCGAAGGACAGCGACTTCCCGTAGTTGCCCCGGCTGTTGAGCGTCGGGTAGCTCACCTTGGCGACGCCGGCCTTGCTCACCGTCGTGATGGCCACCCGCGATCCGCGGGCGAGGTCGGCCATGTCGATGGCGACCTTGAGGGTCGCCCGGGAGGGCAGGCGGCTCGGGGTGAACCGGTAGGTCCGTGCGGCGAGGTGGTTGATCGTCGTCGAGGCGACGAGGTCACGGTCGTCGCGCACCGTGAACGACTTCGCCGGGGACGCCGACGGGTAGCGCACGGCCGCACCCTCCGCATAGGTCTGCTGGGGGCGACGGTTGGCCGCCACGAACGCGGCGAACTCCTTCGCGGCGCTCGAGCCGCGCGCCTTCAGCGCGGTGTCGACGGCCTGCCAGGAGTACTGGTCCGGACCGCCGGGCGCCGCGTCGACCTGGTCCCAGACGTCGCGGACCAGGGTCGGCAGCCCTCCCTGGGCGTCGGGGTACTTCTCGGTGAGGAAGCGGAAGAAGATCCACACGCCGTAGTGCCAGTTGGCCAGGGAGCCGGAGTCGATGAACTGGTCCATCGAGGTCTGCGGCGAGCGCAGCGGGCTGGTGGCCAGGTACTGCCGGTTGTCGTTGACGTCGGGGTAGACCTCGTCCTCGATCCAGGCGGCCGTGGCCTCCAGCAGCCAGGAGTCCTCGAGGTAGTCGTAGCCGAACTGCACCGCGTGGAAGTACTCGTGAGCAGCGGTCACCTGCAGCGAGGCGAGCGGCTCGTTCTCGAACTCGACGAAGTCGTCGTCGAGGGCGCAGTAGGACCAGACGTCGTAGACCTCCTGGCTCTGCGCCGGGTCGTCGGAGGTGCAGTAGCCGTAGACGCCGTCCCCGCCGAGGTTGGAGAGGTAGACGTCGAACTTGTCCGTGCCGCCGCCGACGGTGCCGTCGGACTTCGGCGCCCGGTAGCCGGCGTCGAGGTACTGGCTGCGGATGGCGGTCATCTCCGACAGCGTCTGGTCGACGGCGTCCGGGACGCCGTTCTCGTCGTCATCGACGTTCGGCGGGGCGTCGTCGGTGCTCGTCACGTAGTGCACGCAGATCGAGGCGTTGCAGACGGGCGGCGCCTCGGCCACGGAGTAGGAGAGGTCGCCGCGGCCGCCGATCCGCTTGGCCGTGGGGCGCGCGAGGTAGGCGTCGGCGGCGGCGCGGTCGGCGGGCGTCATCTCGGAGCGCGCGACGCTGAGGTCGCGCAGGGCGAGCGTCAGGTCGGTGCCGCGGGCGCGGCCGCCCACGACGTCCTCGACGGTGGCCAGCGCGGCGGCGGCGCGGGCGGAGGTCCTGGCGACGGGGGCGGGACGCTCGGCGTCGGCCGAGGCCATGGTCACGGTGCTGAGCGGCAGCGCGAGCGCCATGACGGCGCCGGCGATCCGGAGGGGGGTCACGATCACCTGGCGAGGCTAGGAACCCCGGCGCGTCGACGGTGGCCGAACGGCGACGTCTTGACTCTTCGGTCCAGACCACCCGAGGCCACCGGCGACGGTGGCAGAGTCACCCCATGGACCTGCCCGTCATGCCGCCCGTCTCCCCGATGCTCGCGAAGTCGGTGAAGGGCGTCCCGGATCCGGCCGCGCAGGGCGGGCTGTCCTTCGAGCCCAAGTGGGACGGCTTCCGCTGCCTGGTGTTCAAGGACGGCGACGAGGTCGAGCTCACCAGCCGCAACACCAAGCCGCTGACGCGCTACTTCCCCGAGCTGGTCGAGGCGGCCCGAGCCCAGCTGCCCGACCGCTGCGTGCTCGACGGGGAGGTCTTCGTCAGCGACGGCTCGCGCCTGCAGTTCGAGGTGCTGCAGGAGCGCATCCACCCGGCGGCCTCCCGCGTGAGGCTGCTCAGCGAGCAGACGCCGGCGTCCTACGTCGCATTCGACCTCCTGGCCCTCGACGACGAGGCCTACCTCGAGCGTCCGTTCGCCGAGCGTCGAGCCGCCCTCGTCGCCGCGCTCGGTGACACGCTCCCGCCCCAGGGCGGTCCGTTCCACCTGACCCGCACCACCACCGACGCCGCCGAGGCGCAGCGCTGGTTCGAGCAGTTCGAGGGCGCCGGGCTCGACGGCGTCGTCGCCAAGCCGCTGGGCGCTCCGTACTCCCCCGGCGGGCGCACGATGCTGAAGATCAAGCACAGCCGCACCGCCGACGTCGTCCTGGCCGGCTACCGCGAGCACAAGGACAGCACCCCCGAGCGTCCCCTGCTCGGGAGCCTCCTGCTGGGCCTGTGGGACGACGGCCGCCTCCAGCACATCGGCGTGAGCGCCAGCTTCACCGCGGCGCGACGCGCCGAGCTGATGGACGAGCTCGCTCCGCTGGTGTGCGGCATCGAGGAGCACCCGTGGAGCGCCTGGGCCGGCGACGCCATCGCCAACCCCGACCGCGTGCCCGGCACCCAGAGCCGCTGGAGCGCCGGCAAGGACCTCTCGTTCGTGCCGCTGCGCCCCGAGCGCGTGCTCGAGGTCGGCTACGACCACATGGAGGGACGGCGCTTCCGGCACACCGCGCAGTTCAAGCGCTGGCGTCCTGACCGCGACCCCGCGTCGTGCGGCTACGACCAGCTCGAGGAGGTCGCCTCCTACGACCTCGGCGAGGTGCTGGGCGGAGTGCCGGGCGGGGACGCCGGGGAGTAGCGTCGCGGCATGGCCTACGACGTCGTCCTGCTCGTGGAGCAGGCTCTCGATCCCGCCGACGCCGCCCGCGTCCGCTCGCTGCACGAGTCCGTCGAGGAGCCCGTGGCCTACCACGTGCTCCTCCCCGTCGAGGACGCCGCCGCGCGCATCGAGGCCGCGCTGAGCACGCTCTCGGGCGGCGAGCTGAGCGCCGCGCCCGCCATGGCGCTCTCCGGCGCCGACCTCGACGCCCTCGACGCCGAGGCCCGCCAGCGCGCGCAGGCCGACCTCGACGCCAGCACCGCCGCGCTCGTCGCGCTGGGGGTGGAGGCCGAGGGCGCCCTGGTGCCGGAGTCGCCGCTGGACGCCCTGCTCGCGCGGGTCGGCGCCGTCGACGCCCGTGAGGTCATCGTGCTCACCCGACCCCACCTCGTCGCGGAGCTCTTCCGCCTCGACTGGACCTCGCAGGCGCGTCGTCACCTCGGCGTCCCGGTGCTGCACCTGCTCGAGCACGAGAGCTTCGACGAGCAGGCCGGCGGCGGCGAGGGCGTCTCCGGCTTCTGAGGCAGGACCCGCCGACTCCGGCGCCCCCGTGACCTCATGCGGCGGTCCGGATCTTGTTACCGAACTGTGGATGTCGCGTGGTCGCCGTTGTGGACCGCCGCCCCCTACTGTTCTGGTTGTCGGAGGGAGTTCCGGGGGGAACGAAGACCGACACGGCCCGCCACACGGGCGCTGCGAATCTGGGGGGAGGAGCAGCGAGCCGAGGGCCACATGTAGAGCCGGTATCGCCGGGGGGCGATCCGGATCGAAGCACAGGAGCCCGTTCGTCGCACAGGGCCTCGTCCATCGGACTTGAGGCCGCGGCGGGCGGGCCCTGGCCTTTTCCGGGGTCGCTCGCCCTCGCTGCGGTCCCCTGTCAGGACTCCACGCGGTTGCCGTCGGCGTCCCAGTGCTCGGCGACCTTCTTGCTCGGCTGCACCCGCGGCGGCTCGCCGGGCATCTTCGGGTAGTCCGGCGGGTAGCTGAGCTCGCCGCCGGGCAGCGTCTCCCACAGCTCCAGCAGCGGCTCCAGCGAGCCGGACGAGGCGTCCAGCTCGGCCCACGGGTCGCCGTCGGCGAGGTGCTCGCGCACCGTGGTGAGGTTGAGGGTGGCCGGGTCGTCGAGCTCGGCGAGCTGTTCCCACGTCAGCGGCGTGCTCACCGGGGCGCCCGGACGCGGCCGCAGGCTCCACGCACCGGCGATGGTGCGGTCGCGGTTGTTCTGGTTGAAGTCGACGAAGATCCGCTCCCCGCGCTCCTCCTTCCACCAGGCCGTGGTGACGCCGGGGTCGCGCCGCTCGAGCTCGCGACCGAACCCGATGGCGGCGTGCCGCAGGTCCTCGAAGGACCAGCGCGGCTCGACGCGCACGTAGACGTGGACGCCGCGGTTGCCGCTGGTCTTCGGGAACCCCCGCAGCCCGAGCTCCGCGAGCACGTCGCGGGCCAGCAGCGCGACGCGGCGGGCGTCGGCGAAGGTGGTGCCCGGCTGCGGATCGAGGTCGATGCGCAGCTCGTCGGGGTGCTCGACGTCGGGGCGACGCACCGGCCAGGGGTGGAACGTCAGCGTCCCCATCTGGGCGGCCCACACCAGGGACGCCGGCTCCGTGGGGCACAGCTCGTCGGCGGTGCGGCCGCTGGGGAAGCGCACCTGCACGGTCTCGACGAAGTCCGGCGCGCCCCGCGGCAGCCGCTTCTGGTAGAAGCCGTCGGCGCCCTTGTCCTGCGGTCCGACGGCCAGCCGCATGCCCTCGCGCCAGCCGTCGGGCCAGCGCTCCATGGCGGTGGGCCGCTCCCCCAGCGCCCGCATCATCGCCTCGCCGACGTCGGCGACGTAGCGGCACACGTCGAGCTTGGTGAGCGCCGGCGTGCGGTCGGTGGCCTCGTAGATCACGCGGTCGGGGCTGGAGACCCGCACCTCGCGGTCACCGGCCATCACCGTCGCCGCAGGTGCCTTCGCCATGCGCTCACGCTAGCCGTCGACCGTGGCCGGCGGCGACCGCCGCCTGCGGCGCCACGGCACTGGGCGGTGCCTCGACGGTTGCTCAGGAGAACGGGATCTTCCAGTCAGGCCCGCTGCCGGACCTGACGATGAACGGCGACCACCCGTCGTCGAGGACGGTCACCTCGAGGCCGGAGAAGATGAGGCGCACGTCGTGCCCGTTGGTCTCCATCACCGCCTCGAACATGGGAATCCCCAGTCGGTTGCCCCAGTCGACTGCCGTCGATGAGTCATCGACGAGACGGAAGCCCGGATAGAGGGCCTGCCACCTGACGCCCCAGACGTACCCGTCGAGCTCGACCCCCGTCTCGTAGACGGTCAGACGGTCGTCGAGCGAGATCGGCCACACGTCATCACGCACGGCTGTGGTCACCGAGGCCTTCACGCAGTGCCTGAAGCGGTAGCGACGGTGCTCGGGCTCGATGCCCGTGGCAGGGTCGGCCGTCGCGTAGACGACCACGTCATAGTCACGCATGAAGTCGGCGTAACCGTGGAACACGACCGCTTGATCGAACACCTCCTCGAAGGCAGCGGCGATCTCGGCGCGACGTCGAAGCAGTGTCACGGCCACCGTCGTCCCGAGGGCGTCCGCGCACCTCGCGCATCCGCTGACCGCGTCCTCACCATGCGCCGACCCTAGGCGCTTGCGTGGCGGCCTAGGGTCGGAGGCGTGGGTTATGACGTTGAGAAGTCCGACGCCGAGTGGCGCGAGCAGCTCTCCCCCGCCGAGTACGACGTGCTGCGCAAGGCCGGCACCGAGCGTGCGTTCGTGGGGAAGCTGACCGACACCGAGACCGTCGGCGTGTACCGCTGCAAGGCCTGTTCCACCGAGCTCTTCCGCTCCGAGACCAAGTTCCACTCCGGCTGCGGCTGGCCGTCGTTCTACCAGCCGATCACCGACACCATCGAGTACATCGAGGACACCAGCTTCGGCATGAAGCGCGTCGAGGTGCGCTGCGCGCACTGCGGCTCGCACCTCGGCCACGTGTTCCCCGACGGCTACGGCACCCCGACGGGCGACCGCTACTGCATCAACTCCCTCAGCCTGACCCTCGAGCCGGCCGACGGCTCGGGTCCGGTCGCCGGCTGAGGCCGACCACCCGGTCACCCGACCACCCGACTAGCCAGCCCGCCCGCCGCGATGCGTCGACGGCCCCCGGATCCAGATCCGGGGGCCGTCGGCGTTCCTGCGGGTGCTGCGGGTCGGTAGGTAGATCAGGGCAGGCGGTCGACCAGGTCGCGCACGCCCACCCGGGCGCCGGTGTAGAAGGGGATCTCCTCGCGCACGTGCCGGCGCGCGCCCGAGGCCCGCAGGTGACGCATGAGGTCGACGATGCGGTCGAGCTCGTCGGCCTCGAAGGCGAGGATCCACTCGTAGTCGCCGAGGGCGAAGGAAGCGACGGTGTTGGCGCGGACGTCCTTGTAGTCGCGGGCCATCTGGCCGTGCTCGGCCAGCAGCGCGCGGCGCTCCTCGTCGGGCAGGAGGTACCACTCGTAGGAGCGGACGAACGGGTAGACGCACACGTGCGCCTTGGGCTCCTCGTCGTCGAGGAAGGCCGGCACGTGGGAGCGGTTGAACTCCGCCGGGCGGTGCAGCGCCATCTGCGACCAGACCGGCTCGAGGCGCGCGCCGAACGCGGTGCGGCGGAAGCGGTGGTAGGCCGACTGCAGCTCCTCGCTGGTGGCCGCGTGCGACCACATCATGACGTCGGCGTCGGCGCGCAGGCCGGCGACGTCGTAGAGGCCGCGGATGATCACGTCGGCCTCCGCGAGCTCGGCGAAGAGCTTCTCGACCTCGGCGCCCTCGGCGTCGCGGTCGGCGTCGCCGAGGACGTCGCGCAGACGGAAGACCGACCACATGGTGTAGCGGATGGAGTCGTTGATCTCGCGGATGCGCGCTGCGTTCGTCTTCTGCTCGGCCATGGCTCCATTGTGCCTCGCCGCGCGCGGCGCCCCGACGGTCCCTGGTCCCGTGGAGCTCGTGCGCTCCGTCACCCGACGGCGGCCGCGAGGTCGGAGAGCACCTCGGTGGCGGCGCGGTGGGCCGAGGCGATGACGGCCGGGATGCCGACGCCGTCGTAGGAGGCGCCGGCCACGGCCAGGCGCGGCACCCGGTGCAGCGCCTCGCGGATCCGCTCGACCCGCTCGAGGTGGCCCACGGCGTACTGCGGCAGGCCGTGCGGCCAGCGCTGCACGTGGACGTCGACGGGGTGGGCGCGCAGCCCGATCGCCTGGGCGAGGTCGAGCAGGGACTCGCGCACGAGCTCCTCGTCCGAGGCCGTGGCGACGTGGTCCTCGCCGTGGCGGCCGAGGGAGGTGCGCAGCACCAGGAGGTCCTCCCCCGCCTCGCCGGCGGCGCGGCCGGCCTCGCGCACCCAGTCCCACTTGGCGAAGGAGAACGTGCTGGCCTTGATCCGCCGACCCTCGACCGGCGGCACGAGGAACCCCGACGAGCCGGTGGCGGCGAGGTCGGGGGCGTCGGTGGCGCGCACGACGAGGGTGACGACGACGACCGAGGCGGCCTCGATGCCTCCGATCTCGGCGGCGGCGTCGGGCGCGACGTCGGCGAGCAGCCGGGACGCCGGGGCGGCGGGCGTGGCGAGCACGACGCCGGAGGTCCGGACGCGCGTCGGCGCGTGGGGCGGGCCGAGGACGACGTCGTAGCCGGTGGCGGTGGGGTGCAGCTCGCGGACGCTGACGCCGAGCCGGACGTCGACGTCGCGGGCGCGCAGGTCCTCGAGGAGTCGCTCGGCGAGCAGGCCCATGCCGCCCTCGACGCCGGCGAAGACCGGGGCCGAGTACGTGGTGGGCGTGGCGGGCGACTGCTCCAGCACCGAGCCCCGCTCGGCCAGCGCCACCAGCTGCGGGACGGCCGCCCGCGCGGAGATCCGGCGCGCCTGACCGGCGTAGACGCCGCCGAGCAGCGGCTCGACGAGGAGGTCGGTGACCTCGGTGCCGAAGCGGCGGTCGACGAGCTCGCCGACCGAGACGTCGTGGGTGAGCACGCTGGCCGGCAGATCGCGCTCGCCCCGCACGTGGGCCAGGCCCTCGTCGCTGAGCAGCCCGGTGGCGGCCAGCTGCTCGACGTCGAGCGGCACGCCCATCAGCGTGCGGGGCAGCGGCAGCAGGCCACGGCGGGTCCAGATGCGGGAGGCGGCGATCGCGGGGTGGACGACGTCGATGCCGACGCTCGCGGCGAGGTCGACGCCCTCGGGACGCCGGTTCAGCATCGCCTCGGCGCCGACGTCGACGAGCAGGCCCGCGACCTCGCGCCGTCGCAGCTTGCCGCCGACGCCCGCCGACTCCTCGCACACCACGACGCGGTGGCCGGCGAGGGCGAGGTCACGCGCCGCGGCGAGGCCGGCGATGCCGCCGCCGACGACGACGACCGGATCCGTGCTCATGACCCTCGCCTCATGGCACCAGGGTGTCACCCCGGCCCAGGCGAGCGCCCGGGACCATCGTCCCGGATCGTCCCGCCTCAGCCCGCCAGGCGGCCGAAGCCGGAGCGGTGGAAGACCAGCGGGCTGCTGGCGTCGACGTGGTCGGCGCCGTGCAGGAGCAGCAGGATGATCGTGTGGTCGCCGGCCTCGACCTCGCGGTAGATCGAGCAGTCGAAGCGCGCGGCGGCGTCGTCGAGGGTGACGGCGCCCTCCTCGCTCACGGTGACCTCGACGTCGTCGAAGCGGCGCTCGACGGGCCCGGCGAGCTGGCGGCAGACCTGGCCGTGGTGGTCGGCGAGCACGCTGAGACCCAGGTGACCGGCGCGACGCAGGTCGGGCCAGGTCTTGGAGGTGTTGGCCACCGAGAACGAGACCAGCGGCGGGTCCAGGCTCACGGAGGTGAACGAGCTCGCGGCCAGGCCGGTGAGCGCGCCGTCGACCTCGGCGGCGACGGCGACGACGCCGCTGGGGAAGGCGCCGAAGGCCTGCCGCAGGCGGACCGGGTCGAGGTCCTGGTTGGTGACGAGCGGCGTGACGGTCATGCGGGGACTCCAGGTGCGGTGGGGGCTGTGGGGGTGGCGCTGCGGGCCAGGCGGGCGGCCTCGGTGAGGGTGCGCACCGACTCCGCCCAGAGGTCGAGCCAGGCGGCGTAGGCGTGCGGGTCGTCGTGCTGCGCGTCGAGCACCGAGAGCCCCTGCGCCGGCACGCGGGCGCCGATCTCGGCGAGCACGGGCCGCAGCGTGAGCTCGGGGGCCAGCGCGTGCGCCGGCGACCCGCTGAGCATGAACGGGACGGCGACGCCGCGCATTCCGGTGCCGCCGGCGAAGCGGTCGAGGAAGAGCTTGAGCAGGCCGGTGCAGGCGCCCTTGTAGGTGGGCGAGGCGACGACGACCAGGTCTGCCTCGCCCACCTGCTCGACCAGCGACGCGACGTGCGCGTCGGACCAGTCGAGGAGGGCCGGGCCGAGCGTCGCCAGGTCGACGACGAACGGCTCGGCGTCCGGCTCGAGCGCACCGGACAGCCAGGTGGCCGCGGCCAGGGTCCGCGAGCCGGGCCGGGGGTTGCCGACGACGACCGCGACCCGCGGGGCCGCGCTCACGACGCGGCCTTCCCGCCCGAGCCGCGGCCGGCGTACTGGAAGGGGGTGGAGGCGCGCACCTGCGGCGGCGCGGGGTGCTCCCACAGGCCGCGCTGGGCGAGGATCGGCAGCACGCCCTCGCCGAACTGGTAGGCGCCCTCGAGGTGGGGGTAGGCCGAGAGCACGAACTCCTCGATGCCGAGGGCGTGGTACTCCTCGATGCGGTCGGCGACCTCCTCGTGACTGCCCACCAGGGCGGTGCCGGCGCCGCCGCGCACCAGGCCGACGCCGGCCCAGACGTTGGGGTGGATCTCGAGGTCGTCCTTGGTGCCGCCGTTGAGGGCGAGCATGCGCTGCTGGCCGACCGACTCCGAGCGCTTGAGGCCCTCCTGCACCCGCGCGATGTCGGCGGGGTCGATGCCGGCGAGGAGCCGGTCGGCCTCGGCCCAGGCCTCCTCGGAGGTGTCGCGGTTGATGACGTGCATGCGGATGCCGAAGCGGATCTCGCGTCCCTCCTCGGCCGCCAGCCCCCGGATCCAGGCGATCTTCTCGGCGACGGCCGCCGGCGGCTCGCCCCAGGTGAGGTAGACGTCGGCGTGCTTGGCCGCGACGCGTCCGGCCGCGGGCGAGGAGCCGCCGAAGTAGATGGCGGGCGCGGGCTCGGGGATCTGGTTGAGCCGCGCGGCCTCGACCTGCAGGTGCTCGCCGTCGAAGTCGACCTCCTCGCCGCGCCACAGGGCCCGGACGATGGTGAGGAACTCATCGCAGCGCGCGTAGCGGCCGTCCTTGTCGAGGAAGTCGCCGAACATGCGCTGCTCGGCGCTCTCGCCGCCGGTGACGACGTTGAGCAGCAGCCGCTGGCCGGTGAGGTTCTGGTAGGTGCCGGCCATCTGGGCGGCCACGTAGGGCGAGATGAGCCCGGGGCGGAACGCGACGAGGAACTTCAGCCGGTCGGAGACCTGGCTGAGCATCGCGGTGGAGAGCCAGGCGTCCTCACACCAGGCGCCGGTCGGCGTCAGGGCGCCCTCGAAGCCCATCTGCTCGGCCGCGCGGGCGATCTGGCCGAGGTAGGGGACGTCCGCGGGCCGGCCCGACGGTCCGGCGGTCACGCCGTGCCCGCCGCCGACGACGTGCCGGCCGTCGCCGCCGTTGGTCGGGAGGAACCAGTGGAACGTCAGGGTGCTCACGATGAGGTCCTTCGCAGGTCGATGCAGGTGGGTCGGGTCGGGTCGTGTGGAGGCGTGTCAGAGCTGGCCGTGTCGCGGCGGCAGGGTGCCGTCGAGGGCGTGGCGGCCCAGGTGCTGCACCTTCCACGCCGCGGGGTCGTGGAGGGTGTGGGTGCGGGCGTTGCGCCAGTGCCGGTGCAGGTTGAGGGAGTCCAGCGCCGCGCGGGTGCCGGCCACCTCGAAGAGCCGCGAGGACGCCTCGAGCGAGGCGTGGGTGGTGGCGGCACGGGCGGCGGCCACGGCCAGCGAGGCGGTGCCGGCACTGGCCTCGGTGAGGTCGGCCTCGGCGGCGTCGACGGCCCGGGCGGCCTCGGCCAGCAGCGCCTCCGCGCCGCGGACCGCGAGCTCGACCTCGCCGAAGGCGTGCACGACGAGGGGGTCGTCGGCGGCGCGCTCGACCCCGGCGTCGGGGTAGGGCCGGCTCCTCGAGGTGACGAACGCGGCGGCCTCGCGCACCGCGGCGCGGGCGATGCCGGCGTCGAGGGCGGCGTGCAGCACCTGGGCGAACGCGCCGTAGGTCTGCGGGCCCTCGAAGGTCAGGTGGTAGGGCGTGACGAGGTCGGCTGGGACGGCGACGTCGGTGAGCCGCACGGTGCCCGAGGCGGTGGTGCGCTGACCCATGCCGTCCCAGTCGTCGACGACCTCGACGCCCGGGGCGTGCCGCTCGACCCAGGCGACGTGCAGCGGCCCGTCGACGTCGAGGTGGGCGAGCACGGGGATCCAGTCGGCGAGCAGCGCGCCGGTGGCGTAGCCCTTGAGACCGCGCAGCCGCCAGCGTCCCGGCCCGTCGGGCAGCAGCGTGGTGGCGTGGTCGCGGACGTGCCGAGAGCCGATCTCGGACTGGGCGTTGCCGAAGCGCCGCCCCTGCAGCACCTCCCCCAGCAGCCTCTCCTGCTGGGCCGCGGTTCCCTGGCGGCGCAGCGCGCCGACGTAGACGAAGTGGCTGTGCGGGATCTGGGCGATGCTCGGGTCGCCCTCGGCGAGCACGCGGAACACCTCGGTGACGGTGGCCGTCGGGAGGTCCGCGCCGCCGAGGGCGGCCGGCACGGTGATCGCGAGCAGCCCCGAGGCGGCCAGCTCGTCGAGCTCGGCCGCCGGGAGGATCCGCTCGGCGTCGCGCCGCGCGGCCCCCTCGGCGAACCGGTCGGAGAGCTCGCGGGCCACGGCCACGGCGCGCTCGGCGTCGAGCACCGGGACGCGCGTGCCGCGCTCGGGGCTGAGGGTCGCCATCAGACGCGCTCCAGCTCCGCGGCCTCGAGCTCGCGGACGAGCGGCAGGATCTCGCGGCCGAAGTACTCGACGTCCTCGTGGTAGTGCAGGAAGCCGAGCAGGAGCAGGTTGACGCCCTGGCGCTTGTACTCGATGGCACGGTGGGCGATCTGCTCGGGCGTGCCGATCAGGCCGGTGCGGAAGCCGTCGTTGTACTGCACGAGGTCGGCGAACTCCGAGTCCTGCCACATGCCCTTCTTGTCGCCGGTGGCCTGGCCGGCCTGCTTGACCGCCGAGCCGAAGCCCTCGACGGCCTCGCGGTCGGCCTTGTCGACGATCTCGCGCAGGACGTCGCGGGCCTCGGCCTCGGTGTCGCGGCCGATGAGGAAGCCGTTGACGCCGAAGCGCACCTTCCCGGCGCGACCGTGCACGGCGGCGACGTCGTTGACGTCGCGGATCTGCTCGGCGATCCCCTCGGGCGTGTTGCCGTTGGCGAAGTACCAGTCAGAGACCCGGCCGGCCATGCCGCGGGCGTCGGTGGAGTTGCCGCCCTGGAAGATCTCCGGGTGCGCGCGCTCAGGCGTGATGATCGGCTTGGGCTTGAGGTCGAAGTCGTGGAGCCGGTAGAAGTCGCCGTTGAACTCGGCGTGCTCGGAGGTCCAGATCTCGCGGACGTAGCGGATGAACTCCTCCGAGCGGCGGTAGCGCTCGCCGTGCTCGAGCCAGGGCTCACCGAGCTTGGTGAACTCGTCCTTGAACCAGCCGCTGACGACGTTGATCGCGGCGCGACCCCCGGTGATCTGGTCGGCGGTGGCGATCCACTTGGCGAGGACGCCGGGCTGCCACAGGCCGGGGTGGACGGCGGCGATCACCTTGAGGCGCTCGGTGGCCAGCAGCAGCGCGAGGCTGAAGGACGTCGACTCGAGCTGGTAGGCCGCGCCGTAGGAGGCGATGTAGCGCACCTGGGAGAGGGCGTACTCGAAGCCGTTCTCCTCGGCGAGGCGGGCGAGCTTGACGTTGTAGTCGTAGCCCCAGTCGGTGCGCTGCTCGATGTTGCTGACGACCAGGCCGCCGCTGACGTTCGGGACCCAGTAGGCGAACTTGAGCGGCTCGTGGAAGTGCGGCGGGAGGCTGGTGGACATGGCGGAGGACCCTTTCCGGGATTACTGCTCTTAGTTGACTAGGTTGCTGGACTTTTAGCGCGGACACAAGTCCGGTGCGCACGGATGCGACGAGGGGGTGAGAGGCAGTGCCTCTCACCCCCGGTCGCCGGACGTCGGCTCAGGCCCCGACTCAGGCGTCGGACCCCGCGCCGCGGCGGGTCGCTCCGATCGCCCAGGCGTAGGGCGGCGGCGTCCCGTTGACCAGGTGCGCGCCGACCACGCGCGCCTTGAGGATCCGCGGATTGTGGGACGACACGGTGCGCGCGTTGCGCCAGTGCCGGTCCAGCCCCCGCGCCCGGGAGGTGCCCGAGGCTCCGAGGGTGTCGAAGAGGTCGCTGGTGGCCTTGAGGATCAGCTCGGTCACCACCACCTGCGCTCGCGACGCCTCGATCTCCGCGGCCTCGTTCAGGCGCGCGACCTCCTCCGCGGACGCGCTGGCGGCCTCGGCCACGGCCTGCACCGCGCGCGCCACCTCGACGGTCGTGGCCCGCGAGGCGTAGACCGCCGAGGCGATCTCGCCGACCCGCGCCAGCACCTGGGCGTCGTCGCGCACCCGGGCCGCGTTGGCGTGGGAGTAGTTGCGCTCCCGCTCGCGCACCGCGTCCAGGGTGTCGGCCAGCGCGGCCTCGCCGATGCCCGTCAGCGTCGCCAGCAGGTTCAGCTGGTACACCGCGGTCTGGTACGGGAAGCGCTCGCCGAAGGGCAGCACGTGCTCGGCCGGCACCGGGACGCCGTCGAAGGCGGTGGTGCCGCTGCCGGTGCCGCGCTGGCCGAAGCCGTCCCAGTCGTCGAGCACGACGACGCCGTCGGCGCGGGTGTCGACCAGCGCGATGGCGAAGTCGTCCTCGCCGTCGGCGCCGCCGCCCACGCGGCGGGCGTAGACGTCGGCCCACTCGGCGAAGATCGTGCCGGTCGTGTAGAACTTCTGGCCGTCGAGGCGGTAGCCGCCCCCACCGGCCGGCGTCAGCACGGTCTGCTGGGTCTCGATGCTCGTCGATCCGGTCTCCGACCAGGCGTTGCCGGCGATCTCGCCGGCGACGAACCGGGCGAACCAGGCCTGCTGGTCCTGCCCGCGCCGGTGCTGCCACAGGCGGTCCTCGGCGAGCGCGAAGTGCCCGCGGAAGGCCTGCGTCAGGTTGCTGTCGGCGGCGGCGAGGTCGATCCAGACCTGCACGAGCTCGGGCCAGTCCAGCCCCGCTCCCCCGTGCTCGACGGGCACCTGCAGCGCGCCGAGCCCGGCGAGCTTGAGCGCGTGCACGGGCTCCTCGGGCAGCGAGCCCTCGAGCTCGCGCGCGAGCGCCCCCTCCGCGATGCGCGGCAGCAGCTCCTCGACGGCGGCCCGCTGGTCGATCGCCTGCGCCGGGGCGGGCCGATCTGCGATCTCGGTCATCGTCGGCCCCTCACGTGTACCAGGTGGGCTCGGGGATCTCTCCGAGCAGGAAGTGACGGCCGACCTCGGCGCGCTTGTGCGCGATGGGGTCGTGCAGGGAGTGGGTGCGGATGTTGCGCCAGTGGATGTCCAGGCCCACGGAGCTCGACGTCGCCCGGGCGCCGGTGACCTCGAAGACCCGGGTGCCGACCTCGAGGCCGACGTCGATGGCGACCTGCTTGGCCGCGGCGATGACGACGGCGGCCTCGCCTCGCTCGGCCCCGGTGACGTCGTCGGCGTGGGCGTTGATGGCCTCGATGAGCCCGGCCGCACGCTCGGCGAGCGCCTCGGCGGCCCACAGGCGCGAGCGGAGGTCGCCGTAGGTCTCGAGGATGTAGAACTCCTCCGATCCGCGGCTCTTCACGTCCGGGGTGTAGGGCCAGGGGCGGGTGCGCTCGCGGGTGTAGCTGGCCGCGGTGGCCAGCGCGCCCTCGGCGATGCCGAGGTAGAAGTTGGCGAAGACCAGCTGGATGAGGGGCACGTTGAGGGTGTTGTAGACGCGCGGGGCGAAGCGCCACCCCTCGTCGGTGCGCACGTAGCCGGCCGCGGACTCCCAGGGCACGCGGACGTCGACGATCTCCACCGAGCCGCTCTCGGTGAGGCGCTGGCCCAGGCTGTCCCAGTCGCCGGCGAAGCGCAGGCCGGGCTGGTCGGTCGGGACGATCGCGAAGACGTGGTCCTCGGTGCCCTCGATGACGCCCTCGAGCACGGTGACGTCGGAGATGCGACCACCGGTGGAGAAGGACTTGCGGCCGGAGAAGACCAGCTCGTCGCCCTCGACGCGCACGACGAGGTCATCGTCGCGGGGGTTCACCGCGCCGCCGAAGAACCACTGGTTCTCCCCGGCGGCCTGCTCGACGGCGGCGATCTGCTCGGGGGTGCCGACCAGGCGAGCGGCCCAGGCCCACACGTAGTGGTAGCCGAGGAGCTGGCCGATCGAGCCGTCGCCGGCGGCCACGGCGCGCACGACGCGCAGCGCGGTGGTCCAGCTCTCGCCGGCGCCGCCGTGCTCGACGGGCGCGAGGAGCGTGACGAGGCCGGC
The DNA here is from genome assembly GCF_055282735.1 of Nocardioides sp. B129/18. Classification (NCBI taxonomy): domain Bacteria; kingdom Bacillati; phylum Actinomycetota; class Actinomycetes; order Propionibacteriales; family Nocardioidaceae; genus Nocardioides; species Nocardioides sp. B129/18. Next base: position 23,443 of record NZ_JBUZJI010000014.1, on the reverse strand, counting down.
CTCCTTGAGCAGACGCACCTCGGCGACGGGGCTGGCGTTGGCGCGGTCGCGCTCGACGGCGTCGACGGCGAGCTGGCTGGCGACCTGGCGGGCCCGCTCGACCCACTCCTCGGAGGTCTGCGGGCGGGCTCCGAAGGCCGCCTCGGACGGGTGCTGCGCCGGGGTGGGCGCCTGGGACTGGAGCGTCATCGCTGGCATCCCCTCTCGTGTCGTAGGATCATCTTTGTCTAGTAACTTAGTCATGTTTAGGACGGGCGCCAGTCCTCCGACGCACGGAACTGTCGAGCACCGCCGACAGGCCGCACCGACCACCCACCCGCCACCAGCACCCGTACCGCGAGGACCCGCATGCGCATCGAACAGCTCGAGTACCTGGTCGCCGTGACCCAGCACGGCTCCCTGCGCCGCGCGAGCGAGCGGCTGCACGTCTCCCAGCCCGCCCTCAGCGAGGCGCTCTCCAAGCTCGAGCGCGAGCTCGGCGTCACCCTGCTCGACCGGCGCCGGACGGGCTCGCGGATCAGCCGCCAGGGCCGCGACCTCCAGCAGCACATGGTCGAGGTGCTCGACGCCGTCGCCCGGCTGCGCACCGCCGCCGGCGACCAGAGCGCCCGCAGCCGCCTGATCCGCCTCGGCACCGTCAACGCCGCCACCTCGACGCTGCTCGTGCCCGCGGTGCGCGAGTTCCAGGACGCCCACCCGCGCACCACCGTCGAGGTGCTCACCATCCAGCAGGGCGCCATCCACGAGGGGCTCCTCGAGGGCACCATCGACCTGGGGCTGGTCAACGAGCTCGCCGGCGACGACGGCCCGGCCGACCTCGTCGGCACCGACCTCCTGCATGGCCGCCCCGTGGCGGTGCTCCCCGCCGGACACCCCCTGGCCGTCCGCGACGCCGTCAGCGTCGACGACCTGCGGGCCGAGCGGTTCGTCGGCATGCGCGCGGGCTACCTCATGCACCGCTACGCCCACCGGCTCTTCGGCCCCGACCAGCCGCCGGTCGTGCACAGCACCGACGGGGCCGAGATGGGCAAGGTGATGGTGGCCGAGGGGCTCGGCGTCACGCTCCTGCCCGACTACAGCGTCGAGGGCGATCCGCTCCACCGCGCCGGGCTGATCGTGCACCGGCCGATCGAGGGCGATCGCACCGTGGTCAGCCTCGTGCTGCGCCACCGGCGCCCCGACCTGCTGCCCGTGCAGGTGCGCGACCTCGTCGATCGGCTGCGTCGCACCGCCGACGCCTCCTCGCACGAGGTCGTGCACCAGCCGGCCTGAGGCGCCGACACCGGGAACCGGGGCCGGAGCCCGCGCGTCCGATCGGCATGCGCCAGCGACACCCGCTCCCCGTCCTCGTCCCCGCCCTGCTTCCCGTGCTCGCCGTGCTGATCGGCCTCCTCGCCGCCTGTGGCGGAGGGGGCGGCGACGCCGGCGAGCGGAGCGGCGCGAGCGCGGCCGGCTCCTCGGCAGTGGTGCCCGAGCCGGCCGCCGACGGCGTCCGGGCCTCCTACGACTCCGCGGAGGCGAACGCCGACACGACGGCCGAGAAGGCCTCGTCGGCCCCCGGGGTGCTGGCGCCCTCGGTGATCTCCACCGGCGCCGTGTCCCTGGCCGCCGACGACGTGGGCGCGGCCCGCCGGGAGGCCACCGCGGTGGCCACCGGCCTCGGCGGCTCGGTGAGCGACGACAGCACCGACGTCGACACCGACGGCCGCGCGCTCAGCAGCGTGCTGACGCTGCGGGTGCCCAGCGCCCGGTTCCGCGACGCGATGGACCGGCTCGAGGGCGTCGCCGACCTGCGGGCCTCGAGCACCAGCAGCGAGGACGTCACCACCCAGGTGCTCGACACCGCCGCCCGGATCCGCGTGCAGCGGGCCAGCATCGCCCGCATCAGCACGCTCATGCGCCGCGCCGGCAGCCTGGCCGACGTCGTGCGCGTCGAGCGCGAGCTGGCGAGCCGTCAGGCCGACCTGGAGTCGCTGGTGCGTCAGCGCGACCACCTCGCCGACCAGACCTCGATGGCCACGATCTCGGTGACGATCGAGCGCACCGGCACCGTGCCCGACGACACCCGACGCACCGGGTTCCTCGGCGGCCTGCGCTCGGGCTGGGACGCCTTCTCCGACGCCGCGTCCGCCACGGCCACGGCGACGGGCGCGGCCGTCCCGTTCGTCGGCCTGCTGCTCGTGCTGGCCGCGCTGGGCTGGGTGCCCCTGCGCCGTCGGGCGCGCGGGCGGACCGCTCAGGCCAGCGGGTAGCCCTGGACGAACTCGGTCAGCCGCGCGAGCTGGTCGGGGTCGGTGGAGGGGATGACGCCGTGGCCGAGGTTGAAGACGTGGCCGCGGGCCGCGCGTCCGGCCTCGATCACCTCCGCGGCGCGGGCGGTCATGACCTCGGTGGGGGCGAAGACGAGCGTGGGGTCGAGGTTGCCCTGGACGCCGCGGTCGCCGACGCGGCCGATCGCGTCGGCCAGCGGGGTGCGCCAGTCGACGCCGACGACGTCGGCCCCGGCCTCGCCCATGAGCGTCAGCAGGTTGGAGGTGCCGACGCCGAAGTGGATGCGCGGCACGCCGAGCGCGCCGGCCTGCTCGAGCACCCGCGCCGAGTGCGGCATGACGTGGGTGGCGTAGTCCTGCGGCGTCAGCGCACCGGCCCAGGAGTCGAACAGCTGCACCGCCGAGGCGCCGTGGCGCACCTGCACCTCGAGGTAGGCCGCGGCGATGCCGCCGATCTTGCGCATGAGGGCGTCCCAGACGTCGGGGGCGCCGAACATCATCGCCTTGGTCTTCGCGTGCTCCTTCGAGGGCCCGCCCTCGACGAGGTAGGACGCGACCGTGAACGGCGCGCCGGCGAAGCCGATGAGCGGGGTGCCGCCGAGCTCGCCGACCAGGCCCTCGACGGCCTGCGCGATGAACGGGACGTGCTCGGGCGTGAGGTCGGGGATCGCCTCGACGTCGGCCAGGGTGCGCACGGGGCTGGCGACGACCGGCCCGATGCCGGGCTTGATGTCGAGGTCGACGCCGACCGCCTTGAGCGGCAGCACGATGTCGGAGAAGAAGATGGCGGCGTCGACGCCGTAGCGGCGCACCGGCTGCATCGTGATCTCGACGACGAGGTCGGGGTCCATGCAGGACTCCAGCATGCCGACGCCCTCGCGCACCCTCAGGTACTCAGGCAGCGAGCGGCCGGCCTGACGCATGAACCAGACCGGGGTGTGCGGCACCGGCTCGCCCCGGGCGGCCTTGAGGAAGGCGCTGTCGGCGAGGGCAGGATGCGGGGCGATCGTCACGGGGTCAAGGATCGCACGGCGTGTTCGAACCTCGGTTCGAGGCCGCCGTCACCTACTGTGACCCCATGGTCGTGCGTCCCCAGACGCACCCGGAACCGGGTGCTGCCGTCGTGCCGACGGCGTTCCGCGAGGCGGTGTCCTCGCTGGCCTCCGCGCGCCTGCGTCCCGAGGTGCTGTGCGAGGAGATGCCCGCCCCGCAGCGCATCGCCCCCTACGCCTCCGCCCTGTCGGCCGACGTCACCGTCGACGGCGTCGACGTCGGCACCGGCCGGCTCGTGGTGCTCCACGACCCCGACGGCAACGACGCCTGGGAGGGCACCTTCCGCTGCGTCGCCTACGTGCGCGCCGACACCGAGCCCGAGACCGAGTCCGACGACGCGCAGCTGTTCTGCTCCGCCGTGTGGTCCTGGCTCACCGACGCCCTGGAGTCCGCCGGTGCCACGCACGTGGCCGTCAGCGGCACCGTCACCCGCGTGCTCACCGAGAGCTTCGGCTCGATGGCCGGCGAGCCCGCCACCTCGCAGGTCGAGGTGCGCGCGTCCTGGACCCCCGTCGTCGAGGACGACGCGCCGGTCGACCTGCGCGCCCACGTCGAGGCCTGGGGCGAGGTCCTGTGCGCCGCGTCCGGTCTGGAGCCGGTGCCCGAGGGCGTCGCGGTGATGCCGAGCCGCCGGGGACAGCGCGGCCAGGCCTGATGAGCGACGCCGGACCTGATCCCACGGCTCCCTCCGCAGAGCCTGGGGAGCCCCAGGAGCCCCAGGAGCCCGAGGCGCCCGAGGCGCCGCCCGCTCCCCTGCTGACCCTGCGTGACGGCCTGCCGGGCGTCGTCGACACCCCCGAGGGTCTGGCGGAGTGCTGTGCGGCGATCGCCGGCGGCACCGGCCCCGTGGCCATCGACGCCGAGCGCGCGTCCGGCTACCGCTACTCCAGCCGCGCCTACCTCATCCAGCTGCGCCGCACCGGCACCACGACCTTCCTCGTCGACCCCATCGCCTTCGACGACCTCGCGCCGCTGCAGGAGGCCATCGGCGAGGCCGAGTGGATCCTCCACGCCGCCACGCAGGACCTCCCCTGCCTGGCCGAGGTCGGCCTCCACCCGCACGCCCTCTTCGACACCGAGCTCGCCGGCCGCCTGCTCGGCTATCCGCGCGTCGGGCTCGCGACCCTCGTCGAGACGCTCCTCGGGCGGCGCCTGAAGAAGGAGCACTCGGCGGTCGACTGGTCCACCCGGCCCCTGCCGGCGCCGTGGCTGGAGTACGCCGCCCTCGACGTCGAGGTGCTCGTCGAGCTGCGCGACCTCCTCGCCGCCGAGCTCGAGGAGTCCGGCAAGGCCGCCTGGGCGCAGCAGGAGTTCGACCACCTGCGCTCCTTCGAGCCCACCGTCCGCACCGACGCCTGGCGTCGCACCTCCGGCCTGCACCGGGTGCGCGGCCGTCGCAACCTCGGCGCCGTCCGCGCCCTGTGGGAGCTGCGCGACGAGATCGCCCGCCAGCGCGACGTCACCCCCGGCCGGATCCTCCCCGACTCCGCGATCGTCGTGGCCGCCACCGCACTGCCCCTCGAGCGCAGCCAGCTGCTGAGCCTGCGCGGCTTCCACGGCCGCGGGGCCGAGCGGTACTCCACTCGCTGGATCGCCGCCGTGCGCGAGGTCGCGGAGCTGCCGGAGTCCGAGCTGCCGCAGCGCGCGCCGCGCACCGACGGCCCTCCGCTGCCCCGCGCCTGGGCCGAGAAGGACCCCGCGGCCGCCCGTCGCCTGGCTCTGGCCCGCGACGCCGTCGCCGCCCTCGGCGAGGAGGTCTCCACGCCCGTGGAGAACCTGCTCACCCCCGACTATCTGCGCCGGCTGCTCTGGACCCCGCCCGCGGTCCGCGAGCCGCAGGCGCTGGCCGCGGCCGTCGCCGCCCAGCTGGCCTCCCTCGGGGCCCGCCCCTGGCAGATCGAGCTCACCACGCCGCTGCTCGTCGAGGCGATCATCGCCGGCGACGTCGAGCCGGAGCCCGAGGCAGCTCCGGACGACCAGGTGGACGACCAGCCCGACGCCTGAGGCGCGGCCGGCCTCAGCCGGACGTGCTGGGGCTGCCGCTCGGGCTGGGGCTGCCGCTGGGGCTCGGACCGGCCGGCGCCAGCACCGTCTGGGAGTCCTCGTCGATGCGGGTGGTCAGGGCGTCGAGGTCGACGTCGCCCGGGTCGGTCACCAGGGCCCGGACGTCGCGCGCCACCGCCCGCTGCAGGGCGGGAAGGTCGTCGAGGAACGGGGGCAGGCGCATCGAGCGCACCGCCGTGGTGAACACCTGGGCGTGGATCGGCTGGTCGGTGGTCTGGGTGAAGTCCTCCGACAGCGCCACCTGCTGGTTGGCCGGCACGAGGTAGCCGGTGCGGGTGACCAGGCGGACCGCCTCGGGCGAGACGGCGTAGGCCAGGAAGTCGGCGGCCTGGACGGTGTGCTCGGTGCGGGCCGAGAGGCACAGGCCGGTGACGTCGCCGACGGTGGCGGTGGTGTCGATCGTGGGCACCGGCAGCACGTCGAAGCTCAGGCCCTTGGCCTCGCGCAGCTCGGGCACGAGGGCGCGGGTGCCGAGGATCATCGCGACCTTGCCGCGCCGGAACCACGACACCGGGGCGGCGGCGGCCAGCTGGCGCTGGGAGATGTTGAGCTTCGGGTCGCGCAGCACCGGCAGGATGTCGTCGAGCGCGCCGCGGGTGTCGTCGGAGGAGAAGGCCAGCGACGTCGGCGGGGTGCCGTCGCCGTAGACCTCGCCGCCGCCGGCGTAGATGAACGGCGAGAGCCCCTCGAGGGTCGGCTCGATCGCGAGCGCCTTGGCGCCGCTGCCGCGACGCGCGGCGAACTCGGCGGCGGCCTTGAACTCGTCGAGACTCCACTTGGTGCGGCTGGCCGACGGGACGTCGAGCCCGCGCTGCGCCATGGCGTCGAAGTCGACGAGCTGGGTGTTGTAGTAGACGACCAGCGGCGAGGAGCCGTAGGGCATGCACTGCAGCTGGCGGTCGGCGGAGAAGCCCTCGATGGCGTCACGGGAGTAGCCGTCGCCGAAGTCGACGCGACGCTCGTCGAGCAGCTCGTCGACCGGCTGGCTCAGGCGCTTCTCGCGCAGGAAGGCCAGCTCGTTGCGCGAGGCGAGGAAGACGTCGGGGATGGCGGTGCGGTCGCCGCTGGCCGCGGCCTTCGTGAGCGAGGCCTGCATCTGCTCGCGGCTGGTCCAGGCGCGCACGGTGACGCGGGACTCCGGCGTCGTGCTGTTCCAGGCGTTGGCCATGGTGCGGTAGGCCTCGACCTCGGCCTTCGAGCCGTACACGCCGAGCGTGAGGTCGACCTTCTCGGTGGGCGAGGGCGACAGGGACGGCGAGGCGCTGGTGCCGCTCGCCCCGGAGCCGTCGGCCTCGGTGCAGGCGGTGGTCCCGAGCAGGCTCAGGAGCATCAGCGCTCCGAGTGCGACCCGACGCTTCAACCGGCACCTCCTGGCTGCAGCGGGGCGGGACCCGGACGCGCGGCAGCCATGCACGGCGGGCCTCGCCACCCTACCGGGGCGCCCGCTGCACACCGGCCGGGTCCGCCGTGCGCCTTCTCACGGGACATCCGGGAACTCGGCCGCCAGAGGGCGGGGTCCTCAGCCGCGCAGGTCGGGGTTCACCCGGCGCGCCGCGGCGAGCACCTGCTCGAAGACCACTCGGTCGAGGGCCGCGCCCTCGCGGCGCACGCTGCCGGCGTCGAGCCGCAGCAGCCGGTCGAGCCGCACCTCGCTCGGCCGGCCCTGACGGTCCCAGCCGCCGGCGCCGACGTCCATCCAGCTTCGTCCCGCCCGTGCCTCCTGCGCGGCGTCGCGGTCGTGGTCCTTGCTGGTGAGCATCAGCCCGAGCAGCCGTCCCCCGTCGCGGCCGATCAGCAGCACCGGCCGGTCCTTGCCGCGGCTGGCGTCCTCCTCGTAGGGCACCCACCCCCACACGACCTCGCCCGGATCGGGCCGACCGTCGGCGTGGGGCGCGTAGTCGAGCTCGATGCCGCCGCGCGCCGGCCGTCCAGCGGCGCGGGGCTGTCGGGGCTGTCGGGGCTGTCGGGGAGCCGGCGACGCGGTGCCCGGCGGACTCTGGACGCCCGTGCGGGCGGAGCGGACGACGGCGCGCAGCAGACGCTCGAACCTCATGGCGGCGACGCTACCGGCTCGCCTCTCCAGGCTGTGAGGGCGAGTGCACCGGACCGGGAGCGCCTCACGGCGCGTGGCCGCTCGTAGCGGCTGATGTTGGGACCCGGGGCTGCCACGACCCGGTGCACTCGCGTCTCCGACACTACGCCGTGGACCTGACGGACGCACGCCGAACCGGCCTGATCCGGTGAGGCTGTGAGAACCCTCATGCGGGGTGGGGCTCGATGGCGGATCTGCGCGCTCCGGCGCCCTCGCCGTCGCCGGCTCGCCTCAGGCCCTCGTCCTGAGAGGCGCAGCTACGCATGCGCGGGCCCCGGCTCTGCGTCGGTGCGCCGCCGGCTCCGGTCGTCGAGATCCGCTCCGGTGGACGAGCGCCGCCCCGGTGGTCGAGCGCCGCCCCGGTGGTCGAGCCTGTCGAGACCCCCGCACCCGCCCGGAATCGCTGTGCACAAGCGCTCGTCTTCGAACTGGTGTTCGGATAGAATGAGGCATGGCCACTCGGAAGCCCCGTCTGCTGCGCGACAGCGACCTCCTGCGCGCTGCCATGGCGGCCAGGTCCGTGGCTGACGACGCCGAGCGTGAGGTCTTCCAGATCGCCGCTGACTGGGCGATCACCCACACCGTGGCCGACGGGATGGACGCCGCGTTCCTGGTGGGCACGCACTGCGAGGTGGCGATCGCCGGTCCTGGTGCGCCGATGGTCAGCGAGTACTGCTGCGACGAGATCGCCGCGGCGCTGGGGATGTCGACCGACTCGGGCCGGTTCTACGTGGGCCACGCACTCGAGGCGTGCACGCGTCTCCCGCGCCTGTGGGCACGCCTCGTCGAGGGGGAGGTGACGGTGGCGCAGGTGCGTCGGATCACCGAGCACACGATGCTGCTGTCGTTCGAGGCGGCTGCTCGGGCTGATCAGCTGCTCGCCGCCTATGCGCATTCGGTGGGGCGTCGGGCGATCGAGAACGCCGTCAACCTCGCCGAGCAGCAGGTCGATCCTGATCTTGCGGCCCTGCGTCAGCGGCTGGCTCGTGACGACCGGCGCTTCGACGTCGCCGTCGACCAGCCGAGTCTCGACGGCACCATCGACGTGCACGGCCGCATGGACCGCGAGGACGCCATCGACCTCGACGCCGCACTCGGCGAGCTGGCCCACCAAGCACTCGCCCTCGGCTCCACCGACTCCCTCGACGCGCGGCGTCCGTGGGCCGCCGGCCAGCTCGGGCGCCAGCACCTCGACCTCACCACCGACGAGCCAACGGTCGAGTCAGCACGCACGAGGGAGAGCGTCCTCTACGTCCACCTCTCCGCGGACGCCCTCGGCGACATCGGCCCCATCGCCACCCTCGAGGCCACGCGATCCCCGCTCCTTCTGGACGCCGTCAAGCGCTGGTGCGGGGACTCGTCCAGGGTGATCATCCGGCCCGTCCTCGACCTGGCGGCGGAGCGGCACTGCGAGTCCTATGAGGCCGCACCCCTCCTCCGGGAACAGGTGATCGTCCGTGATCGCACCTGCGTCTTCCCGCACTGCCGGCGTCCGGCCCGACGAGCCGACCTCGACCACATCAACCCGTTCGACTGCGGCGGCCCAACGTCGTCCCTGAACCTCGCGTGCCTGTGTCGGCATCACCACCGCTCGAAGACACACTCCGGCTGGCGCTACCGGCCCGACCCCGACCATCCCGGCCATCACTTGTGGACCAGCCCCACCGGCGTCCACTTCCGGCGCGGACCCACCGGCACCGTCATGCTCCCCGCACCGGATCTCGACAAGCTCCATCACCGACAAGATCCGGTGGTCGAGCCTGCCGAGACCCCCGCACCCTGACACCCCGCTGAACCCAACACCCCAGCCCGTGACCATCCCCGGTCCCGGGCTCGAGGTGCGTGGTCAGGCCAGCCGATGCGCCAGCTCGGCGTGGCCGGCCGCCTCGAGCTGCTCGGCGAGGGTGAGCAGGCGCGCGATGGGATCGACGGCGTCGACGGGCACCGCGTGGTCGGGGTGCTCGCTGGCGCGGCCGGCGGCGACCACGCGGGCGAAGGCGCTGGCGCGGAAGAGCACGTCGGCGAAGTCGCCCGTGGCGATGCCGCCGAGCACCTCGTCGACCATCGCGCGCAGCTGGTCGGGGCCGGGCGGGTCGGCGACGCCGGCCACCACGCGGGCCACCTGGGCGCGGGCGCGGCCGGCCTCGAACTCGCGGGCCACGGTGTGCGGGTCCGCGTGCACCCACTGCCGCAGCACGTAGAGCCGCCACAGGCAGCCGGCCAGCGAGTCCGCGGGAGCGTGCGACCACACCTGCGCGATCGCCTCGAGCCCTTCGGTGTCGGCCAGGTGGATGATCCGCTGCGCCAGCCGCGGATCGTCCGCGCCGCGCACCAGCACCTGGGCCGCGAGGTCGCCAGCCTCCGTCAGCCCGGCGGGGTCCTCACCACCGACGTAGGCGTCGAAGAACTCCGTGGTCTTCGGTGCGGGCCGGTGGTGGCGGTGGGGCTGCTCAGGCACCGCACCAACCTACGCGTGTCGCCTGAGCCCACGATCGCGGGCGGCCGTGGGCGGTCCTGCAGGCCGCAGCGGCGTGATCGGACCCCTCCAGTGGAGCTGAGCAGCGTGGTCCCCTCTCACGACAGCCATGGGGACCGCTCGATCTCGACGTCCTCGATCTCATCGGCCCTGACGCCCTTCGTCCAGCCCATGTGCTGGTCGCCGGCGAAGTCCAGACGGGCCGCGACCTCCGGGGAGTCACTCAGCACCACGAGCGCACGGCCCGCCGACACCGACGACACGATCACCCGCGACCCCTTCCACCGACGATGCGGCGATCGACGCCTCGACGCGGCACCACGAGCCTTGCTTCCCGTCCAGGACGGGGTCCATCGCCCTCAGCCGCTCCCCGAGCGTCACACCGTCCACGTCGTGACGTCCTTCTGCGCGAACGGCGTCGGATTCAGCCTGCCGGCCTGCGGCGCCGGCGGCGGCGCGACCGGGCCGATCCGGTCCAGCACCGCGGCACAGGCCGCGGCCTCGTCCGCGAGCCCGTCCTTGACCGGATCGGGCCGACCGCGCTCGTAGTACGACAGCAGCCACCCCGAGGGCGAGCGCGAGAGCAGGTACTGATCGTCGCTCAGAGCGACCTCGTGGACGCCCTCGATCCACACGCGCCGCGCCAGGCCGCGGGAGCGCAGCACCTCCAGGAGCACCTCGAACGTCATCGCGCACCCTCCTCCTCCACGTCGACCTCGCGGATCACGATGTCACGGCCGCGGCCGTGAGACGCGCTCGACGTCGCGGCGCGGGCCGGCGACGAGTGCGACCTCGTCCAGGCTCCCCTCGATGAGATCCTCCTGACCGCACTCGAGGTGGAGCAGGTCCCGACGACCGCCCGCAGAGAGGCCCTCGATCCGGAGGTCGTCGTGAAGCCGGTCGTCGTGCCGGGCCGTGAGCTCTCGCAGCGTCATGGGCCAGGCGCTCTCCGGGTCGCGCCCTGAGCGCCCGCGCCGCAGGCGGACACCAGAGCCTCGAGCAGCGGCCCGCTCCAGGCGGTGAGGTCGGCCGGTTCCCCCGGAAGCGGGACGGCGTCGGGGCGCGGCGGTCGGGCGGACTCCAGGAGGCTCTGCCAGACGGCGTCGGGGTCGCGGGGGTCGGTGGGCCGCACCGGCACCAGGCGCCCGTCGGCGATCACGCGACGCGGCGGGGCCTGCGCGGGCTCCCCGGAGAGCGGCGTGACGACCGCGGAGTCGTAGAGCCGGCAGCCGACGTCCGGAGCCGACCGCCCGCGGCCTCCACGAGGCCGCCGTCGCCGACGTGCAGCGTCTCGCCGTCGCGCACCGGCTCGGTGCGGCGGGTGGTCAGCACGACGCCGTCGCTCATGCGTCGGCGGCCAGGGCCTTGCGGATGCGCTGGTCGCTGACGGGCACGGCGGTGCCGAGCTGCTGGGCCCACAGCGAGATGCGGTACTCCTCGAGCAGCCAGCGGACGCTGCGCAGCGCGGCGCCGGGCGGACGTCCCGACGGCAGCGCCTCGACGCGGTGCAGCCAGGTGTCCTGGAGGTCGGCGAGCTGGTCGGCGAGCTGCCGGTCGCGGACGACGGCCGAGGCGCCGTCGTCGAGCCGCTCGCGACGCAGGCGCGCGGCGGCCAGGTACGTCGGGTAGCGGCGCAGCTGGGCGGCGCCGGCCTCGCCGACGAACCCGCGGGCCATGAGCCGGCCGATCTGCGCGCGCAGGTCGGTGAGCGCGGGCAGCTGGGCGAGGTCGGCGCGGCCGGTGAGCAGGCGGTCGACGTCGCGCCACTCCCCCAGCACCCGCAGGACGTCGGCGAGCACGGCGCGGATGCGCGGCTCCTGCTCCCGGGCGGTCTCGGCGCGCAGGGCGTCGTACGCCGCCTGGTCGCGCACGGCCGGGCGGGCGTCGACCGCGTCGCCGAGCACGGCCAGGCGACAGTCGGCCAGCAGCTCCGCGACGCTCGGGTAGGGCGAGCCGGCCAGGCCGAGCTTCTCGGTGTTGGTCAGCGAGTCGATGACGGCCGGCGTCGGGTCGGGCAGCTCGAGGGCGAGGAGGCGTCGGACGCCGAGGCGGTGACGGGCGTCGCGCTCGTCGACGCTGCCGTAGGCCTGCAGGCCGACGGCGTCGCCCTCGTCGACCAGGCCGGGGAAGACGGTGACCTCGTGGCCGGCGCGGCGCTCGGTGTGCGTGGGCGCGATCTCGCCGAAGGTCCACGACCTCTGGCCGGTGGCGGTGAGCCCGGAGGTGTCGGCGACCTCGGCGATGGCCTGCTGGAACTGCGGACGCAGCGGCGCCTTGAGCGCCTCGAGGTCCTTGCCGCGGCCCTGCTCGGCGCCGGCGTCGTCGACGACGCGGTAGGTCGGCCGCAGGTGCTCGGGCACCTTGCTCCAGTCCCACGCCTCGCGCGGCACCACGACGCCGGTGGTGGCGCGGCACCAGCGCTCGAGGGCGTCGAGGAGCGGCTCCTCCCCCGGCGGTACGGCGGCGAGGAAGTCGCGCGCCTTGTCGGGCGCGGGCACGAAGGAGACCCGCAGGCTCTTGGGCAGGCTGCGGATCAGCGCCGTCACCAGCTCCTCGCGAAGCCCGGGGACGACCCACGAGAAGTCGTCGGACTCCACGCGGTTGAGCGTCGCGACGGGCACCTCGATGGTGAGGCCGTCGTCGGCCGAGCCCGGCTCGAAGTGGTAGCTGATGGGGAAGGTGAGCCCCTCGCCCTCCCACGTCTGCGGGTAGTCGGCCTCGTCGACCTCGTCGGCGGTGTCGTGGGTGAGCATCGCGGGGTCGAAGGTGAGCAGGTCGGGACGGCGGCGTCGCTCCTGCTTCCACCACTGGTCGAAGTGCGCGCCGCTGACGACGTCGCGGCCCACACGGGCGTCGTAGAAGTCGAAGAGGGTCTCGTCGTCGACGACGATGTCGCGACGCCGGGCCCGGTGCTCGAGCTCGGCGGCCTCCTCGAGCAGCCGCCGGTTGGTGGCGAGGAACTGGTGGCGGGTGCGCCACTCCTCCTGCACCAGCGCATGGCGGATGAACAGCTCGCGGGCCACCTCGGCGTCGACCTTGCCGTAGGAGACCAGCCGATCGGCCACCAGTGGGACGCCGTAGAGCGTGGCGCGCTCGTAGGCCATGACGGCCGCGCGCTTGGTGGACCAGTGCGGCTCGGAGTAGGTGCGCTTGACGAGGTCGCCGCCGAGGCGCTCGGCCCACTCGGGCTGGATCGCGGCCACCTGCCGCGCCCACAGCCGACTGGTCTCGACGAGCTCGCCGGCCATGACGAACGCCGGGGGCCGCCGCGCCAGCGGGCTGCCGGGGAAGATCGCGAACCGCGCGCCGCGCGCGCCGAGGTACTCCCGCATCGGACGTCGTCCACCGCGGCCCCTCTCGCCCTTGTCACGGCCCTCGCGCTCCTCGAGCGAGCCGATCTGGGAGAGCAGGCCCGAGAGCAGCGCCTGGTGGATGCCGTCGGCGTCGGGCTGGTCGGCGACGTGGCCGACGTGGATGCCCATCTCCTTGGCCACGGTGCGCAGCTGGGACTCGAAGTCCTGCCACTCGCGCACCCGCAGGTAGTTGAGCATCTCGCGCTTGCACATGCGGCGGAAGGCGTTGCCCGAGAGCTCGCGCTGCTGCTCGCGCAGGTAGCGCCACAGGCTCAGCCAGGTGAGGAAGTCCGAGCCCTCGACGCGGAAGCGGGCGTGCAGCTGGTCGGCCTGGGCCTGCAGCTCGGCGGGCCGCTCGCGGGGGTCCTGGAGGCTGAGCGCGGCGGCGATGACGAGCACCTCGCGCACGCAGCCCAGCCGCTCGGCCTCGAGGATCATCCGGCCCAGGCGGGGGTCGATGGGCAGCCGCGCCAGCTTCGTGCCCAGCCGCGTGAGGGTCGGCGCCGTGTCCTCGGCCCGGCGCGGACGCAGCGCCTGCAGCTCCTCGAGCAGCTGGACGCCGGAGGCGACGTTGCGGCGATCGGGCGGCTCGACGAACGGGAACCCGGCGAGGTCGCCGAGCCCGAGCGAGGCCATCTGCAGGATGACGCTGGCGAGGTTGGTGCGCAGGATCTCGGGATCGGTGAACTCCGGGCGGCCCTCGAAGTCCTCCTCGGAGTAGAGCCGGATCGCGATGCCCGGCGCCACGCGGCCGCAGCGTCCCGAGCGCTGGTTGGCCGAGGCCTGGCTGATCGGCTCGATCGGCAGCCGCTGCACCTTGGTGCGCACCGAGTAGCGCGAGATGCGCGCCAGGCCGGTGTCGACGACGTAGCGGATGCCCGGCACCGTCAGCGAGGTCTCGGCGACGTTCGTCGAGAGCACGATCCGGCGTCCGGCGTGCGGCGCGAAGACCCGCTGCTGCTCGGCCGCGGAGAGCCGGGAGTACAGCGGCACGACCTCGACGCCGCCGCCGCGCGTGGAGGCGGTCAGCTCGGAGAGCGCCTCGGCGGTGTCGCGGATCTCCCGCTCGCCGGGCAGGAAGACCAGGACGTCGCCGGGACCCTCGGCCATCAGCTCGCGGACGGCGTCGAGGATCGCCTCGGTCTGGTCGCGCTGGATCGCCTCGCCGTCCTCGTCGGCCTCGGGCAGCTCCAGCAGCGGGCGGTAGCGGACCTCGACGGGGTAGGTGCGGCCCGACACCTCGATGATCGGCGCCGGCGTGCCGTCGGCCGCGGCGAAGTGCTCGGCGAACCGCTCGGGGTCGATGGTGGCCGAGGTGACGATGAGCTTGAGGTCGGGACGCCGCGGCAGCAGCTGCTTGAGGTAGCCGAGCAGGAAGTCGATGTTGAGCGAGCGCTCGTGGGCCTCGTCGATGATGATCGTGTCGTAGCGCCACAGCATGCGGTCGCGCTGCAGCTCGGCGAGCAGGATGCCGTCGGTCATCAGCTTGACGCGGGTCTGCCGGCTGGTCTGGTCGGTGAAGCGCACCTGGTAGCCCACCGGCGAGTCCGGGCCGAGGCTCACCTTCAGCTCGTCGGCGATGCGCTGGGCCACCGAGCGGGCCGCGATCCGGCGGGGCTGGGTGTGGCCGATGAGGCCGCCGCGCCGCCGGACCTTCCCGTCGCGGCCGCGGTGCTCGGTGGAGCGGCCGCGTCCGAGCTCGAGGCAGATCTTCGGCAGCTGGGTGGTCTTGCCCGAGCCGGTCTCGCCGGCCACGATCACGACCTGGTGGTCGCGGATCGCCTCGGCGATGTCGTCGCGCCGCTGGCTGACCGGCAGCTCGGCGGGGTAGCTGATCCGCAGGCCCGCGGGGCGCCCGGACTGCGACTCGGGGCCGGGCTCCGGGCCGGGCTCGGCGCCGGGCTCGGCGGTCTGCTGCTCGGTGTCCATGGCGTCGGCCATCGTGCCAGCCCGGCGGTCGGGGCACGAAGCCCGACGGGGTGCCGCGCCATGACCCTTGCGAGAACGTGTTCTAGTTCTGGATGATGCGGGCATGACCGACCTCCTCGTCGTCGGCTCCGGGGGCGGCGCGCTCACCGGCGCCCTGCTCGCCGCCGCAGCCGGCCTGCGCACCGTCGTCGTCGAGGCCACGGACCGGATCGGCGGCACCTCGGCGTACTCCGGCGGAGCCTGCTGGCTGCCCGGCAGCACGGTGCAGCAGCGCGCCGGGCTCCCCGACTCCACCGACGGCGCCCGCGCCTACCTCGGCGCGGTGCTCGCCCTCGAGGGCTTCGAGCCCGACGCCGCGCGGCTCGAGGCCTTCCTCGCCGGCGCGCCGCGCCTGGTCGCCCGCCTCGAGGAGCTCGGCGTCCCCTTCGAGTGGCTGCCGTTCCCCGAGTACTACGCCGGCCCCGGCCGCGTGCCGGCCGGCCGCTCCATCAAGCCCACGGCCGTCAAGCGGGATGCCCTGCCCGCCGCGGTGGCGGACCTCGTCCGACCGCCCGTCGAGCTCGACCGCGCGGGTGCGCCGGGCCGTCGGACGCTCACCGGTGGGCAGGCGCTGATCGCCCGCCTCGCCGGGGCGTTCGTCGAGCACGGGGGGCGGATCCTCACCGAGCACCGCGTCGAGTCGCTGCTCGGCCCCGGGGTGCGCGGGGTCGTCGCCCGGACGCCGGACGGCGTCGTCGAGCTCGCGGCGTCGGCGGTGCTGCTGGGCTCCGGCGGCTTCGAGCGCGACCGCGCCCTGCGCGCCGACCACGGCGTCCCCGGCGACCCCGACTGGTCGATGGCCCCGGCGGGCACCAACCGCGGCGAGCCCATCACCGCCGCGCTCGCCGCCGGCGCCGCCGCCGACTGGACCGGCCACGGCTGGTTCTGCCCCGGCCTCCTGCAGCCCGACGGCGGCGGCTCGTTCACCCTCGGATTCCGCAGCGGCCTCATGCTCGACCGGCACGGCCGGCGCTACGGCAACGAGTGCCTGCCCTACGACCGGTTCGGCCGGGTCATGGCCGCCGACGCCGACCGCGTGCCGTCGTGGTTCGTCTTCGACTCCCGCGAGGGCGGACGCCTGCCGGCCATCGCGATGCCCGAGGGCGACGCCGCCGAGCACCTCGCCGCCGGCACCTGGGTGCGCGCGGACACCCTCGAGGAGCTCGCCGGCCTGATCGACGTCGACCCTGCGACGCTGCGCGCCCAGGTGGAGCGGTTCAACGGCTTCTGCGACACCGGCGTCGACGAGGACTTCGGACGCGGCGCCGACGAGTACGACACCTTCTTCGCCGGTGGCGCCGGGCCCAACGCGGCCCTCACGCCGGTGGACCAGCCGCCGTTCCTCGCCGCCCGGTTCGTGCTCTCCGACCTCGGCACCAAGGGCGGCGTCGCCGTCGACGCCGCCGCCCGCGCGGTGCGCCCGGACGGCACGCCGCTGCCCGGGCTCTACGCCTGCGGGAACGCGGCGTCCTCGCTCTTCGGGCCGGTCTACCCCGGCCCCGGCGCGCCGCTCGGCAGCGCCATGGTGGCCGCCGCCGCGGCCGTCGAGGACCTCACACGCCGGTGACCTCCGCGTCCCCGTCCTCGGGCCGCACGCTCGCGCGCGCCTCGGTGGCCACCGGCGTCACCCGCGCAGCCGCCGCCCGGTGCGCCGGACGTCCCCACGGAACGCGGGCGAGGACGCTCGCCGGCGCGATCGCGGCGGCGCTGACGGTGTAGGCGGTGTAGCCGGTGTTGGTGGCGGTGGTGCCGGTGGTGCCGGGCTGGCCGGGCTGCGTCTGACCGCCCATCTGGACGCCCATCTGGCCCCCCACCTGGCCCTGCTGCATCGGGCCGCCCATCTGGCCGCCCATCTGGCCCTGCTGGCCCATCTGCCCCTGCTGCATCTGCATCCGCCCCGGGCCGCCGAAGCCGCCCGGCCCACCGCGTCCGCCCGGTCCGCCGAACCCGCCGTCGTTGCTCGGGCTGGCCGCGGCCAGGGCCGCGGCACCGGCGCCGCCGAGCAGGACGCTGGCCACCGAGACGACGGCGACGCCGCGCCAGCCGAGGGCGCGGCCGCGGAAGGAGAGGCCGCCACGGGAGGCGGCCGGGGTGGTCGGGGACGGGACGGTGTAGGTCGTCGGGCTCATGGCTCCACCGTCGGCACCCGACCTGTGCCGCACCTGTGGCTGCGTCGAGAGCCAGCCTTGGGCTGATTCGAGGTCCGGATCGAGGGCGATCAGGTCAGGGAGAACTGGACGTTGTCAGGGGTTGCTTCCCCTGACAACGTCCAGCTTCCCCGGATATCCGGGGAGACCGCCCCACCCAGACACCACCCACGTGTCGCACAGGAAACCCACAGACAGCAGGTCCACAGTGTTCTCCATGGACCTCACCCGCGCCGACGGATCCCCTCTCCGCGTGCTCGTCGTCGACGACGAGCTCAACATCGCCGAGCTCATCAGCATGGCGCTGCGCTACGAGGGATGGCAGGTCGAGATGGCCCACACCGGCACCAAGGCGGTGCAGGCGGCCAAGGACTTCCGGCCCGACGCCGTGGTGCTCGACATGATGCTGCCCGACTTCGACGGCCTGGAGGTCCTGCGTCGCATGCGCGGCACCGACCCCGACCTGCCGGTGGTCTTCCTGACCGCCCGCGACGCCGTCGAGGACCGCATCGCCGGCCTCACCGCCGGGGGCGACGACTACGTCACCAAGCCGTTCTCCCTCGAGGAGGTCGTGGCTCGGCTGCGGGGACTCATGCGGCGCGCAGGTGCCCAGCAGCAGGCGGAGTCCAGCGTCCTCACCGTCGGCGACCTCAGCCTCGACGAGGACTCCCACGAGGTCTTCCGCGCCGGCCAGGAGATCAGCCTGACGGCCACCGAGTTCGAGCTGCTGCGCTACCTGATGCGCAACCCGCGGCGCGTGCTGAGCAAGGCCCAGATCCTCGACCGCGTCTGGAACTACGACTTCGGCGGCCAGGCCAACGTCGTCGAGCTCTACATCTCCTACCTGCGCAAGAAGGTCGACGCCGGCCGCGACCCGATGATCCACACCATGCGGGGCGCCGGCTACGTCCTCAAGCCGGCGGGCTGAGGTGGCGCTCCCCGCGCGACTGCGCGGCGTGCCGGCGCGACTGACCCCGCCGACGCTCACCGCCCGCCTGGTGCTGACCTCGGCGGTGCTGGCCCTCCTGGTCACCGTGCTGCTCGGCTCGCTGACGACCCTCGCGGTGCGCAGCTACCTCGGCGACCAGCTCGACCGCGACGTCGCCGCGGCGCTCGAGCGCGCCCAGCGGGTGCCGCCGGCCGCCGTGCTGGCCCCCTCGGCCCCCTCGGGCTCGCCCGACGCGGACGCCGACGGTCGCCGCGGCGACGGCTTCGGCCCCGGCGACGCCGTGGGCGGGCTCACCGCGCTGCGCGTGGTCTCCGACTCCCAGTCCTGGCGCGGGTTCATCACCGTGCAGGACGACTCCGGCTACGCCAGCCGCGACCCGCTCTCCAGCCGTGCCTCCGACGTGCTGGACGACGTGCCCGCCGACGGCCGCACCCATCGCGTCACCGTGCCCGGGCAGGGCTCCTACCTGGTGGCGGTGAACCGCGACGGCAGCGCCGCCGCCGGCCTGCCGACCGCCGACGTCGACGACGTCGTCGCGAGCCTGGTGCGCTCGGTGGTGCTGCTCGGGGCCGCGGCGATCCTGCTGGCCTGCGTGGCCGCGGCCGCGCTCGTGCGCCGTCAGCTGCGGCCGCTGCGCGAGGTCGCCGAGACCGCGCACACCGTCGCCGAGCTGCCGCTGGCCGACGGCGAGATCGACCTGGAGGAGCGCGTACCGGCCCACCTCACCGACGCCCGCAGCGAGGTCGGCCAGGTCGGCGCCGCCCTCAACACCCTGCTCGACCACGTCGCGACCTCGCTCGAGGCGCGGCACCGCAGCGAGCAGCAGGTGCGGCAGTTCGTCGCCGACGCCTCCCATGAGCTGCGCACCCCGCTGGCCACGATCGCCGGGTACACCGAGCTGGCGCGACGGCGCCCCGAGGACGCCGCGATGGCGGGCCTGGCCCTGGGCAAGGTCGAGGAGGAGGCGGTGCGGATGACCGCGCTCGTCGAGGACCTCCTGCTGCTGGCCCGCCTCGACGCCGGGCGTCCCCTCGAGCGCGAGGCCGTCGACCTCGCCCGGCTGTGCGTGGAGGCCGTCGCCGACGCCCGCGTCGTCAGCCCCGAGCACCACTGGCGCCTCGACGTCCCCGAGGGCGACGGCGCCCCCGAGGTGCTGGGCGACCCGCTGCGCCTGCACCAGGTGGTCACCAACCTGCTCACCAACGCCCGCAAGTACACCCCGGCCGGCTCGACGATCACCGTGCGCGTGCGCGAGGACGGCTTCGCGGTGCACGACGACGGGCCGGGCTTCCCGCCCGACCTCGTCGAGCACGCCTTCGAGCGGTTCGCCCGCGGCGACGCCGCCCGCACGCGTCAGGGCGGCGTCGGCCTGGGCCTGGCACTGGTGGAGGCGATCGTGACCTCCCACGGCGGCGCCGTGCGGTTGCGCTCGGAGCCGGGCGACACGACGATCGAGGTGACCCTGCCCCGGGCCTGACGGATCCCTGACGACCCTGTTACGGTAGATGTCGGATTGTCCGACAATCTTGCCAGGGGAGGCAGGTCATGACCGTCGTCAGCGAGAGCATCCGCACCGCCACGGAGTTCGCCCGCGCCGAGGAGCGCACCGCGCACAACTACCACCCGCTGCCGGTGGTGATCGAGCACGCCGAGGGCGCGTGGATGACCGACGTCGACGGACGCCGCCACCTCGACCTCCTCGCCGGCTACAGCGCGCTGAACTTCGGCCACGCCCACCCCGGCCTGCTGCGGGTCGCCCACGAGCAGCTCGACCGGCTCACGCTGACCAGCCGCGCCTTCGTCCACGACCGCTTCGCCGGCTTCACCGCCGCCCTCGCCGACCTGTGCGGCAAGGACCTCGTGCTGCCGATGAACACCGGCGCCGAGGCCGTCGAGACCGCGATCAAGGTCGCGCGCAAGTGGGGCTACGAGGTCAAGGGCGCCGCCCCCGACCGCGCCCGCATCATCGTGGCCGCCGGCAACTTCCACGGCCGCACCACCACCATCGTCGGCTTCTCCGACGACCCCGACGCCCGCGACGGCTTCGGCCCCTTCGCCCCCGGCTTCGTGATGGTGCCCTACGGCGACCTCGACGCCGTCCGCTCCGCCGTCGCCGAGGACCCCGCCAACACCGTGGCCGTGCTCGTCGAGCCGATCCAGGGCGAGGGCGGCGTCGTCATCCCGCCGGCCGGCTACCTGCGCGGCCTGCGCGAGCTGTGCACCGCCGAGCGCGTGCTGCTCATGGCCGACGAGATCCAGGCCGGCCTCGGCCGCACCGGCCGCACCTTCGCCTGCGACCACGAGGACGTCGTCCCCGACGTCTACGTGCTCGGCAAGGCGCTGGGCGCCGGCATCGTCCCCGTCTCCGCCGTCGTCGCCGACCGCGACGTCCTCGGCGTCCTGCGCCCGGGGCAGCACGGCTCCACCTTCGGCGGCAACCCGCTGGCCTGCGCCGTGGGCCACGAGGTCGTGCGGATGCTCGCCACCGGCGAGCACCAGGCCCGCGCCACCGAGCTCGGCGCCCTGCTCGCCGAGCGCCTGCAGGCGATGGTCGGCCACGGCATCGTCGGCTTCCGCAGCCGCGGCCTGTGGGCCGGCGTCGACATCGACCCCGCCGTCGGCACCGGCCGCGAGGTCTGCGAGCGGCTCCTCGAGCGCGGCGTCCTGGCCAAGGACACCCACGGCTCTACCATCCGCCTCGCCCCGCCGCTGGTGATCTCCGCCGACGACCTCGCCTGGGGTCTCGACCAGCTCGCCGCCGTCGTCGGCTGACGTCGGCGCGGCCCGGGCGTCAATTACCCGGCTGACCGGGTAATCGTCTGGTTGGCACGCGAAATGTCGCGTGCCAACCAGACAACTCGCGTGCCACGTCCGGCCGGATCAGCCCTCACAGGCGATCGACAGGCCGGCATGACCTCCGGCCCAGCGGGGCGGTCGAGAGTCGTCCCCATGACCACCGTCGCGTCCCCGCCCTCTCGGAGCCTGCCCGGCGATCCGCCCGGCAGCCCCTCCCCCACGAACCCCGACGACGGCCGTCGCGTGCGCCTCGAGCGTGGCGCCCTGGCCGCCCTCCTCCTCGGCACCGCCGCGCTCTACCTCATCGGGCTGAGCGCGTCGGGCTGGGGCAACGCCTTCTACGCCGCCGCGGCCCAGGCCGGGTCGGAGTCGTGGAAGGCCTTCTTCTTCGGATCCTCCGACGCCGCCAACTCCATCACCGTCGACAAGACGCCGCTGGCGCTGTGGCCGATGGGCCTCTCGGTGCGGATCTTCGGGCTCAGCTCGTGGAGCATCCTGGTGCCGCAGGCGCTCGAGGGCGTCGCCGCCGTCGCGCTCCTGCACGCGGCGATCAAGCGGGCCACCGGATCGGCCTGGGCCGGTCTGCTCGCCGGCGCCGTCATGGCGCTGACGCCCGTCGCGGTGCTGATGTTCCGCTTCGACAACCCCGACGCGATGCTCGTGCTGCTGCTCATCGGCTCGGCCTACGCCGTGCAGCGCGCCGTGGAGGTCAGCCGCGAGGGCGGCCATGCCGTCCGCTGGCTGGCCCTGGCCGGCACGCTCGTGGGCCTGGCGTTCCTCGCCAAGATGCTCCAGGCCTTCCTGGTGCTGCCGGCCCTCGGCCTGGCCTACCTGCTGCTCGCGGGCGTCCCGCTGGCGCGCCGCCTCGGGCACCTGCTGGTCGGGTTCGGCGCGATGATCGCCGCGGCCGGCTGGTGGATCGCGATCGTCGAGCTGTGGCCGGCGTCCTCGCGCCCCTACATCGGCGGCTCGCAGGACAACTCCATCCTCGAGCTGACCCTCGGCTACAACGGCCTGGGCCGCCTCAACGGCGACGAGACCGGATCGGTCGGCGGCGGAGGCGGCGGCGGTGGCGGCAACTGGGGCGCCACGGGCCTGCTGCGGATGTTCGGCAGCGAGGTCGGCAGCCAGATCGCCTGGCTGCTGCCGGCCGCCCTCATCCTCGGCGTCGCGGCCTTCTTCCTCTCCCGACGGCACGCCGAGCGTCCGCGCGTCCACGCCGCACTGACGATCTGGCTGGGCTGGCTGGTCGTCACCGGGCTGACCTTCAGCCTGATGGCCGGCATCTTCCACGCCTACTACACCGTCGCCCTGGCGCCCGCGATCGGCGCGCTCATCGGCATCGGCGCCTGGGCCGCGTGGGAGCACCGACGCACCGTGCTGGCCGCCGCCGTCCTCGGCTCGGCCACCGCCTTCACCGCCGTGTGGGCCTTCGTGCTGCTCGGCCGCGCCGACGCCTACGGCTGGCTGCGCTGGCCGGTGCTGCTCCTCGGCCTCGCCGTGGCCGCCGGCGTCGCCCTGGTCGGCGTGCTGCCCCGTCGAGCGGCGCTGGCCGTCGGCGTCGCCGCGATCCTCGTCGGCCTGGCCGCTCCCACGGCCTACTCGCTCTCGACCGCGGCCCAGGCCCACACCGGCTCGATCCCGACCGCCGGGCCGGCCGGCGCCGGCTCCATGGGCGGCCCCGGCGGCGGACGCGGTGGCCTCGGCGGCGGCATGCCGCCGGGCATGAACCAGAACGGGGCCCAGAACGGCACCCAGAACGGCCAGGGTCAGCCGCCCACGACGGGCCAGAACGGCACCGGCGGCCAGACCGGTCAGACCGGGCGCGCCGGCGGCATGGGCGGCCTGCTGAACGCCGCCGATCCCAGCGCCGCGATGGTCGCCCTGCTCAACCAGGACGCCGGCTCCTACCGCTGGGTCGCGGCGGCCGTCGGCTCGCAGAGCGCCGCCGGCTACCAGCTGGCCACCGAGAGCCCGGTCATGGCGATCGGCGGCTTCAACGGCAGCGACCCGAGCCCGACCCTGGCCCAGTTCAAGGCCTACGTGGCGGCCGGCGACATCCACTGGTTCATCGCCGGTGGCGGCTTCGGCGGCAACCAGAGTGGCGGCTCGAGCGCGTCCTCGGAGATCGCCTCGTGGGTGGAGTCGACCTTCACCTCCCAGACCGTGGACGGGGTCACCGTCTACGACCTCACCTCGGCCGCGAGCTGATCGCCCGGACGCGTCGTCGTGGCCGGCTTCTCCGGGTCCGGCTTCTCGGCCACCGCCTCGGACT
>NZ_JBUZJI010000013.1:58796-104389 GCF_055282735.1 Nocardioides sp. B129/18 | reverse complement strand
CTGCCAAGAACGAGCTCATGCCAACCGGCTGAGCCAAGAAAAACAGTCTCCGGAAACTCCGGGGCGGTTCACGCCGACATCTGTGTCCGCCAGGGCACGTGCGAGACCACGGCCAACCCCAACGGCGGCCCGCCGAAGCCGAAGCACATGGACTCCGGCCCGTCAGAGGAGCAGTACGCCGAGGTGCGTCTGCAGCAGCTCAAGGCCTCGATCGTTGATGGACCCAACCTCGAGAACCCGCTGGAGGCGATGACGGGGATCGAGATCCCTCAGAACTACCGTTACCACGCCAGCGGTAAGTACTTCGCAGCCGCTGGAAGCTTCCTGGGCAACACGCTGAAGGTGATCGGAGAGGACTTCACTGAGTGCGGCCTCGGCTCAGCCTCTGGGGCCGGCCACTGTGCACTCGCTGCGTTTGACCTCACTGGTTTTGTCGACTTCGGCGCGAGCGACGGTCTCCGTGTGGGTGCCGCTGGCGTCCAGGCCGGAGTCCGAACAGAAGCAGAGATCCGCGCCGGTGCTGCGGCTGTAGATGCAGCAAAGACAGAATCCCGACTCCTCGACGACGTGACGCATCTGCCGTGCAATTGCTTCGTTGCCGGCACCAAGGTTGAGACCGTCAGCGGCTTGAAGCCCATCGAAGACATCGAGATCGGCGACAAGGTCTGGGCTCGCAACCTTGCGACCGGCGGGAGCGAGCTCCGCACCGTTACCGGCCTCTTCCACAAGCACGCTGATCAGGTCATGACGATCACTGTTGCCGGCGGCGCCAAGGTCACCGTCACCGAGGAGCATCCGTTCTATGTCGCGGGCCTCGGCTGGGTCATGTCAGGCGACCTTAGGGTCGGCGACCACCTAGCCCAACGAAATGGCGGCTCGACCGCCATCCAGGGGATCGACGTCCGTCCAGCCGACACCACCGTCTACAACTTCTCCGTTGGTGGTGACCACAATTACTATGTGACTGAGGCTCAGATACTCGTTCACAACTGCCCGGTCGATGACGTTCACAATATCCTCAACTCGGCAGCGCGGGGTGTCGATGTCGATCACGTCTGGGCGAACGGGGATCTCTACTACCAGGTCCGAGGCACAGATACTCGCCTCGTCCGAGTCCTCTCCCGAGGAAATGGCCAAAATGACGTTGTGATTCGTGAACTCGATGGGAGCCCAGTCACCTCGATGCTCATTTCGGACGACAGTTTGGCCGCTAGGATCGCCGACGGGAGATGGGAATGACCGAAGCGCAACTGACGAGCGAGGAAATCGTGATTATTCTCGAGGCACTTCTCGAGGGAAGAATGACTCGAGCGTCTGCTTGCTGTCTCGTCACCCCTTGGGTCGAAGGCGACCGGCGAGCGGACGCTTTAGCGGAAGACATCGCACAATCGATCCACGGTCTCGACGTAGTACGAGGCGAAGACGGACTTGATCGACACGAATCACGCGGAGCAAGTGGTACGCACATCGTCGACGACCACGCGATGCGGCAATTGCTCCTCAAGCTTCTCGCTAGACTCAAGGGACCGCCGCGGTGAATGAACTTATTCCAAGTCGGGGGACTTCCCCCGGTTTGGTTGACACTCTGACCTGCCCTACTGACTGGTTTCCAGTTCCGCTGTTGAGTCCTCAGGCGGGGACGGTGTTTGCGGGTGAGGTTAGTTCGTACTCGATGGGGGTTCTGTAAGCCGAGGGCTGAGTGACGACGTTGGCGGTTGTGGAAGATCTCGATGTACTCGAAGATCGCGTTCGCGAGTTCGACGCGGGTCTTCCATTTACGCCGGTTGAGCAACTCGATCTGCATCGAGGACCAGAAGCTCTCCATCATCGCGTTGTCGAGGCCGTCGCCGACGGTCCCGAAGGAGGGCAGCAGGCCCGCGGCGCGGATGCGTTCGCCGAAGGCCCACGAAGTGAACTGCACTCCGTGGTCGGCGTGCACGATGCCGCCAGGTGCCGGCCGGCGGTTGCGGATGGCCATGTCCAGGGCGTTGACGACCACGGTGGAGTCCTGGCGCGAGTCGATGGACCAGCCCACGATGCGGCGGCTGAAGGCGTCGAGAACTGCTGCGCAGTAGACCTTTCCCTCCCGGGTGGGGTGTTCGGTGATGTCGGTGACCCACAGCTCGTTGGAGCGCAGGCGATGGAACTTCCGGTTCACCAGGTCACCAGACGTCGCCACGCCCTTGAGGCGTTTCACGCGTGCTGGGCCGGGGAGTCCGTAGATCCCGGCCTGCGTCATCAGCACCGACACCAGGCGCGAGCTGACCTGAACGTCCATCGCCATCGTCAGCTCGGCGTGGATACGCCGGTAGCCGTAGGTACCGCGGGACGCTACGTGGATCTCGCGGATCAGGCCGGTGAGCCACTGGCGGCGCATCTGGGTCGCGGACAGGGGTCGCCGCTTGTAGCGGTAGTAGCCCTGTCGTGAGACCCCCAGGACGCGGCATGCGACGTCGGCGGGCATCCCGGCGTCGGCCAAGCGGTCGATCACCGGGTGGACCCTTTTGGGTGCGGCTTGTCCTGGTCCAAGAAGGTCGCTGCCTCACGGACGATCGCGAGTTCGGTCTCGAGCGCGCGGATCCGCTTGCGGGCCGCGCGCAGCTCGGATGACTCGCTCGTCGAGACGCCGGGCCGCTCGCCGCGATCGATCTGGTCTTGACGGATCCAGTTGTGCAGGCAGCCGGCGCTGATGCCCAGCTCGTAGGCGGTCTGCTTGACCTGCTTGCCTGAACGGACCAGCGCCACAGCACGGGCACGGAACTCGGGCGGATATGGGACAGGCACTCTCGGAGCCTTTCAGCCAGGCCCTCGACTCATCACCGGAACTGGAACCCAGGCTGTAAGGCAGGTCAAGGTGTCAACCAAACTCGGGGCAGTCCCCGATGACCTGGCAGGTGACGTTGACGAGCGGACACGTGATCCTGATTGCTGCCGATGCCACGTACGTCGACGGGGATGACCAAGTCTCTGAGATCGCGACCGTCGCAAGGCCTCCAGCGCTGATCGAGGTCGCTCGACTTCCGGCCCTACTCGTCCGCGAAATCACATCGACCGCAAGGAGCACTCGCTGAAACAGTCGGGACTGGTGCACCAAATTGGGGACACCTCGAAGGGTTTTTTCGCGTGGGGAGGATGCCGGGTTCGGTGACGCGTGGTGGATCACGACGCTCGCTCCCGCTCCTGACGATCTCGCATGGCTACGCCTGCGTCCTTGAGCACCCGCCACACTGCTGACTTGTCTCTTCTGATCGCTTCAGCGACTGCGAGTGTCGACATCCCGGTGGCGTAGAGCTCGATGCAGGTTGAGATCTCGTCCTGGGTCATCGGGCCGCCTCGGAGCGTGACGCCGGCAGCCTTGAGCTGCTTGGCGATGGTGGTGCGATTCAGCCCGAACTCCACGGCCAGCTCCCGAACCAGGGCTCCTGCCTCGTAGCGGGCCACCAGGCGATCACGTTCGCCGTCGTTGATCCATCGGGCTCGCTTCGGCACCGTCCGCTCAGGCTTAGCAGGCTCCTCGGGCGCCGCGGTGACACCGGTCAGATCCAGCTCTCGGTACGCCCGGAGCACTACGTCCAGTGTGGGGTAGGAGTTCGCCAACCATCCGCTCAGGACCACCAGATTCCGCGGAGGTCACCTCCGTCGTCGAGGTCTCGTCGATGAGACCTCAGTCGGAACAGCGTCACTGATGTTCCAGCGCTCGCGGTCGGAGGCCGGCCTCAGAGCGGTTCACATGCGCTCAGCTCGACGTCCGTGATTGGCTCCTCCTGACTCCGGCCGTCAGCGAGGTGCATCGCCACGCGAGCGGCCGTGTCTCGACCCCCACCGCAGATCTCGGAGACCCTCATGCGCATGGCCCGTCGCCTGGCGACCCTGACCCTCGGCATCGTGGGAGCGGGTGGGCTCGTCGTGCCCTCCGGGCCCGGGCTCGCGGCGGACGATCCGGTCGCGCGTCCCGAGATGGGCGTCGACCTGGTCGCCGACCTGCGGCCGGGGCCGGCGTCGGGACGGCCCGAGAAGGTCGTCGACGTGGGCGGGCGCGCCTTCTTCCTGGCCCGGACCGGGCCAGCGGGGGAGACGGAGCTGCACGCCCACGATCCGCGCAGTGGCGAGTCGACCCGACTGGAGGTCCCTGCGCCCGGGTCTCCGGTCGCGGCGGGTGACCGCGCCTTCCTCAGCGGGGCGGCCACGTCGGGCGGACGTGCCCTGTGGATCACCGACGGCACCCCCGAGGGCACCCAGGAGCTGCGGGCCGTGCAGCCGTTCACGAGGCTGATGGCCGTCGGCGGGCGGATCTACTTCGGCGCCTCCGAGCCGGGTGGAGCCGATCGGGAGCTCTGGACCAGCGACGGCACCGTGAGCGGGACCCACCGTGTCGCCGACATCAGGGCGGGCGACGGCTCGTCGAGCCCGGTGCCGCTCGCGGCCGTCGGCGACGAGCTGTGGTTCGCGGCGAACGACGGCATGCACGGCGAGGAGCTGTGGCGCACCGACGGCACCGAGGCCGGCACCCGCCTCGTCGTCGACCTGCGACCCGGTGAGGCACCGGACGGCCAGGCCCTGTCGGCCGCGCCGCGCGACCTCGTCACGGTCGGTGACGCGGTGTACTTCGTGGCCTACGAGGACGTCCGCGGGCTGGCGCTGTGGCAGACCGACCGAGCCGGCACGGCCCCGCGACCGGTCGTGCCGGACGACCGCGTCAGCCAGCGCTCGGACATCCGCCCGATCGCGGTCGGTGGACGGGTGGTCTTCGGGCTGCGTGCCTCCGCCGGCCAGCCGGTCGCCCTGTGGGCGGCCGATCCCAGCGATGGCAGCGTCGGCGAGATCGCCCCGGCGGTGCCGGCCACGGTCACGGGCTCGCCGGCGTTCCTGGGCGGCGTCCTGCACTACCTCGCCGAGGACGCCTCCGGGCGCAGGGAGCTGTGGCGCACCGACGGCACCGCCGCGGGGACGCGCCGCGCCGTCGATCTGGTTCCGGCCGGCCAGGGCGGCACGAGCTGGATCGTCAGGCCGGAGCAGCTGACCGCCGCCCGTGGTCGCCTCTTCTTCGCAGCCTCCGACGCGGTGCACGGGCGGAGCCTGTGGTCCTACGCCCCCGGCGAGGCCGGGCCGGTGATCGCCGAGGACACGGACCTCTCCTTCTACGATCTCGGGCTCCCGACTCCGGTGCTCGAGAAGCTGGTCGGCAACCTCGCCGCGGTCGGCGACGAGCTCTACCTCGGGGTGGGCGACCTCGAGCACGGGTTCGAGCTGTGGAGCACGTCGGCGCCGTCGGCCACGGTTCCGCGCGTCACCTACGACGTCGCCCCGGCCATCGAGGGCACTCCCGGCGTCGGCAGGACCCTGACGGCCGTCTCCGGCTCCTGGACCCCGGGCACGGCCACGCTGAGCCACCAGTGGCTCCTCGACGACCAGCCGATCCCCGGCGCCACCGCGACCACCCTGCGCCTCGACGCCTCGACCGCGGACCATCGGGTCCGGTTGCGGGTGACGGCGGCCGCGCCGGGCCATCGCACGCGCAGCGCCACCACGCAGGCACTGGAGGTGCACCAGGACGTCGTCAACCTGACGCCGCCGTCGATCGTCGGCACCGCGCGCGTGGGCTCCACCCTCACGGCCCGCGTCGGATCCTGGGCGCCGGACGGGCTGAGGTACGCCTACTCCTACGAGTGGTTCGCCGGCACGGACCTGATCCCCGGCGAGGTGGGACGCTCGCTGCGACTCCCCGCGAGCACGGTGGCGCGGCGCATCTCCGTGCGGGTGCGCGCCTACGCCTTCGACGGGCGCTGGGCGGTCGCGAGGTCGTCGGCGACCGTCCCCGTCGAGCGGGCCGTCTTCCGGATCGTCCGCCGCCCGTCGATCAGCGGCACCGCTCGCGTCGGCTCCACGCTCCGCGTGTGGACGGGCTCGGCCACCCCGTCCGCCGGGATGATGGAGATCCGCTGGCTGCGCGCCGGCCGCAGGCCCCAGACCGGTGGATCGCGCTACCTGATCCGCCGCGAGGACGCCGGGCACCGCATCGTCGTCGAGGTCCGGCGCTATCGGCGCGGGTGGCGCACCTCCGTCGTCACGGTGCAGTCGGCCCGGGTGGCGTCGCGCTGACCTCGACGTCTCAGGGGACGGCGCCGGTGACCGTTGGCTGCGTCAGCGGGCCGGTCGCCGGTCGACGATGCGGCGCATCTTGCCCACCGACCGCTCCACGGCGTCGGGCGCGACCACCTCGACTCCCACCGTGACGCCGATGCTGTTCTTCACCCGCTCCGCGAGCCGGACGCCGGCGACTGCGGCGTCGGCGGTGGAGGCCTGCTCGCGGCGCTCGACGACGACCGTCATCGAGTCCAGGGTGCCCTCGCGCTCGAGGCGGCACTGGAAGTGGGGGGAGAGCTCGGGCAGCGCGAGGATCAGCTCCTCGATCTGGGTGGGGAAGAGGTTCACGCCGCGCAGGATGATCATGTCGTCGGTGCGTCCGGTGATCTTCTCGATGCGCCGCATCGTGCGCGCGGTGCCCGGCAGCAGCCGGGTGAGGTCGCGGGTGCGGTAGCGGACGATCGGCATGCCCTGCTTGGTCAGCGAGGTGAACACCAGCTCGCCCACCTCGCCGTCAGGCAGCACCTCGCCGGTGACGGGGTCGATGACCTCGGGGTAGAAGTGGTCCTCCCAGACCGTCAGGCCGTCCTTGGTCTCGACGCACTCGCTGGCGACGCCCGGGCCGATCACCTCGGAGAGGCCGTAGATGTCGACCGCGTGGATGTCGAGGCGCTCCTCCATCTCCCGGCGCATGTCATTGGTCCACGGCTCGGCGCCGAAGATCCCGACCTTCAACGAGGTCGAGCGCGGATCGACGCCCTGGCGCTCCATCGCGTCGATGATCGCGAGCATGTAGGACGGCGTCACCATGATCAGATCGGGGCGGAAGTCGACGATCAGCTGCACCTGCCGCTCGGTCATGCCGCCCGACACCGGCACGACCGTGCAGCCCAGACGCTCGGCGCCCGCGTGGGCGCCCAGGCCGCCGGTGAACAGGCCGTAGCCGTAGGCGTTGTGCAGGACGTGACCGCGACGCCCACCGGCCGCGCGGATGCTGCGCGCCATGACGTCGGCCCACATCGACAGGTCGCCCTGGGTGTAGCCGACGACGGTGGGCCGGCCGGTCGTCCCGGACGAGGCGTGCACCCGCGCGATCTCCTCGCGCGGCACCGCGAACATCCCGAACGGGTAGTGGTCGCGCAGATCGGCCTTCGTGGTGAACGGGAGCCGCGCGAGGTCCTCCAGCGACGTGACGTCGTCGGGGTGCACGCCGGCGGCGTCGAAGGAGCTTCGGTAGAACGCCACGTTCTCGTAGGCGTGACGCACGCTGGCCCTCAGCCGCTCCAGCTGCAGGGCGCGCAGCTCGTCGACGGAGGCGGTCTCGATGGGCTCGAGGTCGCTGGGGCGTGGTGCGAGGTCCTCCACCGTCACGTGCTCCCGTCCGTGATCGCCCGGCCCCACCCGAGTGCGACCGTGACGGCCAACGTAGACGATGCGCTACCGGGTGCGCGCGAGCAGCGTGGCCAGCGGCTTGGGACTCCAGTCCTGGTAGGCCAGCGAGCCGTAGTTCTGGGCGTGGATCCAGCGGTTGCGGCCGGCGTCGCGGATCGCGTAGATCATCGCCGGCCCGGAGTACGGGACGTCGGCGAGCACCCCGAGCAGCGCGAGGACGTAGTCGGCCTGCTGGTCGGCGTTCGGCCCGCCGGCGACCGTCGGGACGCCGAGCTCGGTGGCCCAGATCAGCCGGTCGCCGTCGCCGTGGTCGGCCAGGGTGCGGTGCAGGTCCTCGAGGTCTGCCAGCGTCATGGCGCGCCCCTGCACCTGCGCGCGATAGGTGAAGTAGGGGTGGATCGAGAGGGCGTCGAAGGAGTCGCCGCCGCCGTCCTGGTAGACCGCCTCCAGGAAGGCCACGGGATCCGAGCCGCCGAGCGTCAGGCCCCCGAGCAGCACCTGGGCGTCGGGGTCGCTGCGCCGGACGGCGTCGGCCGCGGAGACGAGCAGGCCGGTGTAGGAGGCGGGGTCGACCCGACCGCCGTAGAACTTCGCGAGGTTGGGCTCGTTCCAGATCTCGTAGGCCGCCACCTGGCCGCGGTAGCGGGTCGCGGCGGCCTCGACGAAGGCGCTCCACGCGGGCAGCGAGCGGGGCGGTGCCGAGGCGCGCGAGAAGCGTCCCCGTGCCCAGGCCGGCGCGTAGGAGATGTTGGCCAGCACCCGCAGTCCGTGGGCGCGCGCGGCGGCGACGACGCGGTCGGTCGCGGTCCAGTCGGGCTGCCCCTGACGGGCCTCGACGACGTTCCACTGCACGGGGACGCGCAGCCAGGTGGCGCTGGTGGCCGTGACCAGGTCGAGCTCGTGCTCGAGGTCGGCGGGGGAGAGCTGCAGGAGGCCGGCGCCGTCCTGGAAGCCGTAGCCGCCGCGCGGCACCCGCACCTCCCCGGCCGCCGCGGGCGCGGCGCCGGGCTCGTCGCCGGACGTCAGCACGCCCGCGCGCTCGGAGACGGCGTAGGCGGTCAGGGCGACCACCACGAGGAAGGCGAGGAGACGCAGGGTCGGGAAGCGGGGGGAGGTGCTCACGGGGGATTCCTGGGGGAAGGTGCAGCAGCGCGGTCCGCGGTGCGGGGACGGGAGGGGCACGTCCGGGGACGAGCGGCGGGATCGACCGCTGCGACGTCACACGTGGGGCGCGTGGTGCAGGTGTGGCGAGATGGTCGCAACCTAGGGCGCGGTGGCGATGCTGTGCAAACCCGTCTCGGGCCCCGGGTGTGTCGCGGCCCGAGGTCCGGCGTCGGCCTCCGCGGGGGTCTCGGCGGCGAGGCGACGCGGGTCGCCCTCGGGCAGGTCGGCGAGCCGGATGCGGCGCGGGTGGGCCGCGGAGCCGGTCACCAGCCACACCTGGCCCGGACGGATCGACGCGGCCTCGGCCACACGCGGGTCGTGGATCGGCTCCGGTGCGTCCCGGGCGGCACCTGGCGCGGCAGCGGCGGGCCCGCGCAGCGCGTCCTGCACGAGCCGGCGCGGCTGGTAGCGGGAGAGGTCCCGGGCCCGGTCGAGCGGCACGCCGAGCTCGGTCTCGGCCTGGGCGCGCGCGGCGTCGAGCAGCGAGCGCAGCGAGCGGAGGGTCGCGGCGAGGCGGCGCGCGTGCTCGGGCAGCCGGTGCGGGCCGACGACGAGCGCCGCCACCAGCCCCACCAGCACCAGCTTCTCGAGGGTCAGGCCGAGCATGAGGGGCTCCCGGAGGTGAGGGCCGCGGCCCGGCGTGCCACCCGGTGGTCGTGCACGCCGGCGATCGCGACGGAGGCGAGGAAGAGGGCGGTCATGGGCGCGGCGACGAGGAACATCGCCAGCACGTCGGCGGCCGGCGTCACCAGTGCGCTGAACAGCGTGATGACGACGACGATCGCGCGCCAGCCGCGGCGCAGGGTGCGCGCCGGCAGCACGCCGAGCAGGTTGAGCACCACGACGAACACCGGCAGCACGAACGCCAGGCCCAGGGCCAGCACGACCCGCAGGACGAAGTCGACGTAGTACGAGGCGTCGAGGATGGTGCTGTCCTGGTCGGAGGAGAAGCCCGCCATCACCTCGATCATGTGCGGGAAGAGCAGGAGGCCCATCGCGCACCCGGCCGCGAACAGCGGGATCGCGGCGGCGGCGAAGCCGACGACGTAGCGCCGCTCGCGGGCGGTGAGCCCGGGCGTCACGAAGCCGAACAGCTCCAGGAGCCACACCGGGCTGGAGAGGATCACGCCCGCGACGACGGCGATGCGCATCCGCAGGTCGAAGGCGGCGGTGACGGTGGCGTGGTTCAGGCTGGCCTGCCGCTCCCCGGCGAGCTCCTCGATGGGCGCCCGCAGGACGTCGAGGATCTCATCGGAGAGCAGGAAGCCGGCCACCATCGCCACCGCGAGGGCGAGCGCCGCGCGGGTCGCCCGCCGGCGCGCCTCCCGGACGTGCGCGGCGAGCGGCATCGCGCCCCCGGACGTCGGGGGGCGGCCGGGCGCGGCGACCGGTGCGGCGAGGCTCACGACGCCGAGCGGTCGTCGGCGGCGCTCACGCGGGAGAGGTTCGCGGGGGCCGGCTCGTGCACCTCGTCCTTGAGGATCCGCACGGACTGGCCGACGCTGCGCGCCAGCATCGGGAGCTTCGCGGAGCCGAAGACGAGCAGGACGATGGTGAGGATGACCAGCGCGTGCCAGCCACTGAGGTTCGAGAGCATGGGAGCTCCTCCTGGTTGAGGTTCGGTGGGGGTCGGATCAGGTGATGGATCGGGTGGGATCAGCTGGACTGGGGACGGCCGCTGGGCGGGGTGCCGCCCGGGCCGCCGCCCTGGCCGCCGCTGGGCGGGGCGCCGCCGCCGGCCTCGGTGGTGGTGTCGATCGCCACGGCCAGCGAGCCGGTGTAGCCCGAGCTCGGGTCGCCGTCGAAGGTGCCCATCTGCAGGTCGTAGCCGTCGCTGAAGACGTTGTCGGTGGCCAGTGAGATCTGGGCCAGGTTCGCGGCGGAGCCGTCGTAGGATTCGAGGGCGTAGACCTTCGTCAGCATCGCCTCGGGGAAGGCGAGCTGCGAGGTGGCGATGGCGTTCTCGACGTTCGTGGCGGACGTCGCGTCGGGGTAGACCTCGAAGTGGACGTGGGTCCAGCGGCCCGCGTAGCAGCCGGGGACGATCGTGGTGAAGGTGACCTTGCCGTCGGCGTCGGCCACCTGGATGCCGCGCAGGTACGTCTCGTCCTCGAGGCCCTCGGAGTACATGGAGTACCCGCCCTGGGCGTCGCAGTGCCAGACGTAGACCGCCGCGCCCTCGAAGGGGGCGTCGTCGTTCGCCATGTCGGTGAGGGTGAAGGAGAGCTCCAGCGGGACGCCCTCGGCGACGGTGCCGCCCTCGAGGCTCGCGGTGATGTCGCGGCGCACGATGCCGGAGTCGTCGAGCACGTTGACGCCGTTGGTGCCGTCGGAGGGGTAGGGGCCGTTGGTCTCCTGCGGGATCTCGCCGGACGCGGCCGTGCTGCTCGTGCCGGTCGAGCTCGAGGCGGACGCGCTCGCCCCGGACGAGGCGGAGGAGGCGGTGTCGCTGCCGCAGGCGGCCAGCGCCAGGGCGCCCGCGCCGAGGCCGACGACGGCCAGCACGTTGCGGCGGGTGATGAGGGTGCCGAGGTCGAAGCCGGCGCCCTGGTCGACGACCTCGTCGTCGGGACGCACGAGCAGGCGGCCCTCGTAGGCCGGGCCGTCCGGGGTCTGGTCGGGCTCGGGGATGGTGCTCATGGGGGCCTCCTGGCTGCGTCGTGCGGTGGGTCGGTGCGGTCGGTCGGTGCGGTGGTCCGCGTCGTTCGAGGAGGACACTGCCGACGCCGTCTGTGCGTCTCCTGTGGCGCCGGTGCGAGTCGTCGATGCGTCGGATCCGGCCGATCCGGCGTCACAGGGGACGCACAGGAGGGCCATGCCATGAGCAGAGATCGACGCGTCATCGTCAGGACCATGACCACCTCACCCGGCTCACCCGACACGCGCGGCCCCTCCGAGCGCCGCCGCCGCACCACCGCCTCGCTCATCCTCGGCTCGATGGTCGGCACCGTCGCGCTCACCGCCTGCGGCACCGCCGCCCTCGACCAGGCGGGCGGGTCGGGCAGCACGGGCTCGACCGGCTCGTCCAGCAGCTCGTCCACCTCCGGCTCCAGCACGGGCTCGACCTCGAGCGGCACCTCGGTGTCCTCGGGCTCCGGCGACGCCCAGGCCTCGAGCCACGGCTCATGAGCACCGGCACCGGGACCAGGGCCGGGATCGACCTCGGCGTCCGCGAGTGGCCGCTGTGGTCGACGACGGCCCGCCTGGTCGTCACCGACTCCCGCGCGCTCGACGAGGCCCACGCGCTGGCGGTCGACCTGCTCGCCGACGTCGACCTCGCCGCCAGCCGCTTCCGCGACGACTCCGAGCTCTGCGCGGTCGACGCCGCAGCGGGGGAGGAGATCGCGATCAGCCCGCTGCTGGCCCACCTCGTGCGCGTCGGCCTGACCGCCGCCGAGCAGACCGCCGGCGACGTCGACCCGTGCCTGGGACGCCAGATGCGCGCGCTGGGCTACGACCGCGATCTCGCGCTGCTGACCGCCGTGCCGGCGGCGAGCCTGCCGGGCGCGGCGTCCCCGCGGCGCGACACCACGCTGCTCACCTCGGCCGGGCACCGCGTGGTGGTCTCGCGCCCGGTGGGCTGGCGCGACGTCGTCCTGACGCAGGAGGCCGGCGTCGACCGGCTGCGCGTGCCGGCGGGCCTGTCGCTCGACCTCGGCGCCACCGCGAAGGCCGTGGCCGCCGACCTCGTCGCCACCGTGATCCCCGCCGAGCTCGGCGTCGGCGTCCTGGTGAGCCTCGGCGGCGACATCGCCACCGCGGGCCCCGGTCCGGCGCACACCGCGGGCTCGGACTGGCAGGTGCTGGTGGGCGACGGACCGGGGGAGCCCGAGGGTCTGATCGCGCTGCCGGCGGGATCGGCCGTGGCCACCTCGAGCACGCTGCGGCGTCGCTGGACCCACGACGGCGAGGTCATGCACCACGTGCTCGACCCGCGCACCGGACGCCCGGCCGCCGAGGTGTGGCGCACCGTCTCCGTCGCCGCCGAGACCTGCGCTCGCGCCAACACGCTCACCACCGCCGCGCTGGTGCGCGGCGAGGCCGCGGTGCCGTGGCTGCGCGGGCTGGGCGTGCCGGCGCGGCTGGTGGCCCAGGACGGCTCCGTCGTCCGCCTCGGCGGGTGGCCCGCGGACGCCTGAGGCGCATTCGCCCGGCGCAGTCCTCAGGCGCGGGGGCCGGTCTCCTCGCCGGCCCGCTCGACGGCGTCCCCGGCGATCAGCATGAGCACCCGCCCGAGCAGGTCGTCGGGCACGGCCTCGGGGTCGATGCCGGCCTCGACGGCCAGGCCGTTGGAGAGCGCGAGCAGGACGATCGCCAGCTGCGGTGCCGGCAGCGGCAGGGTCAGGCCGACGGCCTCGCTGACGTCGACGAGCACGCGGGCGAGCGCGTCGCGCACCTCGCGATGACGCAGCCGCAGGGCCTCGCGTCGGCCGGGGTCGTGGGCGGCGAGGGCGAAGAACTCGGCCAGCAGACGGTGCCAGGCGGCGTCGGCCCGCATGCCGTGCACCAGGGCGTCGGCCATCGCCGTGAGCGACGCGCGGCCGTGGCCCGCGCCGTCCCAGCCGGCGAGCGCCGCCTGCATGCGGTCCGACGCGTGCTGCTCCATCAGGGCGAGCACGAGCTCGTCCTTGCTCGCGAAGCTGGAGTACACCGCGCCCTTGGTGAGCCCGGCGGCGGCCGCCACCTGCTGCAGGGAGGACGCGGCGATCCCGCCCGTGGAGAAGACCTCGAAGGCGGCCTCGAGGATCCGCTCGCGGGTCTGGGCGCGCGGCGGGCGGGTGCGGGTCATGGGGTCCTCGTCGGCGATGGCGGTGGGGTTGACAGGGTGACGGGCATCACAATACTGGTGGGTATCCAATACCGAGCGGTATCGAGTCGCCGACCCGAGGTCCGCTCCCTCAGGAGGACCCCATGATCCGACGACTCAGCGGCGTCCTGACCACCGCGGTGCTGGTGCTCGGGGCGCTCGGCGTCGTGACGACCCCCGCCCAGGCCGCGCCGTCCAGCGGCGTCAACGACCTCTCCTGCCGCCCCGGCGCGGCCCATCCCGAGCCTGTGGTGTTCCTGCACGGGCTCGGCGCCACGTACTACGAGGACATCAACCTCCTCCAGGCGCACGTGGCCCGCCAGGGCTACTGCACCTTCGCGCTCACCTACGGCGACCACCCCGGCTTCCCGTTCGTCGGCGGCCTGCGGCCGATCGCCGACTCCGCCACCGAGATCCGCGCCTACGTCGAGGAGGTGCTCGCACGCACCGGGGCGGCGAAGGTCGACCTCGTGGGCCACTCCGAGGGCGGGTTCCAGTCGCTCTACGTGACCAAGACCCAGGGCATCGCCGACCGGATCTCCACGGTGGTGGCCATCGCCCCGCCGACCCACGGCACCACCTTCGCGGGGCTCTACCGCCTGGCCTACGTGCTCGGCGGCGCCTCGCGCGCGCTGGTCAGCACGGTGCTGCGCACCTTCGGCTGCCCCGCCTGCGACGACCTGGGGATCGGGGGACGCGCCGTCCAGCGGCTCACCGACGGGCCGATCGCCCAGCCGGGCGTCGACTACACGATCATCACCTCGCGCTACGACGAGCTGGTGACGCCGACCGACACCGCCTTCGTGCGCGAGCCCGGCGTGCGCAACCTCTACGTCCAGGACTCCTGCCCGCTCGACCCCGTCGGCCACCTCGGCGAGGCCTACGACACCAACGTGTGGAACCTGGTCACCCAGGCCCTCGACCCGAGCACGGCCGGCCCGTTCACCTGCTCGTTCGGCTCGCCGGGCTGAGCCTGCCTCAGCAGCGCAGCGAGGAGATCTGTCGGACGTCGGCGAAGGCGCCGTCGGAGGAGTCCTGCAGGCGGACGACCGCGCGGCAGGTGCGCACCTTCGGCGTCGGGAACGTCACGGAGAGCCGGCTGCCCGGGCTGAGGCGGGTGACCTTGTAGCCCACCTGGCGCCAGCGGCCGTCGCTGCGCACCTGCAGCTCGACGCCGACCAGGCGGCCGCCGCGGTTCGGCGCGACGGTGCCGCTGAGCCGGATGCCGCGCCCGGCGACCCGCTTCACCGGCGCCGTCACCGCGACCTGACGCGTGCTCGTCGGCCACACGCCGCAGGTGCCGCCGGGGCAGGCCTGCCAGTCCAGGGCGCCGTGCCGCACGGTGCGCGAGGAGCCGTCGAAGAGGGTGATCACCTGGCCGGTCGAGGCCTGGGCGCCGTCGACGAGGATCGCCGCGCCGCTCGGCGACCAGCTCACGACCGGCGCCACGACGCCGGTGGTGTCGGGCAGGATCGCCGACGGGGCGGTGTCGCCCGAGCGCACCAGGGCGACGTCGCGCTTGACCGTCGAGGCGCTGCCGTCGGCCTTCGGGGTGCGGGTGTAGTGCGCGGCGACGAGGGCCGTGCCGTCGGGGGACCAGTCGAGGTCGCCGGAGTAGCCGTCGAAGGGGTCGCAGGGGTCGGTGTCGCAGAACTCCTGGTCGTCGGTGGTGAAGGCGGTGAGCGCGCCGGTGGCGGGGTCGACCAGCGAGATCTGGTCCTGGTCGCCGGTGACGATCCGCGAGATCGCGATCGCGCCGGTGACCGGGTTCCAGGCGAGGTCGTGCACGTAGCGGACCGCCTGGCCGGTGCTGCCGGCCTCGAGCACCGTGCGCTGGGCGCCCGACGCCACGTCGAGGACGACCAGCCGCTCGACGGTCGGGGCGCCGGAGGTGAAGACGAAGCTGAGCAGCGCCACCTGCCGGCCGTCGCCGGACCACGACAGTCCGGTGATCGCGCCGGGCACCGCCGCCACGACCCGCGGCGCGCCGCTGGTGGCGAACAGCAGGACGTCGGTGACCAGGCCCTCGTCGTCGGGGCAGGTGGCTCGCGCGCACCGCAGCGACGTCGTCGCGAGCCGGCGGCCGTCGGGGGAGAGGGCCGTCTGGGCCTCGGACTCCAGGTTGACGCCGATCGAGCGGCCCGTGCCCGTGCGCGGGTTCTGCAGCGACGCGGGCGCGGTGGTGGAGGTGCCGGGGTAGAGGAGGGGGCCGTCGGCCGGGTAGGCCGCCTGCGCCTGACCGCCGGTGGCGACGAGCAGGGAGGCGGCGAGGGCGGTGAGGGCGGCGGCCGCCGTCGCGGGACGGCGGAGGATGCTGCGTCGCACGGGGGTGCTCCGATCAGGCGGGGTGGCGCGCCGGGGCGCGGGGAGAGTGCTCGGAGGCTACTGCCCGGAGATCGTCGTCACACGAGGATCGCGCGATACCGCTGCGCGGGGCAGGTCGGCTCCGGAAGGCTGGAGACGCCCCGGCAGCGAGGCCATCCCCCTCTCCCTCTCTCCACCCCTCCCCCACGCCCCATCTGAGCCCAGGAGTGCCCCCATGCTCGGCAGGAAGAAGGACGCCGCCGCGTCCGCCGCCGCCCCGGTCGACGCGTCGGCGGAGGTCCCCGTCGACGCCCCCGTCGACGCCCCCGTCGACGCCCCCGTCGACGCCCCCGTCGACGCCTCCGTCGACGCCTCCGTGGAGGAGGCCGGCGTCGTCGCGGCGCCCGGCCGCCGCCGCGGACCGGTGCTCGTCGCCGCGGCCGTGGTGCTGCTCGGCGGCGCCGTCGCCGCCGGGGTCACCTGGCTGTTCGAGGACGACGCCCCCGCGCCGGCCGCGGCCGCCCCGAAGGACGCCCCCGGTCCGCTCGGCGAGGACTCCACCGGCGGCACCCAGGACGCGCCCGTGGCCGCGGCCGACGCCGATCCGGTCGGCCGGATCACTCGCGCCGTGGCGCTCACGCCCGACGCCACCTCCGACTCCTCCGAGGCCACCCCGGGCTCCGCCGAGGAGATCCCGAGCACGTCGACGGACGGTGGCTCTGACGACGGCTCTGACGACGGCTCTGACGACGGCTCGAGCGAGGAGCCCGGCCCGACCCCGACGCCGACCCCCGAGCCCGGGCCGGCACCCGGTCCGATCTCTGCGGCCGTCGACCCGGTCGTCGCCACCGTCGCGCACGGCCTCGACGCCGGCACGGGTGGCGCCACCACTCCCGTGACGACGCCGGTCGTCACGGTGGTCGACACCGCCACCGACGCCCTCGACGGGGCCGTCGGCGGCCTCGTGGGCGGACTGCTCGGCGGCGCACCGGTGGTGCCCGCCACGCGCTGAGCCGCTCGGCACCTCCCGACGACGAACGCCGGACCGATCCCCTCGGGATCGATCCGGCGTTCGCGCTGTGCTGGGTGGCTCAGGAGTGGCTCAGGCCATCCCGAGCGCGCCCTGCTCGATGGCCTCGCGGATGCGCACGTAGGTGCCGCACCGGCAGATGTTGCGGATGGAGTCGAGGTCGGAGTCGCGGATGGAGCGGCCCTCGCGTCGCACCTTCTTGACCAGCGCGACGGCGGCCATGATCTGGCCCGGCTGGCAGTAGCCGCACTGGGAGACGTCGTTCTCCAGCCAGGCGCGCTGCATCGGGTGCAGGTCGGCCCCGGGGTCGGTGTCGGCCAGGCCCTCGATGGTGGTGACCTGGTCGGTGCGCTGGAGGTCGCCCACCCGCACGGCGCACGGGTTGAACGCCTTGCCGTTGATGTGCGAGGTGCAGGCCTTGCACACGTTGATGCCGCAGCCGTACTTGGGTCCGGTGACGCCGAGGACGTCGCGCAGGACCCAGAGCAGCCGGACGTCGTCGTCGATGTCGACCGTGACGGGCTTGCCGTTGAGGATGAAGGTCTGGTTGGGCATGGGAGACGCCTCGCTCTCAGTAGGTCCGGCTCAGGCCGTTGGTCGGGGACGGCGGGATGGGCGGCACGAACGACTTCGGCTTGAAGGAGATCGTGCCGTGGTTGATCGGGAAGACCTTCGGGATCGAGCCGGTGGCCCGCGCGTAGGCGCAGGCGATGGCCGCGGCCGAGGTGCCGACGGCCGCCTCGCCGGCGCCGCCGGGCGTCGAGAGGCCGGAGTCGACGATGTGCACCTCGACCTTCGGCGGCACGTTCCACTGGCGCGTGTAGAAGTAGTTGTCCCAGCTGGCCTCGAGGAACGCGCCGTCCTTGAGGTGGACGCTGCTGGTGAGGGTCAGCGCCATGCCGTCCATGAACCCGCCCTGCATCTGGGCCTCCAGGCCGCGCGGGTTGATGACCAGGCCGGGGTCGACCGCGATGACGGCCTTGGTGACCCGCGGGCCGGTGACGGTCTCGGGTCCGAGGTCGCGGTTGACCGTGGCCGGCCGGGTGTCGAGCTCGACGAGGACGGCCGTGCAGCCCTTGTACTCCTTGTGGATCGCGATGCCCTGCGAGACGCCCTTGGGCAGCGTGCGCCCCCAGCCGCCCTTCTCGGCGACGGTCTTGAGGACGTTCTTGACCCGCTTGTCCTTCAGGTGGGCGAGGCGGAAGGCGAGGGGGTCCTGGCCCATCAGCTTCGCCAGCTGGTCGACGGCCAGCTCGGCGGCCACCGCGACGTCGGGGGAGTAGATGTTGCGCATCGAGCCGGTGTGGAAGCGCTTGTCGGTCTCGCTGAGCAGCTGGGTGACGGCCCCGAAGTTGTAGGGCAGCTGCTGGGTGAGCAGGAAGATCGACTGGGAGAGGCCGAGCTTGCCCAGGCCGGCGGGCAGCTTGTCGACGGTGGCGGTGAGGAACTCGCCGAGGCCGTGGCTGAAGTCGGTGACGATGCTGGTGTGGCGCTGCTCGAAGCTGAGCACCTGCCCGGCCAGCACGGTGGCCCGCACGCGGGAGGTGGCCGCCGGGTGGAGGCGGCCGTGACGCGGCTCGTCGGCGCGGTGCCACATCAGGCGCACCGGGACGCCCATCTTCTTGGAGATCTCCGCGGCCTCCTTGGCGTGGTCGCTGAAGAGCTTGTGGCCGAAGGACCCGCCGCCGGTGACGACGTTGACCTTCACCTTGTGCTGGGGCAGGCCCACGATGTTGGCGATGTCCTGCTGGGCCAGGATCGGCACCTTGAGGCCGGCCCAGATCTCCGCGGAGTCGGGACGGACGTCGGCGACGGCGCAGTAGGGCTCGAGCGCGGCGCTGGAGCGGAAGGCGAACGCGACGTCGACGTCGACGTGCTTGACCAGCGGCAGCGGGAGGGCCGGCACCGCCAGCGGCAGCTGGGCCCGGCGGAGCTTGGCGAGGATGGTGGCGTCGGACTCGCCGTCGACCGGGCCCTTGTTCCAGTCGACGTCCATCGCGCGGATGGCGTCGATGCACTGGCCGAAGGTCTCGGCGCGCACGGCGATGCCCACCGAGATCTGCTCCACGTGGGTGACGCCGGGCATCTTCAGGATCTCGGCGCGGTTGCGCAGCGCCTTCGGCGTGCCACGGTGCTGCGGCGCGCGGCAGATCATCGCGGGCAGGGCGCCGGGCACCTTGATGTCCATCGCGAAGTGCTTCTCGCCGGTGACGGCGTCGCGGGCGTCGAGCCGGTTGTACGGCTTGCCGATGACCTTGAAGTCCTTCTCCGGACGCAGGGTCACCGTGATCGCCTTGACGACCTGGCTGGCGGCGCTGACGGCGAGGTCGCCGAAGGAGCGCGAGGCGCCGGTGAGGGGGTCGCGGACGACGCCGCCGATGGTGACGAGCCGGTCGGCGTTGGCGCCGAGCTCGATCGCGGCGGCCTCGAGCAGCTGCTTGCGGGCCAGCGCCGCGGCGACGCGGATCGGGGTGTAGGTGGAGAAGGTGGTGTTCGAGCCGCCGGTGAGCTGGTTGAGCAGCAGCTCGGGGCGGGCCGGGGCGAGGGTGACGTTGACCTTGCGCACCGGCAGGTCGAGCTCCTCGGCGATGATCATCGCCGTCGAGGTGAGGATGCCCTGGCCGACCTCCATGCGGGGGATCGCGAAGCTGGCCGTGCCGTCGGTGTTGATCTGGATCGAGATCAGCGCCGAGGTCGGCAGCGCGCCGTCGGTCTGGAGGTCCTCGAGGTCGTAGACGTCGGCGATCTGCGG
The DNA here is from genome assembly GCF_055282735.1 of Nocardioides sp. B129/18. NCBI lineage: Bacteria > Bacillati > Actinomycetota > Actinomycetes > Propionibacteriales > Nocardioidaceae > Nocardioides > Nocardioides sp. B129/18. The sequence goes on along the minus strand of NZ_JBUZJI010000013.1, from coordinate 84,856 downwards.
CAGCGACGGGAGCGCGGCGGCCGCCGGCGCGGCGTTCAGGCCGAGGTCGGCCGCGACCGACAGCGTGCTGCCGGCGAGGACGTAGCCGAGGAAGGTGCGGCGCCGGGTGCCGCCGCTCTCGGTCTCGTCGCTCTCCTGCGCCTCGAGCGCGTCCACGCCGTCAGGGCGTGCGGGCATGTCGATGGTCATGTCATGTCCTCCCCATGAGGACCGTCCCGGGAGGATCCCGAGAGGTCTAGACAACCTGGGCAGTGTGACACCAGTCACCGGCCGGTGGCGTCTGACAGACCGTAATTCCCGTTATCTGGACAGGTGCACCGGCGTGTCGAGCACGCCGAGCGGGGCCCCGGAGCCACCCCAGCGGCGGGCGACGATCTCGGCCGCGATGCTCACCGCGGTCTCCTCCGGCGTGCGGCCGCCGAGGTCGAGGCCGACGGGGCTGGAGAGGCGCGCGAGCTCCTTCTCCTCCAGGCCCGCCTCGCGCAGCCGGGAGAGCCGGTCGAGATGGGTGCGTCGCGAGCCCATCGCGCCCACGAACCCGACGGCCGGCAGGCGCAGCGCCACCTCGAGCAGGGGGACGTCGAACTTCGGATCGTGGGTGAGCACCGCGAGCGCGGTGCGGCCGTCGACGCGACCGGCCTCCTGCTCGGCGGCGAGGTAGCGGTGCGGCCAGTCGACGACCACGTGGGAGGCCGCGGGGAAGCGCTCGGCGGTGGTGAAGACCGCGCGGGCATCGCAGACCGTCACCTCGTAGCCGAGGAAGGAGCCGATCCGGGCCAGGGCCGCGGCGTGGTCGACGGCGCCGAAGACGATCAGGCGGGGGGCCCGGGCGAAGGCCGCCACGTGCACGCGCAGCCCCAGGCCGCGTCGCTCGCCGTCGGTGCCGTAGGTGAGGGTGCCGCTGCGCCCGGCCGCGAGCAGCCCGCGGGCGTCGTCGCGGACGGCGGCGTCGATGCGTCCTCCGTCGAGGGTGCCGGTGGCCTCGACGTCGGTGAGCGCCACCGAGCGCCCGACCAGCGCGGGGTCGGGGTGCTCGACGACGGTGGCCAGGGCCACCGGATGGCCGGCCTCGACGGCCGCGAGCGCGGCGCGCACCGCGCGGCCCTCGGCGGCGTCGGGACGCACGGCGCTGACGAAGACCTCGACCTCGCCGCCGCAGGTCAGGCCGACGGCGATGCCGGCCTCGTCGGCGATGCCGAAGCGCTCCAGGCGCGGCGGTGCCCCGGCCAGCACCTCGAGGGCGGCGTCGTAGACGGCCCCCTCGACGCAGCCGCCCGACACCGATCCCACGACGGTGCCGTCGGCGCGCACGAGCATCGCCGACCCCACCTCCCGCGGTGCGGATCCGCTCACGGCGGTGACCTGCGCCAGGGCGGCGCCGTCTCCGGCGGCCAGCTCGGCGGCGAGCTCGGTCCAGGGTGCGCGCATGGAGTCTCCCGTCTCCCGACCGCGAGCCCCCATGCCCACGGCGTCGGCGTCCGGTCACCCTAGCCCCGGGCCGTCGAGGCGGCTCCGGGCCCGTCCGCATGGTGAGTGACGTGGGTCACGTCCGAGCGTGGGCGGGCGGGGCGCTCACCCCTGCGGGTTCCCGGCCCCCACGACGCCCGGTCGTAGCGTCGAGAGGTCAGTCAACCGCCTGATCCCAGGGAGAGATTCGTGGCCACCACCGTCAAGGCCTACGCCGCCCCGTCCGCCACCGAGCCGCTCGTCGCCACCACGATCGAGCGCCGTGACGTCGGGCCGAAGGACGTCCAGATCGCCATCCGCTACGCCGGCATCTGCCACTCCGACATCCACACCGTCCGCGGCGAGTGGGGCAAGGTCCCCTACCCGCTCACCGTGGGCCACGAGATCGTCGGCGAGGTCACCGCCGTCGGCGACTCCGTCACCAAGTTCGAGGTCGGCCAGCGCGTCGGCGTCGGCTGCATGGTCAACTCCTGCCGCGAGTGCGAGAACTGCCTCGCCGGCGAGGAGCAGTACTGCCTCCAGGGCGAGACCGGCACCTACGGCTCGCAGGACCGCGACGGCTCCGTCACCCAGGGCGGCTACTCCGAGTCGATCGTCGTCGACGAGGACTTCGTGCTCCGGGTCCCCGAGTCGATCCCCTACGAGGCCGCCGCCCCGCTGCTGTGCGCCGGCATCACCACCTACTCCCCGCTGCACCACTGGAACGTGGGCCCCGGCAAGAAGGTGGCCGTCGTCGGCCTCGGCGGCCTGGGCCACATGGCCGTCAAGATCGCCCACGCCATGGGCGCCGAGGTCACCGTGCTCTCGCAGTCGCTGAAGAAGCAGGAGGACGGCCTCCGCCTGGGCGCCGACCACTACTTCGCGACCTCCGAGGAGGAGACCTTCGCGCACCTGAAGGGCACCTTCGACGTCATCCTCAACACCGTCAGCAGCGCCAGCCTCGACTTCAACGGCCTCCTCGGCCTGCTGAAGCTCGACGGCACGATGGTCAACGTCGGCGCCCCCGGCGAGCCCATCAGCCTCGGCATCTTCAACCTCTTCACGAACCGCCGCCGCCTCGCCGGCTCGAAGATCGGCGGCATCCGCGAGACCCAGGAGATGCTCGACTTCTGCGCCGAGCACGACATCGCCGCCGAGGTCGAGGTCATCTCCGCCGACCAGGTCAACGAGGCCTACGAGCGCGTGCTCGCCTCCGACGTCCGCTACCGGTTCGTCATCGACACCAGCACGCTCTGAGCGTCCTGAGCCCGCGCTGAGCGGGCCGCCCGCTCGTCCCCGCGGCGCCGTCCACCTCATCCGGGTGGGCCGCGCCGCGGCGCGTCACGCGAGGATTCCCGCGCGACGGGGTGCCCCGCGCTACCCTGACAGCGGCGGCCCGGCCGGCGCGACCCACTCGCGCGGCCCCGCCCCGTCGTCGGAGGTCAGCCGATTCCTCGACGTCGGCCCGCGTCGGCAGCAGTGGACGCGGCTCGGATCGCGGCGCCCCGGCCCGCGACGCACGCACGTCGAGGCAGGCGTGCCAGGACCGGCACGAGGGCGTGCCGATGCTCAGGAGGATCAGTGGCTCGAGGCGGTCAGCGCCAGGCCGGCGGCGCGCGCGGAGGCGCGCGCTCCAAGCGCAACGGACGTCGCGTCGACAACGAGGGGATCATCCCGGTCCTCGCCCGCGCCGTGCGGGAGGTCGAGCTGGCCGTCCAGCGCAGCCGCGTCGACTCCCGCACCCGCAGCACCTTCCAGGTCGTCGCGCTCCTCGTGCGCGAGGAGCGGGCCCGGATCAAGGTCGACGCCGCGCTCACCGAGCACCAGCGCGCCGAGGAGCTCAAGCGGCTCGACGGCATCGCCACGATCCTCGCCAAGACCGCCGCCCGCGAGCCGTCCCTGCTCTCGCTGCTCGCCGAGGACGCCCAGCTCAGCGAGTCCGCCCGCGAGCTCAAGGCCGAGATGCTGCACGCCGCCGGGCTCGAGGCGCCCGTCGAGGTCGCCCAGAAGGACCCCGAGGCCGACGGCGCCGTCGCGCTCCAGGTCGACCGCCGCGTCGTCCCGCAGTCGGTGATCGCGCGTCGCCTGGCCAACCCGTTCCTGGCCCCCGACTTCTCCGGCGCCCAGCCCGGCTCCGGCGTCGCCAAGCGGCTCTCCGGCTGGGAGCTGCTCGGTCCGCTGTTCCGCTCCTTCGAGTACGTCGGCGGCGGGGCTCCGGCCTGCATGCCGCTGCCCGACGCCGAGTCCCTGCCGCTCACCGGCCTGGTGCCGGCCGGGCTGGAGCTGATGCCGCACCAGGCGCAGCTGATCGCCTCGGCCGCCGCCGGCCACCGCAGCTACCTGCTCGCCGACGAGCCTGGCCTCGGCAAGACCGCGCAGGCGCTCCTCGCGGCCCACGCCGCCGACGCCTACCCGCTGCTGGTCGTCGTCCCGAACGTCGTGAAGACCAACTGGGCCCGTGAGGCCACCCGTTGGACGCCGCAGCGCGCCGTCACCGTCATCCACGGCGATGGCGACGACGTCGACGGCTTCGCCGACATCGTCGTCGTCAACTACGAGGTGCTCGACCGGCACGTCGGCTGGCTGGGGGAGTTCGGCTTCCGCGGCATGGTCGTCGACGAGGCCCACTTCATCAAGAACAAGACCTCCCAGCGCTCCCAGCACGTGCTGCACCTCTCCGAGCGCATCCGCGCCCGCACCGTGCGGCCGCTGATGATGGCGCTCACCGGCACCCCGCTGATCAACGACATCGAGGACTTCCGCGCCATCTGGCAGCTCCTGGGCTGGATCGACGACGTCAAGCCGCTGGGCCGCCTCATGGACCGGCTCGAGGAGACCGGCCTCACCCCGGCCGAGCCGGCCTTCTACGGCGCCGCGCGCTCGTGCGTCATCGAGATGGGCATCGTGCGCCGCCGCAAGCTCGACGTCGCCGCCGACCTGCCGGCCCGCCGCATCGCCGACCTGCCCGTCGAGCTCGACGACGCCGCCGGCCGCTCGATCCGCGACGCCGAGCGCGAGCTGGCCCGCCGGATGGTGCAGCGCTACTTCACCGCCCTCGAGACCCGCACCAGCGGCATCGTCACCGAGGGCATCGACCACGAGCTGGTGCGTCGCGTCGCCGGCTGGGAGCTCGCCGACAGCGCCGACCGCAAGGACGGCGAGAACGTCTTCACGATGGTGCGCCGCATCGGTCAGGCCAAGGCCGGCCTCGCCGCCGACTACGCCGCCCAGCTGGCCCGCAACGTCGGCAAGGTCGTCTTCTTCGCCAAGCACATCGACGTCATGGACGTGGCCGAGGAGACCTTCGCCAAGCGGGGCCTGCGCTACGCCTCCGTCCGCGGCGACCAGACCCCGAAGGCGCGTCAGACCGCCATCGACTCCTTCACCAACGACCCCGACGTGTCGGTCATCGTCTGCTCGCTCATGGCCGCCGGCGTCGGCCTGAACCTGCAGGTCGCCTCCAACCTGGTGCTCGCCGAGCTGCCGTGGACCGACGCCGAGCAGACCCAGGCCATCGACCGCATCCACCGCATCGGCCAGGAGGAGCCGGTCACCGCGTGGCGCATCGTCGCCGCCCAGACCGTCGACACCCGCATCGCCGAGCTGATCGACTCCAAGGCCGGCCTCGCCGCGCGAGCCCTCGACGGCTCGGACGAGGAGATCGGCGCCTCGGCCGACGTCCAGCTCGAGGCCCTCGTCGCCCTGCTCACCGACGCGCTCGAGCTCGAGCGCACCACCGGCGCCCCGCGCCGCATCGTCGTCCGCTCCTGACGGCCCCGCTGACCGCCGGCCGCGTCCCTCCCGGGCGTCGTCCGGTGGTCGTGGCGCGCCCTCGGCCGGCCGGGCAGTTTCCCCGGGCATCCGGGGAAGCTGCCCCGTGGCGACGCCCGGCGTGTCGCCCGGCCTCACTCCAGCAGCAGGACGACGGCGAGCAGCACGCCGATGAGGACGACGGCGACGGTGAGGGCCGCGCCGAGGGTGAAGGCGGGGAGGGGCTGACGCAGTCGCATGGCGTGCTCGACGCGGGCCCAGCGCACGTAGGCCAGCACGGTGGTGAGCGAGCCGAGGCTCACCAGCAGCAGCACCATCGCCGCGCGCGCCCAGCCGGCGTCGGGGACGCCGAGGGAGTGCAGGGCGACGGCGCCGGCGATGAGGGCCAGCGAGGTGCGCACCCAGGCGAGGAAGGTCCGCTCGTTGGCGAGGCTGAAGCGCGGGTCGGGCTCCTCTCCGGCGTCGTAGACCCAGTGCGGTCGGCGCTCGCCCACGCGGGTGCCCCTTCTGATCGGGCCGGCGGTCCGGCGCTCCTGGACGCCGCCGAGGCCCGGACTCAGGCGGACAGCGACGCGGCGGTGTCCACGTCCAGCAGGGCGGGGCCGACGTCGCGCCACCACCGTACGGCACGCTCGACCTGCGGATCCGCGGTGGTGAGCCCCGCGAGGGTGGTCGGCGCCCGGAGCCCGAGCGCCGCGAGGGCGTGGGGACGCTCGTCGAGGGAGCCCTCGTCGGCGACCCGGGCCACCGCGCTGCTGTGCCGCTCGTCCAGGGGGCTGGAGCAGCCGCGCAGCGCGGCGAGGGCGGCGGCCGCGACGGCCGGGCGGCGCTCGGTGATGACGCGGTCGGCGACGACGTCGGGATAGGAGCAGTGGCCCATCGCCAGCAGCGCGTCCCAGGCGCGGATGGCCACGAGGTCGCGCTCGTCGATGGTGAGGGAGAGCAGCGCGGTCTCGAGCGTGCGGGCGTACGGGCTGGCGCCGAGCAGGTGGGCGGCGGCGGCGCGCCGCGGCTCGTGCACGTGGCACAGCAGCTCGTGGACGAGGTGCTCGAGCATCCGGTCGGACTCGCCGCCGGCGTGCTGGAAGGGCCGCTGCGCGCGGATGCTGACGGCGCGCGCCAGTGCGCGGCCGAGCTTGGTGGGGATCAGCTCGGCGTGCTCGCGGGCCAGCTCGGCCCGGGTGCGCACGAGCCGGTCCTGGACGGCGCGCACGATCGAGTCGAAGGCGCGCTGCGGCAGGTGCGCGGCGACGTCGAGGCCGTTCTGCACGCGGATCGGATGCAGGGTGTCGACGATGTGGCGCAGCCCGTGGCGCTCGACCCGGCCGATCGTGCTGGGGTCGAGGTGGCCGCGGGCGAGCTTGGCGGCGGCGACGGTCAGCGCGTGGTCGCGGATGGCCGGCACCTCGGAGTCGAGCAGGCGCACCGAGAGGGTGCTCGCGGCCTCGACGTCGATCTCCTGCAGCAGCGAGAGCATCGGGCTGACCAGCTGCACGTCGCTGCGCGTGAGCCACTCGCCGAGGGAGCGGATGACGTGCTGCTGGCTGTGCGGGTGCTGGGTGAGGACGACGGCCGCCTCGTAGCGGCGCAGCTGGTCGAGGCCGGTGGTGCGGGCCAGCTCGTCGATGAGCCGCGAGCACAGCAGCCGCCAGCTGGCGCGGGGGATGAACACCGACTCGAAGCGGGAGAGCTCGACGGCCAGGCGCAGCCAGTCGCCGCCGCCCAGCTGCGGGCGTGGGCCGACGGCCAGCTCCAGCAGCGTCTCGAAGTCGAGCCCGCCGTCGCGCCAGTCGTCGGTGTAGGCGCTGGCCTCGACCCGCGAGGAGCGCAGGGTGGAGGTGCGCTGCAGCTCGCGGGTGACGGCCAGCAGCGAGCCCGAGGGCCGCTCGAGGACGGTCTCGTAGGCCAGCACCACCCGGCCCGGGATCGGGACGACGCCGGACTCCCAGCGGCTGACCCGGCTGAGGTCGGCGGTGATGCCCTGCTCGCGCAGCGCGGCCACGAACGCCGAGCGTCCGGGGTCGCGCGGGTGCAGCAGGCGGGTCGTCGCCAGCAGCCAGGCGACGCGGGGCCAGGGGTCGACCTCGACGGCCTCGAAGGGCGTCGGATCGAAGGGAAGGCGCTGTGGACGACCCCGCCGGCGTGCAGGCGCAGGAGGGGGCATCGGGAGGCTCTCGGGGGAGCGGTGAGGGGTGGGCTCGTCCATGTGGGTTCGCGCGCATCACCGCACATGCGGCGCATCCCGAGCAGGTTTCGTGCAAGTAAAAAGTAAAGAAGCACAAATGATCTGGCGATTGAGAGAACTCCCTAGGTTCGCCTCTGCCTCGGGTCGCGATTACTGCGTTCGGAGCCGTGCATTCCACCCAGGTGGGCGAAATGCACGAAATGCCCGCGGGGACATCCGCGGGACCTCTTTTCGAAAGGTTCCACATCCATGAACAGCAGCGGCATCAAGCGCGGGCTCGCGGCCTCGGCCATCGCGTCCCTCGCGGTCACGGGTCTCCCGTTCTTCCTCTCCTCCGCCGACGCGGCCACCCTCCAGCTCGGCGGCAACGCCGCGGCGGTGACCCTCGTCAGCCCGGCCGACAACGGCGTCGTCTCGATCAAGAACGACGGCACCGACGCCACCGTCCGGCTCACCGCGCGCGCCAGCGCCGCGGTCTCCTCGGTCGCCTTCGAGTACACGATCAACGGCACCACCTGGACGCCCATCGGCACCGCCACCGGTGACGACGGCGCCTTCGCCTACGAGTGGGCTGTCCCCGCCTCCCTCATCGGCGCGGCCAACCTGCAGGTGCGCGCCGTGGCCGGCACGGTCACCTCGGCCGCCGCCGACGTCACCGCCTCCTCGACCGCCGAGACGGTCAACGTCGCGGCCGGCTCCGCGCTCGGCGTCTTCCAGTCGCCCTACAACGGTCAGACCCAGAACGTCATCGTCTCGGGCACCGCCTCCTACGCCGGCACCGTCGGCCTCTCGTGGCTCCAGGGCAACGACACCTTCAAGGCTCCGGTGAACGTCACCTCCGCCGCTCCGTCGGGCTCGACCACCAACGCGTGGAAGGGCGTCCTCGACATCTCCGGCTACGCCTACGGCGCCGGCGACCAGCTCCTGGTCCGCGCCTCGGCCGCGAACACCGAGGACACCGAGGCCTACAGCCTCTACAAGCAGGTCATCACCTCGGTCACCGCCGTGGCCGCCGACCCGAACGTCCCCGCCCCCGGCTCCTCCGACGTCACCGTCACCGTCAAGGACCAGCAGGGCAACCCGATCGCCGGCGCCCGCGTCGGCAAGGTCGGCAGCACGACCACCCTCGGCTACACCGACGCCAACGGCCAGCTCAAGGGCGCCATCACCCAGACCGGCGGCACCACCGGCGCGTACTACGCCGACGCCACCGACAGCGCCGGCTACGAGCCCGTCCTGGGCGACAAGAAGTCCGACGACCTGACCGTGGGTCAGTATGCGGCCGCGCCCACCAGCCTCGACGCCACCTCGGCCGACGGCTCGGCGTTCGACTTCGACGAGTACGCCGGCGGCGACATCGCCGTCCAGGTCCGCGACCAGAACGGTCGCGCGTTCGACACCACCGGCCAGAGCCTCCAGTACTACTGGGCCATCACCCCCTTCGCGGGCGGCCCCGTGCAGTACGTGCCGGCCAAGGACGCCCAGGGCAACACGCAGTTCGACTCCCAGGCCACCGACACCAACGGCAAGTTCCTCGTGACCTTCCCGAACAGCGTCGAGGGCACCTATGAGCTCTACGCCCGCCTGGGCGCCAACGGCCTCGGCAACGGCGCGATCGCGGTCTCGAAGGTCCTCACGGTCAAGGCCGGCGAGGCCGACCTGACCCTCAAGCCCAAGCGCGCGCAGGCCTCCATCGGCGGCACCGCCTCGGTCGTGGGCACCCTGGCCCTCGAGGACGGCACCGCCCTGCCGGGCCGCTCGGTCGACGCCAGCTACGCCGGCGACAACGCCGGGATCGTCCAGGCCACGGGCAACCCGGCCGCGACCCGGAGCTACACCACCAACGCCTCCGGCTCGTTCACGGTCGACGTCAAGGACCAGGCCACCCCGGCCACCGCCGAGTCCGGCACCGTGTCGGTCGACAGCGCGATCGTCGCGGGCAACCCCGACGACACCGCCGACATCGACTTCGCGGTCAGCCTGGTCCCGGCCGAGGTCACCGTCGCCGGTGGCTCCGGCACCGACGTCGCCGGCACGGTCAAGGGCTACACCGTCACCGTCTACGCCGACAGCAACCCGACCCAGGCCGGCGTGCAGCAGCAGGCCCTCGCCAACACCGAGGTCACCCTGACCCTCGACCACGGCTTCTTCACCGACGGCAAGGACGCCGCGACGCCCACCACCGGCGCCGACGCCGGCAACCTGAAGAACCTGGGCTCCTCGATCAAGGTCACCACGGACGAGAACGGCGAGGTCGACGTCCTCACCTCCATCGCCCGCGACGCCGGCTTCGACGACGACGGCTACGTCGACGCGAAGATCACCGCCACCGCCGGCTCGGCCTCGGCCAACGACACCGACGAGTGGACCAGCTACAACCCGCTCAACGGCGGCACGGTCAGCGTCTCGCTGGCGGCCGACAAGTACCAGGAGTCGACGGTCCTGCCGAAGGCCCGCAACGACCAGCGGGTCGCCTACGACCTCAAGACCACCGACCAGTTCGGCAACGCCGTGGGCAACTCCTTCGTGGCGCTGAAGGTCGAGGGTGCCGGCGAGAGCTACACCGACGCCGCGACCACGAACTTCAACGAGTCGCCCGACTTCTACGTCTACGGCGCGTCGGGCACCGGCGACCTCACGGTCACCGCCACCTGGGTGGCGAACACCAACAAGTACGACGCCTCCACCCCGCCGGCGATCGCCACCGGCCAGGAGACCCTCACCGGCTCGAAGACGATCACGGAGTACGCCTACGCGATCACGACGGCCACCGCGACCCTGAGCGACGACGTGAACAGCCAGGCCAAGATCGGCCAGGCCGTCACCGAGACCGTCAAGGTCGTCGACACCGAGGGCCAGCCGATCCAGGGCGTCGACGTCGCGTTCCTGCGCCAGGGCCCGGGCAACGAGGGCACCGGCGACACGAACTTCACCACCTCGACCAACGCCAAGGGCGAGGCGTACTACACGTTCGTGGGCACCACCGCGGGCACGGCCAACGTCAGCGCGGTCCTCCAGGACGGCACCGGCCGTCGCGTCCTCACCGACGCGGTGACCATCGGCGGCAGCACGACGCCGAGCAACCCGGAGGACATCCGCGTCATCCTGTCGGGCTCGGACAACAACAAGTACTCCGACAAGCTGACCGTCGACACCTCGCCGAAGGCCGTCGGCGCGACGATCAAGATCTACAAGATCACCTCCACCGGCAAGAAGGGCCCCCTCTTCGCCACCAGCAAGGTGACGGCCTCGGGACGCACCCTGGTCGTGATCAAGGACACCAACGGCAACCAGAAGTCGACCTACGTCGCCAGCGTGCTGTCCACCGACGTGACCAAGCAGGGCACGTCCAACCGCAAGACCGTTCGCTGACCGTCGGCGAACTCGCCTGAGCGAGCCTGTCTGCCCCATGCGGGCAGGCCCGCTCGGCACCCGCTCGGCTCCGGAGCCCCCCTTCCGGAGCCGGGCGTCGTCGGATGTCCGACGCACCCGGACGCGGTCCGGGCCGATCTCCTTCGCCGCTGCTGGGAGTTCGGCCCGGACCGCTTCGCGCACCCTAGCCGGGTTCGCGCTGTTGTGCGGGAAATGCCCTGGCATGCATGGATGGGGTGCCTGCCGGGGCATTTCTCGTTGAATTTCGAAGGATCGCGATCCTGCCCGGATCGGGTCCGCTCGTGTCCGATTCGACCCGAGTCGATCCGGGCCGACCGATGGTGATTAGTGATGCCTGACTATCGCCGCCCGGAAATGCCTGCGACACGGTGTCGGGAAATGTCGGGTGAAGGCGGTTCGGGCCCCGGCCCCGGACGCCGATCGGCGCGAACGGCCCCGCCTCCTAGGCTGCGACGCGTGAGGATGGCCGAGCTCGACCGCGACCTGCAGGTGCACCCGCTCGGGGACGGCCGTCTGGCCGCCGAGCTCCCGGCCGGCTGGCAGGTGGGCGGCGGCGTCAACGGCGGCTTCCAGCTCGCCCTGGTCGGCGCGGCGCTGCGCACCGAGCTCGCCGACGTGCAGGGGCTCGGCACGCCGGACCCGCTGGTCCTCGCCGCCACCTACCTCTCCGCCGCCGTGCCCGGCCCCGCCGAGCTGCACGTGCGCGTGCGCCGCTCAGGAGGCCGCACCACGGTCGCCGACGTCGAGCTGCGGCAGGGCGACGCCGTCCGGCTCGCGGTGCTGGCCACGTGCGGCGATCTCGCGGCGCTGCCCGACGACGTCCGCACCACCGCGGCTGCGCTGGCGCTGCCGCCGCGCGAGCAGTGCGTGTCGAACGAGCACGCGCCGCCGCAGCTGCGCGCGATCGCCCCGCTCATGGACCGCTTCGAGATGCTCTTCCCCGCCGAGCAGGCGGGCTGCTTCGTCGGGGCGCCGACCGGCCGCGGCGAGCTCTCGGCCTGGTTCCGCCTGAAGGACGAGCGCGAGCCCGATCCGCTCGCGCTCCTGCTGGCCGTCGACGCCCTCCCGCCGGTGACCTTCGACCTCGGCAGCCTGGGGTGGGCGCCGACCATGCAGCTGACGGCCCACGTCCGCGCGCTGCCAGCGCCGGGCTGGCTGCGGCTGGTGCACCGCACCCGCAACATCGCCGGCGGCATGTTCGAGGAGGACTGCGAGGTCTGGGACGCCGCCGACCGCCTCGTCGCGCAGGGCCGCCAGCTCGCCCTCCTCCCGCGCTGAGCGCGCGGCTCTCCTAGGCTCAGCGCCATGGAGCGTCTGGTGGTGGGAGCGGCCCTGCTGCGCGGCGGCCGCGTGCTGGCCGCCCGTCGCGTCGGGCCCCCGGCGCTCGCCGGTCGCTGGGAGCTGCCCGGCGGCAAGGTCGAGCCGGGGGAGCGCCCCGAGGACGCCCTGGTGCGCGAGCTCGCCGAGGAGCTCGGCGTCGACGTCGAGGTCACCGGATGGCTCGCCGCCCGTGCCGACCTCGGGGAGGGCCGGACGCTGCGCGTCGGCGTAGCCCGCATCCACGGCGGCGAGCCCGAGCCCGACGGCGCGTCCCACGACGCGCTGCGCTGGCTGGGGCTCGACGAGCTCGAGGGCGACGCCGCCCCGCACTGGCTCGAGTCCGACACCGTCTTCCTGCCCGAGCTGCGGGCCGTGCTCGCCGCCGAGGCCGCGGGCTGGCGCCGGGCCGTGCTCTTCGAGGACGACGACGCCTCGGCGGTGGCGGCCCGGCTGCGCGCCGACGGGTACGAGGCGCTCGTCGAGCGGGAGCGGCTGGCCGGCGAGGACGACGACGAGGACCATCCGTGGGCCGTCGTCACCGACGCCCCCGCGCTCCTGGTGGAGATGCTGCTCGACGAGCACGACGGCTGGCTGGTCGAGGACGACCCGGCCGCCCCGGCGCACCCGACCCCGCCGCCGGTCGCGCTGCCCGAGGCGCCGCGTCGGATCAAGCGTCCGCCACTAGGCTGATCCCATGCCCGAGCACCGCCTCCTCCTCGTCCACGCCCACCCCGACGACGAGGTCATCGGCCAGGGCGCCACGATGGCCAAGTACGCCGCCGAGGGCCGGGGCGTCACGCTGGTCACCTGCACCGCCGGCGAGCAGGGCGAGATCCTCGTCCCCGAGCTCGCCCACCTGGCCGCCGACCAGGAGGACCGGCTCGGCGAGCACCGCCGCGGTGAGATCGCCGACGCGATGGCCGCGCTCGGCGTCACCGACCACCGCTGGCTGGGCGGCTTCGGCCGCTTCCGCGACTCCGGCATGAAGTGGCACGAGGACGGCTACGCCATCGCCGCCGACGACATCCACGACAACGCCTTCTGGCGCGCCGACCTCACCGTCGCCGCCGACCACCTCGTCGAGGTCATCCGCGAGGTGCGTCCGCAGGTGCTGGTCACCTACGACCAGTTCGGCGGCTACGGCCACCCCGACCACATCCAGGCCCACCGCGTCGCCACCTACGCCGTCGCGCTCGCCGCCGCGCCGTCCTACCGCCGCGACCTCGGCGAGGCCTGGGACGTCGCGAAGGTCTACTGGGGCGCGATGTCGGAGAGCCGCATGCGCGAGGGCCTGCGGATGATGCGCGACGCCGGCGACGCCGTCTCCTTCGAGGGCATGGACCCCGACGGCCCGCTGCCGCCGTTCGTCGTCCCCGACTCCGATCTCACCTGCGCGGTCGACGCCACCGCCTTCGTCGAGCAGAAGATGGACGCCCTGCGCGCCTACCCGACCCAGGTGGCCACCGACGGCCCGTTCTTCGCGCTGTCGAACAACGTCGGCGCCACGGCGCTGGGCATCGAGGTCTACCGCCTCGTCAAGGGCACGCCGGGGCCGGTCGGCCCCGACGGGCTCGAGGACGACCTCTTCGCCGGCGTCTGAGCCGTGCGGGTGCTCGTCGGCGGCGCGCTGATCGTCCTGGGGGTGCTCGGCGGCACGGCCACGGTGCTGGTGCACCGCTGGTGGTGGGGCCTGGCGCTCGGCGTCGTGGTCGCGCTGCTCACCGCCCGCGCGCTCCCCGCGCGTCCGGGCGGTCGTCTGGCCTTCGCCGGCGGCTTCGCCCTCGTGGTGCTGTGGCTGACCCGCTCGCGGCCCGAGGGCGACTACCTCATCGCCCAGGACGCCCACGGCTACGCGCTCCTGGGCGCGGTGATGCTGCTCGTGCTCGGCTGCACCCTGACCCTCGACCGGCGGGCCCCGAGACGATCCGAGGCGTCCACCGGGAGCGGCGCGGCGTCGCCGCCCGGGGGCGATTCGTAGGATCGGCGCCATGGAGCAGGAGACGAAGGCCCGCACCCGCACCGGAACCTCGGCGGTCGTCGCCGTGGTGCTCGTCCTCCTCCTGCTCGCCGGCGGCGGGTACGCCGCGGCCTACGCCTACGCCGGCGACGACCTGCCGCGCGACACCCGCATCGGCGGCGTCGCCGTCGGCGGGCTGAGCCCGCAGGCCGCCGAGCAGCGGCTGCGCTCGGGCCTGGCCGAGCAGGTGGCGCGCCCGATCGAGGTGCGCGTCGAGGGCCGCACCCAGCAGGTCGACCCCGCCGACGCCGGCCTCGCGATCGACTACGGCGCCTCGGTCGAGGCCGCCGTCCGCGAGCGCAGCTGGAGCCCCGGCTCGCTGTGGGGCCACTACGTCGACCGCCAGCGCATCGACCCCGTGCTCGCCGTCGACGAGCAGGCGATGACCTCCTTCCTCGAGGGCCTCTCCGCCGGCGACGGCCAGGAGCCGGTCGACGGCGCCGTGCGCTTCACCCGCGCCGGCGTCGAGACCACGGCCCCGCGTCAGGGCCGCTCGGTCGAGCCCGCGGCCGCCCGTCGCGCGCTCGAGGCGGCGTTCCTCGCCCCGACGGCCGCGCCCGTCGACCTCACCGCCACCGTCGTGGAGCCCGAGATCGACGACGCCGACCTGCAGAAGGCGCTCGACGAGTTCGCGAACCCCGCGATGTCGGCCGCCGTCGTGCTGCGCTTCGGCGACTCCCCGGTGCGGCTCCTGCCCTCGCAGTACGCCTCCGCGCTCAGCATGGAGGCCCAGGACGGCGTCCTGGTGCCGAAGGTCGACACCGCCCGGCTCGATCGCCTCGTGAAGGCGCAGGTCGGCGACGCCGACGCGCCCGTCGACGCCACCGTGCGCCTCGTCGACGGCCGCCCGACGGTGGTCCCGGCCAAGCCCGGCGTCGACTTCGAGGCCGACGCCGTCGAGAAGGCCTTCCTCAGCGTGCTGACGAGGAGCTCGAAGCGGGAGGCGCGGGTCAGCGCCACCACCGCCGAGCCGAAGGTCACCACCAAGCAGGCCACGGACTGGCGGATCAAGGAGAAGGTCTCGACCTTCACCACGTACTTCCCCTACGCGGAGTACCGCAACGTCAACATCGGCCGGGCCGCCGAGCTCATCGACGGCACCGTGCTCAAGCCGGGCGACACCTTCTCGCTGAACAAGATCGTGGGGGAGCGCACCCGCGAGAACGGCTTCACCGCGGGCTTCATCATCAGCGACGGCATCTTCAAGGAGGACCTCGGCGGCGGCGTCTCGCAGTCGGCGACCACCACCTTCAACGCCGCCTTCTTCGCCGGCCTCGAGGACGTCGAGCACAAGCCGCACTCGCTCTACATCGACCGCTACCCCGAGGGCCGCGAGGCCACCGTGGCCTGGGGCTCGGTGGACCTGCGCTTCCGCAACGACACCAAGTACGGCGTCCTGGTCGACACCTCGTTCACGCCGTCGACGCCGTCCTCGCGCGGCTCGATCACCGTCTCGATGTGGTCGACGAAGGTCTGGGACATCACCACGAGCACCAGCAAGCGCTACGCCTTCACCCAGCCCTCGACGCGTCGTCTGAGCACGCCGGACTGCGAGCCCAACGGCGGTGGCCCGGGCTTCTCCGTCGACGTGTTCCGCTACTTCCGGCGCCCGGGCAGCAGCACGCTGGTGCGCACCGAGAAGCTGCACACGGTCTACAACGCCTCGGACCGCGTCGTCTGCGTCGCGCCGAGCACCTCGTCCTCGCGCTGAGGACGAGGCGCCCGGCGGCGCTCAGGAGCGGACGTCGAAGGTGGCGGTGATGGCGTCGCGACGCACGCCGGCGCTGTCGGTGACCCGCATGCGCAGGGTCTGCACGCCCTGGTGGGCCGGGAGCCACGGGTGCTCCCACTCGACCCACAGGCCCTCGACGTTGGGGCCGGTGAGGGTGGCCTCCTCCCAGGTCGCGCCGGCGTCGAGGCTCAGCTCGACGTAGCGCAGGGTGCCGTGCCCGGCCCGGGCCTGGCCGCGGAGGACCTCGGTGCGGCCGACACACGGCTCGTCACAGCCGTCCACGAGGATGACGCGGGGGGCGGTGGCGAGAGCGGTCTGGTCGGTCATGGCGTGAACCGTAGTCAGCCGATCGACTTAAGACCTCATCGGTGTCCGCATGATGGATGGGCGTCTCGTCTGTCGGACGCACCGGCCGTCGGCTAGCGTCGGAGCCCGATCGAGGAACGGTCGAGGAACGGTCGAGGCACGGAGGGGTGCGAGACATGGGGACGAGTCAGAGCCAGCGGGGCGCGCTGCGCCTCGGCGCCGTGATGCTGCTGGTCGCTGCCGCGGTGCTGGCCGGGTTCGCCCTGCTCGGCGGCGGCTCCTCCTCCGCCTCCGAGGTCACGAGGGTCGAGGACCCCGGCTCCATCGCCCTGCCGTCGCTGGGGCTGTTCGGCGGCAGCGTCACGGTCTACGGCGACGTCCCTCCGGAGGGCGTCGGCACCAGCGGGGTCGACTGCACGCTGCGCACCGCCGACGGCGCCGAGCTCAGCTCGGCCAAGATCAGCGAGCTGGCCGTCGCCGGGCGCGGCGACGGCGTCGAGCTCGACGGCACCACGCTGCGTCCGCTGCTCGAGGTGCGCGGCTACCCGACGGGGGCCACCCTGGCCTGCGCGTCCGGCTCGTTCCCGCAGACGGCCGCGGTCGGGGGCTCCTCCACCTTCGGCGGCCTCGGGGGAGTGGTGCGCGGCTTCGCCGGCCTCATGGCCGTGGTGTGCCTCGTGCTCGGCGGCGTCGCGCTGCTGGTGCTGCGCCGTCCCCGCCGGACCGCCTGAGCGCCGGTCCTCACGGCTGCGCCTCAGGCCTGCGGCGCGAGGTACTGGTAGCGGTGGTGGTCGACGAAGCCCAGTCCCGCGTAGAGCCGCCGGGCCGGCTCGTTGGCGTCGAGCACCTGCAGGTAGGCGGTGGTGGCGCCCTGCTCGGCGCCCCACTCGACGAGCGCCGCCATCACCGCGAGCGCCAGGCCGCGCCCACGGGCGTCGGGTCGCACCTCGACGCCGCGGAAGCCGATCCAGTCGCGGTCGACGACCGCGAGGCCGCGGGCGTCCTCGCCGATGCGGGCCACGGCCAGGCCGTCCTCGAGCGCGATGGCGGCCTCGGGCAGGTCGGTCGGCAGCGAGCGGGCGGTGCGGGCCACCGAGGCGAGGGCGAGGACGGAGTCCGACTCGACGCTCTCGGCGCCCCAGCCCAGGCCGCGGAGCAGCTCCTCCTCGGCCGTGCCGACCTCGACGGCGGCGACGGGGCGGCGTCCGGCCCGGCGGTAGTGCTCGACGACGCCCGCGACGAGCGCGTCGTCGACCTCGCCGGAGGGCCCGAAGGCCAGCGCGGAGTTGGCGCGCCGGGCGGGATGGGCGTCGTCGAGGCGCAGCGTCCAGGGCCCCAGAGGGGTGGTCCGCAGGTGGGGGAAGAGCGCGTGGGCGCGCTCCTGCGCCTCCCGCGCGCCGACCCTCAGCCGGGTCGCCGGCCGCGGCGGCACCGGCTTGCCCGAGACGATGTCGGCGAGCGGGATGCGCACGGGTTCTCCCTGCTCAGGGGCGATGACGCAGTGATCGTACTCCCAGGCCAGGCACTGTCCGAGCAGGTCGGTGAAGGCCGGGCCGCCGGTGGGACCGGCCTCGCCGCGCACGAGCCGGCGCACCACGACGCGCTGTCCGACGACGTGCTCACCAAGCAGGTGCTTGCCCACAGCGTGGGGTTCCCGATCGCCAGCCACCCTCGGATACTAGGCTGACGCCAGAGCAGCCCACCGTGCGCATCTCGCGCCGTCCTCAGGAGGAACCCGGTGACCTACGTCATCTCCCAGCCGTGCGTCGACGTCAAGGACCGTGCGTGCGTCGACGAGTGCCCTGTCGACTGCATCTACGAGGGCAAGCGGATGCTCTACATCCACCCCGACGAGTGCGTCGACTGCGGTGCGTGCGAGCCGGTCTGCCCGGTCGAGGCGATCTTCTACGAGGACGACCTCCCGGCGGAGAACAAGGAGTACTACGACGCCAACGTGCACTTCTTCGACGACCTCGGCTCGCCCGGCGGTGCGGCGAAGATGGGCGAGATCGACCACGACCACGCGTTCGTGGCGGGCCTCGCTCCGCAGAACCAGGACCACTGAGCCCCGTGGGCTCCCCGGCGCCGGTCTCGGGCCGGCTGCCGGACTTCCCGTGGGACCGGCTGACGGCCTACGCCGCCACTGCCCGCTCGCACCCTGACGGCATCGTCGACCTCTCGGTCGGCACGCCCGTCGACCCCACGCCCGAGGTCGCCCAGGCGGCCCTGCGCGGCGCGGCCGACAACCCCGGCTACCCGACGACGATCGGCCTGCCGTCCTCGCGGCAGGCCGTCGTCGACTGGCTCGCGCGCCGCCACGGCGTCACCGGCCTCGGCCTCGAGCACGTGCTGCCGGTGGTGGGCTCCAAGGAGCTCATCGCCTCGCTCGCGCTGCACCTCGGCATCGGGCCCGGCGACCTCGTCGGCTACCCCGCGCTGGCCTACCCGACCTACGAGGTCGGCGCCGCGCTGGCCGGCGCCCGGGCCCTGGCCACCGACAGCCTCGAGGAGCTCGATGCCCAGGGCGCCCCGCCGGCGCTGCTGTGGATCAACTCCCCGGCCAACCCCAGCGGCCGGGTGCTCTCGGCCGAGCGGCTGCGCGAGATCGTCGCGTGGTGCCGCGAGCGGGGCACCCTGCTGGTCTCCGACGAGTGCTACCTCGAGTGCGCCTGGGAGGCCGAGCCGGTCTCGGTGCTCCACCCCGACGTCTGCGGCGGGTCCACCGAGGGCCTGCTCTCGGTGCACTCGCTCTCCAAGCGCTCGAACCTCGCGGGCTACCGCTGCGCGTTCGTCGTCGGCGACCCCGCCGTCGTCGCCGAGCTGCTGGCCGTGCGCAAGAACCTCGGCCTGCAGATGCCCGGACCGCAGCAGGTGGCGCTCAAGGCCGCCCTCGACGACGACGCCCACGCGCTCGAGCAGCACGGCCGCTACGCCGCGCGCCGGGCCCGGCTGCGCACGGCCCTGGAGTCGGCCGGCTTCCGCATCGACCACTCCGAGGCCTCGCTCTACCTGTGGGCCACCCGCGACGAGGACTGCTGGACCACCGTCGGCGCCCTCGCCGAGCAGGGCGTCCTCGTGGCGCCCGGCGCCTTCTACGGCGAGGCCGGCGCGCGCCACGTGCGCGTCGCCTTCACCGCCACCGACGAGCGGGTCGAGGCCGCCGTCGCACGGCTCTCGCGCTGACGCTGCCCTGACGCGGCCCGTCGCTCAGGCGAACACGTCGACGTGGACGTGGTCGCGGTGCTCGAGCACCGCGCGGTCGCCCGCGCTGGAGGCCGGCGTGTAGTCGCGCCAGCCCTGCCCGGAGCGGCGCGCGGTCCAGATGCGGCCGTCGTAGATGACGGTGGCGATGTCGAGGCGCTCGGCCTGGGCCACCAGGAACTGCGCCATCGCCCAGCCCTGCACGCGGTTCGCGGCGTTGACAGGCCGGAAGAAGACGTCGACCGCCCGGCCGTCGTAGTGCGCGGAGCCCTTCATGTGGCCCGTGGTGACGCCGCCCGGCGCGAACCCGCCCAGCGACTGGCGTCCGAAGACCCGCTCGACCTCGGCGCGCACGCGGGCCGCGCGGCCGGTGAGGCCTGAGGAGTCGAGGTCGGCGGAGGAGGAGTCGGCGCTCGCGCCGACGGTGCAGGTGAAGGAGTGCGGGGAGTAGCCGGTGAGGGAGGACGACAGGACGCGGGCGTCGTCCTCGTGGTCGGCGTAGGCCTCGGGGAAGCCGGAGCGCTGCACCGCCTGGGCCGCCTCGGTGATCCGCAGGCCGCGGTAGCCGTCGACCTTCTCGAGCGCGTCGTAGAAGGCGTTGGTGGCGTAGACGGGGTCGAGGATCTGCGCGCGGGTGCCCCAGCCCTGCGACGGACGCTGCTGGAAGATGCCGAGGGAGTCGCGGTCGCCGCCCTCGAGGTTGCGGATCTTCGACTCCTGGTAGGCCGTGGCCAGCGCGATCGACACCGCCCGGGCCGGCAGTCCGCGTCGGACGCCGATGGCCGCGATCAGCGAGGCGTTCTCGGCCTGCTCCTGGCTGAGGTCGACGGTGCGCCCGTCGACGGTGGCGGTGCAGCCGCGCAGCCCGAGGTAGGGCGCCACCGCCCGGTGGACGCCGAACGCGACGGCGGCCACGACGCCGACCGCCAGGACCAGGGTCACCACGAGGGTGCGGCGCACCCCTCGACCCCCCTGTCGCATGAGGCGAGCCTAACCAGCGACCGGTGGCGGCCCGCAGGCCACCA
This sequence comes from Nocardioides sp. B129/18, assembly GCF_055282735.1. Lineage (NCBI taxonomy): Bacteria > Bacillati > Actinomycetota > Actinomycetes > Propionibacteriales > Nocardioidaceae > Nocardioides > Nocardioides sp. B129/18. The sequence continues at coordinate 64,460 of NZ_JBUZJI010000013.1, read as the reverse complement.
CCGGTCGTCGCAGGTCGTGCTGAGGATCAGTTCGCGTGCAGCGCGGCGTTGAGCTCGATGCCCTGGCCCTTCCAGGCCACCGCCTCGACGGCCCCGGTGATGGAGTTGCGGCGGAAGAGCACGTTGCTGGCGCCCGCGAGCTCGAGGGCCTTGACGACGCGGCCGTCCTCGCCGGGCAGCGTCACCTTGGTGCCGGCGGTGACGTAGCAGCCGGCCTCGACGACGCAGTCGTCGCCGAGGGGGATGCCCAGGCCCGCGTTCGCGCCCAGCAGGCAGCGCTCGCCGATCGAGATCGTCTGCTTGCCGCCGCCGGAGAGCGTGCCCATGATCGACGCGCCGCCGCCGACGTCGGAGCCGTCGCCCACGACGACGCCCGCGGAGATGCGGCCCTCGACCATCGATGCGCCGAGCGTGCCGGCGTTGAAGTTCACGAAGCCCTCGTGCATGACGGTGGTGCCCTCGGCGAGGTGGGCGCCGAGCCGCACGCGGTCGGCGTCGGCGATGCGCACGCCTGTGGGGATGACGTAGTCGACCAGGCGCGGGAACTTGTCGACGCCGAAGACGGTGACGTGCTGGCCGTGCATGCGCAGGCGCGCGCGGGTGGCCTCGAAGCCCTCGACGGCGCACGGGCCGGCGGAGGTCCACACCACGTTGGCGAGCAGGCCGAAGACGCCGTCGAGGTTCTGGCCGTGCGGGCGCACCAGGCGGTGGGAGAGCAGGTGGAGGCGCAGCCAGACGTCGGCGGTGTCGACCGGCGGCGCGGCGAGGTCGGCGATCTCGACGAGGCGGATCTCGCGCCGCACCCGTCGCGCGTGGTCGCTGCCGGTGAGGTCGACGAGCTCGCCGGGCGCCTCGGCCTCGGTCGGGCGGGTGCCGAGCGCCGGCGTCGGGAACCAGACGTCGAGGACGGTGCCGTCGGTGGTCACGGTGGCGAGGCCGTAGCCCCAGGCGGAGGTGGTCACGTGGCCTGAGTCTAGGGAGCCGCGGCTACTGGCCCACGCGCCCGTCCACGCACTCCCGCAGGAGGTCGGCGTGGCCGCAGTGGCGGGCGTACTCCTCGATGACGTGGACGGCGACGTCACGCACCTCGATGTGGTCGCCGCGCACGTCGACCAGCTCGTCGAGCCCCCGGGTGGCCAGGTGCGACTCGAAGGCGTCGCGCTCGCGGCGCCAGACCTCCCAGGCCTCGGCGACGACCGCGTCGTCGGCCACCGCGCCGTCGAAGTCGGCGTCGCGGGTCTCCTCGCAGCCGTAGAGGCGCGGCTCGTCCAGGCCCTGCAGGAAGATCTTGTTCCACGTGTGCTCCACCTTGCCCAGGTGGCGCAGCAGCCCGAGCAGGGAGAGGGTCGAGGGCGGCACCGAGCGGCGGGCCAGCTGCTCGGCGTCCAGGCCCTGCAGCTTCAGCTCGAAGGTGAGCCGGAAGTGCTGCAGGTACTGCTCCAGCACCGCCCGCTCGCCGCGCGGGGAGTCCGAGGGCTGCAGGCGGGGGTCGTCGGCGGGGTCGAGGAAGAAGTCGGCGGGCACGGGCCCACCCCATCACGGACGGGTTCCGCGCCGCGACCGGGTTCGGCGCCGGTCAGGCGTCGGTCAGGCGTCGGGACGCTGGCGGCGCACGTAGATCTGACGCCGCTGCACCGCCACGACGGTGCCGTCGTCGAGGGTCAGCGCCACCTCGAACCAGCGCAGCAGCCGCTCGCCGCCGGCGGTGGCGACCCGCACCTCCTCGACGACATGGTCGCCGACCTCGACGACCGCCGTCACCGGGCCGGTGCCGGGGCGGCGGAAGTCGATCTCGACGAGCCTGTCCCACACGACGTGCCCGGCGCCGAGGCGCTGGCTGAGCATGATCGGCAGGAACGGGTCGATCATCGAGAACAGCGAGCCGCCGAACGCGGTGCCGAACCAGTTCGCGTTGGCCTCGGTGAGGTCGAGCCGCACCTCGACCCGCGACCAGTCGTCGGCCACCTCCAGCACCGTGATCGCCTGCGCGGCGAAGGTCGGCCAGGCGTTCATCAGCTCGCGGAACTGCGCGGCGGTGAGGTCGCTGCCTCGGGGATCGCTCACGGGCCCAGCCCACCACGGCGGGGGAGCGGCGAACTGATTCGACCACGCTGCGGACCCGGCCGTACGCTGGCCCCACAGGCGCTCGAGCCGTCATCAGCGGCGAGCCTCCGGAAGAACGGCGGGTCCCGACCCGCTCAGTAGAACCGGACGGGGCCGGCCCGTCACAGCCGTCAACGAAGGGGTCCGCCGCGAGGCGGGCAAGCAGGGTGGTACCGCGGTCCGCGCGACGGATCGTCCCTGGTCCGTGACGAGCATCCGAACCAGACCAGGACCAGCGATGACCTACCCGAAGGTGACCTCCGACGCGTCCGGCGTCGTCCCCGCGAGCCCCCGCCTGCCCGAGATCGAGGAGCGGATCCTCGCCTACTGGGCCGCCGACGGCACCTTCCAGGCCTCCATCGACCAGCGCGAGGTCGCCGCCGACGGCGAGGGCGAGTTCGTCTTCTACGACGGCCCGCCCTTCGCCAACGGCCTGCCGCACTACGGGCACCTGCTCACCGGCTACGTCAAGGACCTCGTCCCGCGCTACCAGACGATGCGCGGCCAGCGCGTCGAGCGCCGCTTCGGCTGGGACACCCACGGCCTGCCCGCCGAGCTCGAGGCGATGCGCCTCAACGGCATCAAGACCACCGACGAGATCGTCGAGATGGGCATCGACCGGTTCAACGACGCCTGCCGCGAGTCGGTCATGAAGTACACCGGCGAGTGGCGCGAGTACGTCACCCGCCAGGCCCGCTGGGTCGACTTCGACAACGACTACCGCACCTACCAGCCCGACTACATGGAGTCGGTCATGTGGGCCTTCAAGACCCTCCACGACAAGGGCCTGGTCTACGAGGGCTTCCGCGTGCTGCCCTACTGCTGGAACGACGAGACGCCGCTGTCGAACCACGAGCTGCGCATGGACGACGACGTCTACCAGAACCGTCAGGACCCCGCCGTCACCGTCGGCTACCGCCTCGACGAGCGCGGCGACGACCCCGTGCTCGACGGAGCGCACGTCCTCATCTGGACCACCACGCCCTGGACGCTGCCGAGCAACCTCGCGGTGATGGTCGGCTCGGAGATCGACTACGTCGTCGTCGAGGGCCCCGTGCCCGGCGTCGAGGGCGCCACCGCCCGCTACCTGCTCGCCGAGGCCCGCCTGGGCGCCTACAAGCGCGAGCTCTTCCCCGACGCCGACGAGCCGACCGTGCTGGGCCGCTACCGCGGCGCCGACCTCGTCGGCCGCACCTACGCGCCGCCCTTCTCCTACTACGCCGGCCACGCCAACGCCTTCCGCGTCGTCGCCGCCGACGACGCCGTCACCACCACCGACGGCACCGGCGTCGTCCACACCGCCGGCGCGTTCGGCGAGGTCGACAAGGAGGTCACCGACCGCGAGGGCATCGAGGCCGTCATGCCCGTGGGCAAGGACGGCCGGTTCACCGTGCCCGTCGCCGAGTACGAGGGAATGCAGGTCTTCGACGCCAACCCCCACGTCATCGACCACCTCAAGGCCGCCACGCGCGGCGAGGTCGCCGGCTCGGTGACGCCCGGCACGATCCTGCTGCGCCGCGAGACCTACGACCACTCCTACCCGCACTGCTGGCGCTGCCGCGAGCCCCTGATCTACAAGGGCGTCTCCTCGTGGTTCGTCGAGGTCACGGCCGTCAAGCAGCGGATGCTCGAGCTCAACCAGGAGATCAACTGGGTGCCCGAGCACACCCGCGACGGCTCGTTCGGCAAGTGGCTGGAGAACGCCCGCGACTGGTCGATCACCCGCAACCGCTTCTGGGGCTCCCCGGTGCCGGTGTGGAAGAGCGACGACCCCGCGTACCCGCGCCTGGACGTCTACGGCTCCTTCGAGGAGCTCGAGCGCGATTTCGGCCGCCTGCCGCTCAACGCCGCCGGCGAGCGCGACCTGCACCGGCCGTGGGTCGACGAGCTGACGCGTCCCAACCCCGACGACCCGCGTCCCGAAGGCGAGCGCTCCACGATGCGCCGCGTCACCGACGTCCTCGACGTGTGGTTCGACTCCGGCTCGATGTCCTTCGCCCAGGCCCACTACCCGTTCGAGAACGCCGACTGGTTCGACGGCACCGCCGAGGCCCGGGGCCACTTCCCGGGAGACTTCATCGTCGAGTACGTCGGCCAGACCCGCGGCTGGTTCTACACCCTGCACGTCCTGGCCACCGCGCTGTTCGACAAGCCGGCCTTCAGCAACTGCGTCAGCCACGGCATCGTGCTGGGCTCGGACGGCAACAAGATGAGCAAGTCGCTGCGCAACTACCCCGACGTCCGCGAGGTCTTCGATCGCGACGGCGCCGACGCCATGCGCTGGTTCCTCATGTCCAGCCCGATCCTGCGCGGCGGCAACCTCGTCGTCACCGAGCAGGGCATCCGCGACTCGGTGCGCCAGGTGCTGCTGCCGCTGTGGAGCTCGTGGTACTTCCTGCAGCTCTACGCCAACGCCTCGGGCTACGAGGCTCGCGGGGAGACCACCTCGCAGGACGTCCTCGACCGCTACCTGCTGGCCAAGACGCGCGCCCTCGTCGAGGACGTCACCGCCTCGCTCGACGAGTACGCCATCGCCGAGGCCAGCGAGACCGTGCGCGGGTTCCTCGACGTCCTCACCAACTGGTACATCCGCCGCAGCCGCGAGCGGTTCTGGAGCGACGACCTCGCCGTCTCCGGGCCCGCCTTCGAGACCCTCGCCGCGGTGCTCGAGACGCTGTGCCGCGTCACCGCGCCGATGCTCCCGCTGCTCTCCGAGGAGATCTGGCGGGGCCTGACCGGCGGCCGCTCGGTGCACCTCACCGACTGGCCCGACGCCGCCGTCCTGCCCGCCGACGAGGCGCTCGTCGCCGCAATGGACCAGGTGCGCGAGGTCTGCTCGGCCACCTCCGCGCTGCGCAAGGCCCGCTCGCTGCGCACCCGCCTGCCGCTGAGCTCGCTCACCGTCGTCGTCCCCGACCCCGCCGCGCTGGCCGGGCTGGAGGCGATCATCGCCGACGAGCTCAACGTCCGCTCCGTGCGCCTGCTCGCCGCCGACGCCCCCGAGGCCGCCGCCTACGGCGTCTCGCAGCGGCTCTCGGTCAACGCCCGTGCCGCCGGACCGCGCCTGGGCAAGGACGTCCAGGTGGCCATCAAGGGCTCGAAGTCCGGCGACTGGTCGGTCGACGCCGACGGCGTCGTCACCTCCGGCGGCCTGCGCCTGGAGGAGGGGGAGTACACCCTCGAGACCGTCGCCGGCTCGGCCGACGAGGGCGTCGCGCTCGGCATCCTCGCCGGCGGCTTCGTCGTGCTCGACTGCGTCGTCACCCCCGAGCTGGCCGCCGAGGGCCTGGCCCGCGACGTCGTCCGCGCCGTCCAGCAGGCCCGCAAGGACGCCGGCCTCGAGGTCTCCGACCGCATCGCGCTCACCCTCGGCGGCACCGACGACGTCCGTGCGGCCCTCGAGGCCCACCGCGACCTCATCGCCGGGGAGACCCTCGCCACCTCGGTGACCCTCGTCGACGGTCCTGTCACCGACGGGGTCTCCGAGGTGCCCGTGGGCGAGGCGCAGTCGGTCTCGGTGGCGGTCGCGCGGGCCTGAGTGGAGGGTCGGCCGCTGAAAGC
>NZ_JBUZJI010000013.1:0-58786 GCF_055282735.1 Nocardioides sp. B129/18 | reverse complement strand
GACCTGTGGGTTGGCGTTCGAAGCTTCAAACGCCAACCGCAAGGTTCGGCGGCCAGCCGCCGAAACGCACACCGGCCGCACCCGCGCACATGCGCGGCACCAACCGTCCACAACCGCCCTGAACGACGCGGCCGTCCCCAGGCTCCCAGGGCGGCGTGCGCACGAAACTGGCGCTTGGACGATGAAGTTTCAGCGTGCAACCGCCAGTTTCATCGGCCAGCCGATGAAACTGCCTCGGCTCACCCCAGCAGGACCCCCGGCTCGATCCCGAGCCGGGCGGCGAGCTTGTCGAGGTGGGCCTCGACGACGTCGGGGCCGGCGTCGGGGATGCCCCAGATCAGCTCGGTGACGCCGAGCTCGGCCCAGCGGGCGAGGTCGGCGGGGTCGGGCTTGAAGGCGATGAGCACCCGGACGTCGGGGAGGCCGTCGCGGCCGGCCTCGCGCCAGGCGGCGTGGAGGGCCTCGATGTGGGTGCTGATGTCCTGCTGGGTGGGGGTGGTCATCCAGCCGTCGGCGTGGGCGGCGATCCAGGCGAAGGTCTTCGGCCCGCCGCCGGCGCCGATGATGAGCGGGATGTGGGCCTGCACAGGCTTGGGATAGGCCCACGAGGGGCCGAAGGAGACGAACTCGCCGTCGTAGGCGGCCTCCTCCTGGGTCCACAGCGCGCGCATGGCCTCGACGTACTCGCGCAGCACGGTGCGGCGTCGGCCGGCCGGGACGTGGTGGTCGGCGAGCTCGTCGGTGTTCCATCCGAAGCCGGCGCCGATCGAGACGCGTCCGCCGGAGAGGTGGTCGAGGGTGGCGATGGCCTTGGCGAGGGTGATCGGATCGGACTCCACCGGCAGCGCCACGGCGGTGGAGAGCCCGATGCGCGAGGTGACGGCGGCGACGGTGCCGAGCGAGACCCACGGGTCGAGGGTGCGCAGGTAGCGGTCGTCGGGGAGCGTCTCGTCGCCGGTGCCGGGGTGCGCGGCGGTGCGCTTGATCGGGATGTGGGTGTGCTCGGGCACGTAGAAGGTGTCGAATCCGCGCTCCTCCGCGGCCCGGGCCGCCTGGGCGGGGGTGACTCCGCGGTCGGAGGTGAACAGCACGATGCCGTGGCGCATGCGCGGAGACTACGGCAGAACTAGAACCTGTTCCAGTGTTGTGCTCTGGTTGGATGGCGGCATGCCGCAGCCGCTCGCGTCCGCCCTCGACCTCGACGCCGACGTCGTCGAGATCGCCCGGCTCCTGGTCGACCTCCCCTCGGAGAGCCGCCACGAGGAGGCCATCGCCGACCTCGTCGAGCAGGCGCTGCGCCCCCTGCCGCTCCTGGACGTCGTCCGGCACGGCCACACGATCGTCGCCCGCACGAGCCTCGGCCTCGCCGAGCGCGTCGTCATCGCCGGCCACCTCGACACCGTCCCGGCCAACGACAACCTCCCCGGACGCCTCGAGGACGGCCTGCTCCACGGCCTCGGCGCCTGCGACATGAAGGGCGGCGACGCCGTCATCCTGCGCCTGGCCGGCGCGATCGGCTCGGGCGCCCTGACGCCGAACCGCGACGTCACCTTCGTGCTCTACGAGGCCGAGGAGATCGACGCCGCCTCCAACGGCCTGTTCCGCCTGGCCCGCGACCACGCCGATCTGCTCGCCGCCGACTTCGCGATCCTCATGGAGCCCAGCAACGCCGGCGTCGAGGCCGGCTGCCAGGGCACCCTGCGCGTCGAGGTCCGCACCCGCGGTGAGCGCGCCCACTCCGCGCGCAGCTGGCGCGGCGTCAACGCCATCCATCGCGCCGGCGCGATCCTCGAGCGGCTCTCGGCCTACGAGGCCCGCCGCCCGGTCGTCGACGGCCTGACCTACCACGAGGGCCTCAACGCCGTCGGCATCCGAGGCGGCGTCGCCGGCAACGTGGTGCCCGACGAGTGCGTCGTCACCGTCAACCACCGCTTCGCCCCCGACCGCACCGAGGCCGAGGCGCTCGCGTTCGTCGAGGAGGTCTTCGAGGGCTTCGAGATCACCCTCACCGACTCCGCCCCCGGCGCCCGGCCCGGCCTCGACCGCCCCGCCGCCCGCGACTTCGTCGCCAGCGTCGGCGCCGAGCCGCAGCCCAAGTTCGGCTGGACCGACGTCGCCCGCTTCACCGCGCTCGGCGTCCCGGCGGTCAACTACGGCCCGGGCGACCCGCTCCTGGCCCACACCCAGGGGGAGTTCGTGCCGGTCGAGGAGATCCAGCGCTGCGAGCGGGTGCTGCGGGAGTGGCTGTCCTGATGCGCTCGCACGCGAAGGGCCCCATCGTGCAGCGCCGCGGCGAGATCGACGCCACCACCACCGACCAGCGTCTGCTCGACTCCCGCGGCCCCACCGACTGGGTCCACACCGACCCGTGGCGCGTCATGCGCATCCAGTCCGAGTTCGTCGAGGGCTTCGGCGCGCTCGCCGAGCTCGGCGAGGCGGTGGGCGTCTTCGGGTCGGCGCGCACGGCCGTCGACTCCCCGGCCTACGCCCAGGGCGTCGAGCTCGGACGCGGGCTCGCGGAGGCCGGCTTCGCCGTCATCACCGGCGGCGGCCCCGGCGCGATGGAGGCGGCCAACCGCGGCGCGAGCGAGGCGGGCGGGGTCAGCGTCGGCCTCGGCATCGAGCTGCCCTTCGAGGCCGGCCTCAACGAGTGGGTCGACGTCGGCATCAACTTCCGCTACTTCTTCGCCCGCAAGACCATGTTCATGAAGTACTCCCAGGGCTTCGTCGTGCTGCCCGGTGGCCTCGGCACCCTCGACGAGCTCTTCGAGGCCCTCACGCTGGTGCAGACGAAGAAGGTCACCCGCTTCCCGATCGTGCTCATGGGCACCGCGTACTGGTCGGGCCTGCTGGGCTGGCTGCGCGACACCGCGCTCGCGGCAGGCACCATCGGGGCCGCCGACCTCGACATGATGGTGGTCACCGACGACGTCGAGGAGGCCGTCGCCACGATGGTCGCCGCCCGGGAGGACGCATGACCTGGTTCCTGGCCACGCTCATCGTGCTGGCGATGGGCGGCGTGGCCGTGGTCGCCTCCGGCCGCGGCGCCCCGCTCGAGGACGTCCACGGCGACCGCCCCGACTCCACCCTGCCCACCACCGGACCGGTCACCGCCGACGACCTCCGCGCCGTCCGCTTCAGCCTCGCCTTCCGCGGCTACCGCATGAGCGAGGTCGACGCCCTGGTCGACCGGCTCATCGCCGAGCGCGAGGCCGAGGCGTCCGCGAGCCCCAGCGCGGAGGAGGACGCATGAGGATCCTCGTCATGGCGCTCACCGCGCTGGCGCTGCTCGACGTCGTGCTCACCCGCAAGCGGCTCTCGGGTCGTCGCGGCGCCGGCCACCACGCCGTCGGCCCGGTGCTCCTCGGCGTGCACACCGTGCTCGGGCTGCTCACCATCGTCGGCTGGACCGCGTTCCTGCTCGCCCCCGGCGACTCCCTCCTCGGTGGTCCCGGCGCGGGCGTGCTGGCCCTGGCCGGCTGGTGGATCGTCACCCTCGCCGGCCTGCTGATCCTGCTGCGCTGGCTGCCCAGCAAGGGCCGCCACAGCAGCGAGGGCACCGACACCTGGTCGCGCGGACCGTGGCTCTCGGTGCTCGCCCACGTCGGCATGCTGGTCGGCGCGATCGTCTTCACCTACGCCTATCTGCAGGGCAGCGTCTGAGCCTGGCGAGGCCCGTGGCGGCCCGTCGACCGGCGCCTCGAGGGGGGCGTGGCGCGAAGCACACCCGCGATAGGGGATAATGGTGCGCCACTGCACGCACGACTTGGGAAGAGGTGCCGGATGGCGGCGATGAAGCCGCGGACGGGCGACGGTCCGCTGGAGGTCACCAAGGAAGGCCGCGGCATCGTGATGCGCGTGCCGCTCGAGGGCGGTGGCCGCCTCGTGGTCGAGCTCAACGCCGAGGAGGCCGGCGCCCTGGGCGACGCCCTCAAGGCCGTCGTCGGCTGACGCCGACCGACTGCTGCGAAGCCCGATGGTGACGACGACGTCGATCCCCCGCCCGGACCTGCCCGACCAGGTCGGTCCACCCGCCTTCGACCTCAGCGCGCTGGGGGTGCAGGCGGTCGCGGGGGTCGACGTCGTCGCCATTCCCGTGCTCGCCGGTCCTGACGACTCCACCGATCGCCCCGAGGACGCCGACGGCGCCGACGGGGCCGATGGGGCTCCCGTCTCCGGCCCGCTGCTCGGGCCCGGCGGCGCCGAGCTCTCCGAGCTCCTGGGCCTGGACCTCCTCGCGGTCCTCGAGGCCGAGCGCGCCACAGGTCGTCCTGGCGAGGCCGTCCGCGTCGTCGTGCCCGACGGGCTGCCCGAGGCACCCGAGGTCCGCACCGTCCTGCTCCTGGGCGTCGGCGACGCCGGTCCGAGCGCGCTGCGGCGCGCCGGCGCCACCCTGGCCCGCGCCACCACCGACCGCGACGCCGTCGCCACCAGCGCGGCCTCGCTCGGCGACGACGCCGGCCTCGACGCGTTCGTCGTCGGCCTCGTGCTCGGCTCCTTCGGCTTCCACTGGCGCTCCACGGGCCCGTCGGTGCGCCCCGTGGGCCGGGTCGTCCTCACCGGCTGCGACGCCGACCGTCGGCCCGTGCTCGAGCGCGCCCTGGCCGTCGGCGCCGCCAGCTGGCGCGCCCGCGCCCTCGCCGCCACCCCCTCGAACCTCAAGAGCCCCGCATGGCTGGCCGAGCAGGCCGTCGCGGTGGCCGAGGAGACCGGCCTGAAGCACCGGGTCTGGGACGAGCGCGAGCTCGCCGCCGACGGCTTCGGCGGCATCCTCGGCGTCGGCCAGGGCTCGGCCACCCCGCCGCGCCTGGTGCGGCTCGACTACACCCCGCCGAAGGCGAGCCGCCGCACCCCGACGATCGTCCTGGTCGGCAAGGGCATCACCTTCGACACCGGCGGCCTCTCGATCAAGCCCGGCGAGGCGATGGCCTCGATGAAGCGCGACATGACCGGCGCGGGCGTCGTCCTCGCGACGATGGCCGCCCTGCGCGACGTCGGCTGCCCGGTGCGCGTCGTCGGCCTGCTGTGCTGCGCCGAGAACGCCGTCTCCGGCTCGGCGATCCGCCCCGGCGACGTCCTGCGCCACTACGGCGGGCGCACCTCGGAGGTCACCAACACCGACGCCGAGGGCCGGCTCGTCATGGCCGACGGCCTCGCCTACGCCGTCGAGCAGATCAAGCCCGCGGCCCTCGTCGACGTCGCCACCCTCACCGGTGCGGTCAAGGTCGCGCTCGGCCTGCGCACCGGCGGCCTGTTCGCCTCCGACGACGTCCTCGCCGCGAGCCTGCGCGACGCCGGCACCGCGGCTGGCGAGCCGGTGTGGCGCCTGCCGTTGCACGCCGGCTACGAGGAGCGCCTGGCCTCCCCGGTCGCCGACGCCGACAACGCCGCCGGCGGCCCGGGCGCCGTCACGGCCGCGCTGTTCCTGCAGCACTTCACCGGCGGACTGCCGTGGGCGCACCTCGACCTCGCGTCGGTGGGCGACTCCCCGTCGGACTCCTTCGAGTGGAGCGCCGGACCCACGGGCTTCGGCGCCCGCCTCCTGCTCACCTGGCTCGGCTCGACCGAGCCGCTCGCGGGGGTCGGGGGCCGGGGGTGACCCGGTGACCCGCGCCCGCCGTCCGCTGCTCGGGCTGACGGTGCGCTGGTCGCTGGTGGGCTCGGCCGCCGACCTCGTCGACGAGCTGGCCACCCACGTCCACGGCCCCGAGCACGCCCGCCACACCGGCCAGGCCGGCCTGCGGTTCGTGCAGTGGCGCGCGGTGCGGGGCGCCTGGTTCGAGTGCCTCTACCTCTTCGGCGACGAGGCCAGCCGCGAGCGTCACGAGGAGTCGGTGCGCACCGGGGGCGCGGCCACCGCGATCTCGCGGGTCGTCGGAGCGCCGCCGGCGCTCGTCGAGGCCTGCGAGGTGCTGGCCCTCGCCGAGGGCTGGGACGGCTTCGTCCCCGCCCCGGAGTAGAGCCCCTCGAGCAGGTCCTCAGCCGGCGTCGGGGTGCCAGACCTTCCGGGCGCACAGCAGGCCGTCGCCCACCGGCAGGAGCACCGGGACGAGGCTCTCGTGCGCGGCGACGGCGCGGCCGAGCTCGCGGACGGCGACGGTCTCCTCGTCACGACGCGCGGGATCGGCCACCCGGTCGTGCCACAGGGCGTTGTCGAACGCGACGACGCCGCCGGGACGCAGCAGCCGCAGCGCCTCGGCCAGGTAGGCGGAGTACTCGGTCTTCTCGCCGTCGCAGAACACGAGGTCGTAGTGGCCGTCGGTGAGGCGGGGCAGCACGTCGAGGGCGGCGCCGGAGATGGTGCGCGCGCGCTGGGTGGGGATGCCGGCCTCGGTGAAGGTCTGGCGGGCCAGGCGCTGGTGCTCGGCCTCGATGTCGACGGTGGTGAGCACGCCGTCCTCCCGCATGCCGCGCAGCAGCCACAGGCCCGAGACGCCGGTGCCGGTGCCGATCTCGACGACCGAGCGGGCGTCGAGCACCGAGGCCAGGAAGCGCAGCACGGCGCCGGCGCCCGAGCCGATCGGCACGACGCCGACCTCGACGGCGCGGTCGCGGGCGGCGGCGAGGATCTCGTCCTCGGCCACGAAGGTCTCCGCGTAGGACCAGCTCGCGGGTGACACGGGGGGCAGCGCGCTCATGGGCCGCAACCTATCGCGCGACGCGCCCGGGCCGCCCGGACGCGCCCGGGGTGGGAACGCACGCGGCTCATCGGCCGTTGGACCAGGTCACAGGCTCCTCTCAGTCGGGGCCCCTAGCGTGAGCGAGGTCGAGGTGAGCATCGGCAGGAGAGGACGAGCCATGACCGGGCAGCAGGGGCATCAGGAGCCGCAGGGGCGCGAGCAGGCGCCTCGCGAGGGCGTCCCGAGCTGGGACGAGGTCGTCGAGCTGCACTCCGACCGCGTCTACCGCCTGGCCTACCGGCTCACCGGCAACCGTCCCGACGCCGAGGACCTCACCCAGGAGGTCTTCGTCCGCGTCTTCCGCTCGCTGGACTCCTACACGCCCGGCACCTTCGAGGGCTGGCTGCACCGCATCACCACCAACCTCTTCCTCGACCAGGCCCGTCGACGTCAGCGCATCCGCTTCGACGCCCTCTCCGACGAGCGGGCCGACCGCCTCACCAGCGCCAGCCCCGCGCCCGAGGCCGCCTACCACGACCAGCGCTTCGACGACGACGTCGAGCGGGCGCTGGCCACCCTGCCCCCGGACTTCCGGGCCGCGGTCGTCCTCTGCGACGTCGAGGGCCTCACCTACGAGGAGATCGCCGAGATCCTCGACGCCAAGCTCGGCACCGTGCGCTCGCGCATCCACCGCGGCCGCGCGATGCTGCGCAGCGCCCTGGCCCACCGCGCCCCGGGCCGCGGACGCACCCGCTTCGCCGGCCCGGTGCTCGAGTCGGCCCCCGTCGTCAAGCCGGTGGCGGGCCGGTGATCGGGCACCTCGGCACCCGCGTCAGCGCGCTCCTCGACGGCCAGCTCGGCCCCGAGGAGACCGAGCGCGCCTGGGCGCACGTGCACGTGTGCCACGGCTGCCGCGATCTCGTCGAGCGCGAGGGCTGGATCAAGACCCGCCTCTCCGGGCTCTCGGCCGACGCCGTGCCCGGCGCGCCCGAGGGACTCAAGGGCCTGCTCAAGGGCGACGCGTCCGGCGCCCCCGCCCCGGTGCCTCCCGCGCCGTGGCCCGCCCCGCCGAGCCGCTCCGCCGACCGGCCCAGCCGCGGCGCGCTGACGCTCGCCGCGATCGGCGGCGGTGCCGCGGGCGCCGCGGTCATGGGGGTCCTGACGCTCGGGGCCGCGCCGGCCGACGCCCCGACCCGTCAGCAGTCGCCGACGGTCTCGGTGGGCACGCCCACCCAGACCGACACCGTGCTCTTCCGCCGTCTCACCCGCTGACGCCACCGCTCGCGCACGACGCCCCGGCATGATGGAGCGGTGAGCGAGCAGGATCCCGCGGCGCCGCCGCCGTACCCGCACCCCTACGGCAGCCCCGCGCTGCCGCCGTCGTACCCGGGCGCGCAGCAGGCCGGCTACCGGCCCGTCCCCTCCAGCATCGACGTCGGCCCGCCGCAGGGACCCGGCCGCGAGCCGCGCGCCCGCACCTCGCCGTGGATCTGGCCGGCGGTCAGCGCGCTGGCGCTCGTGCTCGGCGTCGTCGGCGGCATCGTCGGCGCGGCCGCCTACGACCGCGGCGAGCAGCCCGCGATCGGACCGGTCGTCGACGGGCTCGACGGCGTCGACCTCGCCACCCGCGCCCCGCTCACCCCGCCGAACGGCACCGTCGCGAAGGTCGCGAAGACCCTGCTCCCCAGCACCGTGCAGATCATCGCCGAGTACCAGGGCCAGGACGACGGCGCCACCGGCTCGGGCTTCGTGCTCGACCGGCAGGGCCACGTCATCACCAACAACCACGTCGTCGCGGCGGCCGCCAAGGACGACGGACCGATCCAGGTCGTCGACCAGGACGGCACCCGCTACGACGCCACCATCGTGGGCCGCAGCACCGTCTACGACCTCGCGGTGCTCAGCGTCCCGAAGGCGAAGGGGCTGCGTCCGGCCGCGCTCGGCGCCTCCCGCAGCCTCGTCGTCGGCCAGACCGTGGTGGCGTTCGGGTCCCCGCTGGGCCTGAGCTCCACCGTCACCGCGGGCATCGTCAGCGCCCTGCAGCGGCCGGTGAGCACGGGGCGCACCGACGACCAGTCGTCCTACATCAACGCCGTGCAGACCGACGCCGCGATCAACCCCGGCAACTCCGGCGGCCCGCTGGTCGACCTGCTGGGCCGCGTCGTCGGGGTGAACTCCGCGATCGCCACCACCGGCGGCGGCGCGAGCACCGAGTCGGGCAGCATCGGCGTCGGGTTCGCGATCCCGGTGGAGCAGGTGCGCATCACCGCCGACCAGATCCTGCGCACCGGACGCGCCCAGTTCCCGGTGATCGGCGCCCAGGTGCGCACCGGGCGCGACGACGGGCGCGGCGCGGTGCTGGCGGAGATCGTCGACGGGGGCGCGGCGGCGGCCGCCGACCTGCGCTCGGGCGATCGGATCACCGCGGTCGACGGGCAGCGCGTCACCGACGGCATCGGCCTCATCGTCGCGATCCGCACCCACCAGCCCGGCGAGCAGGTGCGCTTCCGCGTGACCCGCGACGGCGAGACCCGCGAGATCGCGGTGCGACTGCGCGCCGAGGTGGGCTGAGCCCGAGGTCGATCCCGACCCGAGACCGGCAGCGGGACGGCTCAGGCGTCGGTGTCGGCGTCGACGTAGGGGTGCTCGTCGACGAACGCGCGGGTCTCGGCGTACATCCGCGCGATGTAGGCCTCGAGCTGCTCGGACTCCACCCGCCACTGGCCGCGTCCGCCGATCTTGATGGCGGGGAGGTCGCCGCGGCGCACCAGCGCGTACACCTGGGCGCTGGAGGTGTTGAGCACCTCGGCGACATCGGCGAGGGTGAGGAAGCGGGGCGTGCCGGCCATGTCCCCATCCTCGCACCCGCTCCGTCGGGACGCCGCCGCGGCGCCCCGGCCTGTGGAGGACCAGGTTTGAGCCGGCGGCGAGCGCGGAACTCGACCTGCATGGATCTCGGGACCCTCAGGACGTCGCGCGCGTCCACCACCGCATCGGAGCCCGCGCCGGGCGGCGCCGCCCAGCCGGCCCAGCGCACCCGCGCTCCCGGCTGGCGCGATCCCCGCCTCTGGGTCGGCCTCGCCCTCGTCGCAGGGTCGGTGCTCCTCGGCGCACGGGTCGTCGCGGCCGCAGACGAGACCGTGCCGGTCTGGGCGGCGCGCGCCGACCTCGGCGCCGGCACCACGCTGCGTCCGGGCGACCTCGTCCGCGAGCAGGTGCGGCTCTCCGACCCCGCCGACCTCGACCGCTACCTGCGCGCCGACGAGCCGCTGCCGGACGAGGCGGGCCTCCTGCGGCCCGTCGGCGCCGGCGAGCTCGTGCCGCGCGCGGCGCTGGGCGAGCGCTCGGGCACCGTCGAGGTCCCGCTCGCCGTCGACCCCGAGCAGGTGCCGGAGTCGGTGCGGCAGGGCAGCGTCGTCGACGTCTACCTGCTGGGCTCGTCCTCAGGCTCTTCAAGCTCCTCGGGCTCCTCGGGCTCCTCGGGCTCCTCGGGCTCCTCGGGCTCCTCGGGCTCGGCCGCCGGCGCGACGGACGCGCCCGGCGGCGCGCCCGCGCTGGCTGGCGTCAGCGTCGTCGACGCCCGCACCTCCGAGGAGAGCCTGGCCGTCAGCGGGAAGCGACGGCTCGTGCTCGCCGTCCCCGAGGACGCCGCCGCGGGGTTCTTCCGTCGGCTCGGTGCGCTCCAGGGTCCGCAGATCATCGTCGTCGGCCGTGGCTGAGCGATGAGCGGTCCCGTCGTCGTCCTGGTCTCCGCGGCCGGCGCCGCCTGGGAGTCCACCGTCCTCGCGGCGATGGCCGCCCGCCGCGACGTCGCCGTGCTCAAGCGCTGCGTCGACGTCGAGGACCTCCTCGCCTCCGCCGCCACCGGGCAGGCCCAGGTGGCCGTCGTCGGGCTCGACGCCGTCGGCCTGGACGCCTCGGCGCTCGAGCGACTGCGCCACCACCAGGTGACCCCGGTGGTCGTCGCGGGCCACGGCGTCGACGAGCGGGCGCGGGCCCACGCCGATCGCATCGGGGCCCGTCGGCTCGTCGCCGACGACGACCCCGCCGCGCTCCTGGCGGCCGTGCTCGAGGCCGGCGCGAGCGAGCCGGCGGGCGCACGCGCCGTCGCCGCCCTGCCCGAGGACCCCGGCCACCCAGGCGGCCACGGCGATCCCGGCCGGGCCGACGCGGACGCCGACGACGTCGAGCCGGTCGAGCCGGCCGGGCCGGCCGGGCCGGGCCGCGTCATCGTCGTCTGGGGGCCGGCCGGGGCCCCCGGACGCAGCACGGTCGCCGTCGGTCTCGCCGCCGCGCTCGCCGACCTCGGGCGCCCCACGGTGCTCGTCGACGCCGACCCCCAAGGTGGTGCGCTGGCCCACCAGCTCGGCGTCATCGAGGAGGTCTCCGGCCTCCTGGCCGCGGCCCGCCTCGACGTCACCGGTGCCCTGGAGCGTGACGCCGCCGGCGTCGTGCGCACCCTCGCGCCGCGCTGCGGCCTGGTCACCGGGCTCCCGCGCGCCGACCGCTGGAGCGAGGTCCGGGCCGGCGTCCTCGAGCGGCTGCTCGCCGCGCTCGTTCGCCACGGGGACGTCGTCGTCGACGTCGGCGCGAGCCTCGAGGACGACCCCGCCGCCGAGCTCGCCGGTCGACCGCCGCGTCAGCAGCTGACGCTGGAGGCCCTGGCCTGCGCCGACGCGATCGTCGCGGTCGGCGCCCCCGACCCCGTCGGGCTGGCGCGCATCGCCCGCGGGCTCGCCGAGCTGCGCGAGGTCGGCGTGGTCGCCGCCGTGGTCGTGCTCAACCGCATGCGCACCACCCTCGGCTGGTCCGAGCGCGAGATCGTGGCGATGCTGCGCGAGGTCTGCCGCGCGGAGGAGGTCGTGGTCGTGCCTGACGACCCCGCCGCCGTCGACCGCGCCCAGGCCGGTGGACGCCCCGTCACCGACGCCGACGGCCCGGCCGCCCGGGCGCTGCGGGTGCTGGCCGCCTCCGTCGCCGGCGTCGAGCCGCCCGCGCCCGCGGGCGGGGTCAGGCGGCGAAGAGGAGGTAGAGCCCGCCGACGGTGAAGCCCACCATCGCCACCAGCAGCGGCAGCTGACCGGTCACCTGGTGCCGCTTGGGCAGCAGCTTGATGGCGCGGTCGTGGGCGGCGATGACGCCGAGCACGTGGCCGGCCACGACCGCGATCACCTTGGTGTTGGCCAGCAGCGTCGGGTGGTAGGAGAGCCAGTAGCTCACCGTGAGGTTGCCGGTGCCGAGGTAGTCCGACCCGTTGCTGAGCGGATCGCTGGCCTTGACGACGGTGTCCTGCCCGACCTCGACGAAGTAGGAGAGGTAGTGCGCCACGATGTAGCCGACGATGATCGGCACCACCGAGTGCGCGAACCGCGGCGGCAGGCTCAGCCGTCGGGTGCCGGCCTCGACGCCCGTGGCGGCCGTGCCGGCCACCAGCACGCCGGCCACGACGAGCACGAAGACGAGCAGGCCCGCGTTGTTGGCCAGCTGGTTGGCCCAGTCGTGGTCCTTGACCACCGGCGTGTTCTGGATGAAGCGCACCCAGTGGCTGGAGTCCTTGAAGGAGTCGAAGGCCGTGCTGCCGAAGAGCACCGACACCACCGCCACCAGGCCGGGCAGAGCCGGAGTGGTGTCGAGGTTGGCCAACGGGCTGCGCAGGACGATCTGGCCGTCACGCCGGCCCCACACCGAGAGCCGGGCGACGAGGGAGGAGTAGACCTCGAAGGGGTCGGCCCGCTCGTAGAACCGGTCGCCGAACAGCGCGCCGCCGAGCAGCATGACGGCCACGTACACCGCCATCCACAGGCGCACGGGGCCGAGCTCGGTGGAGTAGGGGTAGACGAGCTCGAGCCACACGAACGCGTACAGGCCGAGGGCGGCGGGCCACAGGCCGAGGCGCTCTGGGTACTCGAACAGGCCGCGGGAGGAGTCGCCGCCGGTGACCTTCGCCAGCACCCAGTTGATCGAGCGCACCGGGCTGACGGCGCGGTAGAAGGGCCCGAGGAGCACGCTGGCGGGGACGATGCCGACCCACAGCCACACGTAGAACATCCCGAAGAACGGGTTGGTGAGCAGGTCCTGCCCGAAGACGGCCGCGAAGACGCCCCAGCCGAAGATCGCCAGGCCCACGACGCGCGCCAGCACGCGGAAGGCGACGCTGTCGACGACCGGCGTCAGCCAGGTCAGCGGCGTGCCGCTGGTGCGCTCGTCGAAGCGCGGGGTGCGCCACGCGACGGCGAGGACGACGAAGGAGACCGCCAGCGCCGCCACGGCGCCGACGATGGCCAGCTCGGGCGAGATCGGCAGGTCCTTGGCGCCGCCGATGCCGTGCGCCAGCGTCACCCCGTCGCCGACGACGGGGGAGTCGGTGCCGATCACGAGACCTGGAGCTGGACGATGACCTTGTCCAGGGTGTGCGACTCGACCGTGATGATGCCGGGCTGGTCGAGGTTGGTGAGCGTGAGCTCGGTGACGCCCTTCTGGTACTCCAGCTCCTGCTCGGGGGTGGAGTGCACGTGGATCTCGCCGGGCTTGTCGGCGGTGACCTTCAGGACCACCGGCTGGCCGACCTTGGCGGGCACCCGCTCGCCGTTCGGCGTCACCTGGTCGCCCTTGATCGTGACGTCGATCGTGGTGCCGGTGGCCTCGCTGGACGGGCTGCCCGACGCGCTGCCCGACGCGCTGTCGGACGCGGAGCCGGAGGCGCCTGCGGCGGGCGTGCCGGCGTCGGCTGCGGTGTCGGCCTCCCCGCCGCAACCGGCGAGGGCGAGGACGGCGGTGAGGGCGACGGCGGTGGCGGCCAGGCGCATGATCGATCCTTCGATGCTGGGTGCGGTGGGACGGGCGGGTGAGGCGGGCCACGTCGGTTGCGCCGAGACGTGGACGGTCCGGCGCCGTGACCTCTGCAAGAATCCCACGACGGACAACCACGCCTGGACGGAGGTCGCTCGATGGGTGAACGGCTGCGACCGCGCGACGCCGCGCTGCTGGCCGAGGAGTCCCTCGCGACCCCCAAGCACAACGCCACGGTCGAGATCTTCGACCCCGCCGACTCCGGCTTCGACCATGAGCGGCTGCTGGAGCTGATCGCCGACCGCATCGCCTTCGCGCCGCGCTACCGGCAGCGCCTGATGACGGTGCCGGGCCGTCTCGCGAACCCCGTGTGGGTCGACGACCCCGACTTCGACCTGCGCTTCCACGTGCGTCGCTCGGCGCTGCCGCGCCCGGGCACCCCCGACCAGCTGCGCGAGCTGGTGTCGCGGATCGTGTCGCGTCCGCTCGACCGCACCAAGCCGCTGTGGGAGATGTACCTCGTCGAGGGGCTGGCCGACGGCCGCCTCGCCCTGCTCTCGAAGTCCCACCAGGTGCTCGTCGACGGCGTCGAGACCGTCGACCTGGGCCAGGTGCTCCTCGACGCCTCCCCGACGCCGAAGGTGCTCGGCGCCGACGAGTGGCGGCCGTCCCGCACGCCGTCGCCCGGAGGCCTCGTCGCCGGTGCCGTGCGGGAGTCCCTCACCTCCGCCGACGTGCTGGCCGACACCATGCGCACCACCTCCGGCAGCGTGCTGCGCACCGCGGAGCACTGGCGCCACTCGGCCCGCCGCACGGCGGCCGCGCTCACCGGACGCCGACCGCAGCGTCCGCGCGGCATGCTCGCCGCGCACTCCCAGCAGCGCCGGGTCGTCTCGGTCGTCTCCGACCTCGCGGCCTACCGTCGCATCCGCGAGGTGCACGGCGGCACCGTCAACGACGTCATCCTCGCCACGATCGCCGGCGGCCTGCGCGGCTGGCTGCTCACCCACGACGAGTCGCTCGCGGGCTTCCGCCAGGTGCGCGCGCTCGTGCCGGTCTCGGTGATCGACCGCGAGCTCGAGGCCACCTCGCTCGGCAGCCAGATCGCCGCCCACTTCGTCGACCTGCCGATCGCCGAGCCGAGCCCGGTCGTGCGCCTGCACCAGGTGTCGTACTCCTTCCAGGCCCACAAGGAGACCGGACGCGGCGTCGCCGCCAACCGGCTCGCCGGCATCGCCGGCTTCGCGCCCACCACCTTCCACGCGATCGGCTCGCGGGTGGCCGCCGAGCAGGCGCGTCGCAGCTTCCAGCTGATGGTCACCAACGTCCCCGGCCCGCAGTCGCCGCTCTATGCCGCGGGCGCCCGCATGGAGCTCACCTATCCCGTGCCGCCGCTGCTGCCCGGGCACGCGCTCGCGATCGGCGTCACCAGCTACGACGGGCAGGTGGCCTACGGCATCACCGCCGACGGCGCGCGCGTCCCCGACGCCGACGTCCTCGGCCAGTGCCTCACCGAGGCCCTCGACGAGCTCCTCGACACCGTCACGGGCACCCGTCCGCGGGTGCCTCGTGGCCGCAAGCGGAAGGCCACCTCGTGATCCGCGTCTACGTCCCCTCGACCTTCGCCGAGCTCGCCGAGCTGCACGCCGCCGGCTCGGTGCCGACGACCGACGGCGTACGCGCCGGCGACACCTCCGAGGAGGCCGAGTACGACGCCCTCCTCGACGCCGCGGTCGCCTCCGCAGAGCGCGCGTCGGCCACCGCCGACCCCCGCCGCGTGGTGCTCGCCGTCGACGTCGCCACCCCCGGCGTCAGCGCCCCGTGGCGCGACGTCGCCAGCGTGCACGTCGACCTCGAGCCGGGCGCCGAGCCGGACGACGATCTCGCCTGGCACGCCACGCAGGAGGTCCCCTTCCTGCTCGGCGACGCCTGACCGCTCCGCGCGCACCTCGAGCCCGGGACCGGGGCTCGGTCAGGGGCTGGGATGCTCGCTGGGGTTCGGGCGGCGTCGGGGTGCGGGGGTCTCGACAGGCTCGACCACCGAAGTGGCGCACCGACGCAGGGCGGGAGGCCGGGCTCGCCTGGCTGCGCCTCTCGAGCGCGACGGACGAGGCGAGCCGCCGACGGCGAGGACCCCCGAGCCGCGACGCGGAGCACGGCGACCCCGTATGACACGATCGCGCGCATGGACGGACTCACCCACCCACCGACTCCGCTCAACGAGCCGAACCTCACCTACGGTCCGGGCTCGCCCGAGCGTGCCGCGCTGCTGACGGAGATCGATCGTCTCGAGAGCAGCCCGCGCGACCTCCCCGCCTACATCGGCGGCGAGTGGCGCACCGGGGGAGGCGCGGCGCTCGACGTCGTGCAGCCCCATGACCACGCGCACGTGCTCGGCACGACGCACCACAGCACCCGCGCGGACGCGCAGGCCGCGGTCGACGCCGCCACCGGCGCGGCGGCCGACTGGCGTCGCATGCCGCTGGACGAGCGCTGCGCGATCCTGCTGCGCGCCGCCGACCTGCTGGCCGGTCCGTGGCGTCAGCGGCTCAACGCCGCCACCGTGCTCGGCCAGTCGAAGACCGCCTTCCAGGCCGAGATCGACTCCGCCTGCGAGCTCATCGACTTCTGGCGCTTCAACGTGCACTACGCCAAGCAGATCGTCGCCGAGCAGCCGATCGCCAACAGCCCCGGCGTGTGGAACCGCACCGACCACCGTCCGCTCGAGGGCTTCGTCTACGCGATCACGCCGTTCAACTTCACCGCGATCGCGGGCAACCTCCCCACCGCGCCCGCGCTCATGGGCAACACCGTCGTGTGGAAGCCCTCGCCGACCCAGCAGCTGGCCGCGTCGCTCACCATGGAGCTGCTCGTCGAGGCCGGCATGCCGCCGGGCGTCATCAACATGCTCCCCGGTGACGGCCTGGAGGTCTCCGAGGTCGCCCTGACCCACCGCGACCTCGCCGGCATCCACTTCACCGGCTCCACCCCGACCTTCCAGCACCTGTGGCGCACGGTCGGCGAGAACATCGCCGGCTACCGCTCCTACCCGCGTCTGGTCGGCGAGACCGGCGGCAAGGACTTCGTCGTCGCCCACCCCTCGGCCGACCCCGAGGTGCTCATCACCGCGCTCATCCGCGGCGCCTTCGAGTACCAGGGCCAGAAGTGCTCGGCGGCCTCGCGCGCCTACGTGCCGCGCTCGCTGTGGGAGCAGATCCGCGACGACCTCGTGCAGCGCACCGAGGAGCTCAGCGTCGGCGACCCCACCGACCTCTCCCACTTCATGGGCGCGGTCATCGACGAGCGGGCCTTCCGCAAGCACGTCGCCGCGATCGAGCGGGCGCAGGCCACCCCGCACCTCGACGTCGTCGCCGGCGGCGGCACCGACGACTCCGTGGGCTGGTTCGTGCGGCCGACGATCGTCACCTCCACCGACCCGACCGACGAGATGTTCACGACCGAGTACTTCGGCCCGATCCTCGCCGTGCACGTCTACGAGGACGCCGACTTCGAGCAGGTCGTGCACGGGATGGAGTCGATCTCCTCCTACGCGCTCACCGGCGCCGTCATCGCCCGCGACCGGGCGGCCATCGCCTGGACCCGCGCGACGCTGCGCTTCGCGGCCGGCAACTTCTACATCAACGACAAGCCCACGGGCGCCGTCGTCGGGCAGCAGCCCTTCGGCGGCGGGCGCGCGTCGGGCACCAACGACAAGGCCGGCGCGGCCAGCAACCTGCTGCGCTGGACCTCGCCGCGCTCGATCAAGGAGACCTTCGTGGCTCCGACCGACCACCGGCACCCGCACCAGGGCTGAGCCCCGGCACGCACGACGGCCCGGACCCCGCGCGGGATCCGGGCCGTCGTCGCGTCAGCGGTGAGGCTGGCGGATCGGGCAAGCCTCAGGCGGCCAGGTAGCGCTGGCCGACCTTGTACTCCGCGCGCAGCGCCTTGAGGAGGAGATCGCCGATGAGGCCCTCGATCTTCGAGCCGACCAGCGGGATCCGCACGCGGATCTCGAGGTCGACGGTCTCGGTGGTGACGCCACCGGCCTCGGTGAGGGTGATGGTGCCCTCCATCTCGCCGGGCTTGCCGGGGATGGTGACGCTGAGGGCGGCGCGGTCCAGCGTGCCCCAGGTCTCCTTCTGCACGATGTTGACCTCGTCGCCCACGAACTTGGTGGCGAACGCGGGGATGCCCTGCGCGCGCTGCACCTGGTCGAGGGTGACGCTCATGCCGGCGCCGCTGCCGGAGACGGTGACGTCGTGCCGCACGACGCGCTGGTACTCGCAGACCTGCTCGCGGAACGCGGGGTCGGCGAGCATCGCGGCGACGTCGGCCAGCGGCGCGTCGTAGGTCAGCTCGTGTCGGATGCGCTTGCTCATCGCTCGCCCTTCAGCCATGCCGTGCCCACGGAGTGCTCGGCGTCCATGCCGGCGACGATCCTGTCGGCCAGCAGCTTCTCCAGCTTGCCGCCGATCAGCGGCACCTTGACGGTGATGTCCAGCTCCACGGTCTCGAGGGTGCCCGCCCCGTCCGCCGCGAGGCGGATGGTGCCGCTCACGGTGGCGGGCTTGCCGGGCGCCTCGATGTCGAGCGTGCCGCCGGTGGTGGACTCCCAGTGCTCGCGCTGGATCGCGCGGGTGGTCTCCCCGGCGATCTTGGTGGCGAAGGAGGGGAGTCCGGTGGTGCGCTGCACCTGGTCGACGACGAGGTCGAAGCCGGACGCCGACGGCGTCGCGGTGACCTCGGCGGAGACGACGTCCTGGGCCGCGCAGGCGGCCCGGCGGAAGTCGGGGTCGGCCAGCATGGCGTACACCTGGGCGGGCTCGGCGTCGTAGACGAGCTCGTGTCGGAACCTCACGGGCGCCATCATGCCGGAGGCGCGGGCGTAGGTTGCGCAGCATGTCCGCCGATCAGTCGTCCCTCCCGCCCGCGCCGTCGGTCTCCGAGGCCGAGGAGTCCTTCGTCTCCTTCGGCGAGCAGGGCGCTCAGCTCACCTACGGCTCCTACCTGCGGCTGCCGCAGCTGCTGGACTCCCAGCACCTGGAGTCCGACCCGCCGGCCCACGACGAGCTGCTGTTCATCACCATCCACCAGGTCTACGAGCTGTGGTTCAAGCAGCTGCTCCACGAGCTGGAGGCGGCGCGGGCGGCGATGCTCGAGGGTCGGCTGTGGTGGGCCCAGCACCTGCTCGGCCGCGTCCACGTCATCGAGCGGGTGCTGGTGCAGCAGGTCGACGTGCTCGAGACGATGACGCCCCAGGACTTCCTGCAGTTCCGGCAGCGGCTGGCGCCGGCGAGCGGCTTCCAGTCGGTGCAGTTCCGCGAGCTGGAGTTCCTCTCCGGCGCGCAGGACGCCGCGTACCTGCAGCGCTTCCGCGGGCTCACCGAGGCCGAGGAGGCGCGGCTGCGCGCGCGGCTCGACGAGCCGACCCTCTGGGACGCCTTCCGGCACGCCGTCGGCGCCTCCGGCCTGGCCGTGGACGACGACGCCTCGCTCGCCGCGTCGCTGCGCGAGGCGGCGCACGACCGCGGCAGCCACGCGGCGGTCTGGGCGCTGGCCGAGGCGCTGCTGCAGCACGACGAGCTGTGCGCGAGCTGGCGGATGCGGCACGTGGTGATGGTCGAGCGGATGATCGGCGCGAAGTCCGGCACCGGCGGCTCCAGCGGTGCCGCCTACCTGCGCTCGCGGGTGCCGCTGCAGTTCTACCCGGTGCTGTGGGAGCTGCGCTCGGCGCTGTGAGGCTCGCCCCGTGCCCGCCCCGGCCTGCGGGTGAGGGGACGACGGCGAACGCGGCCTAGCGTCGAGACCATGCCGCTGATCGCCGTCGACGTCGTCCGTGGTCGCTCGCCCGAGGAGGTGCGCACCCTCCTCGACGCCGTGCACGAGGCGATGGTGGGCGCCTTCGAGGTGCCCGAGACCGACCGCTACCAGGTGCTCACCCAGCACGAGCCCGGCGAGCTGGTGCTCCTCGACACCGGCCTGGGCCTGGAGCGCACCGACCGCGTCGTGATGATCCGGGTGACCAGCCGCGAGCGCACCGAGGAGGCCAAGACCGACTTCTACGCCCGGCTCGCGCGCCTGCTCGAGGAGCGCTGCGGGGTCGCCCCAAGCGACCTGATGGTGAGCATCGTCGAGAACGGCGCCGCCGACTGGTCCTTCGGGCTCGGCGTCGCGCAGTTCCTCACCGGCGGCCTGTAGGCCGGCCGAGCACCGCACGGGTGGGCGGTCGCGACGCGACCTCCGCCTGCGCCAGACTGCCCCGGTGAGCACCGAGCAGTCCCCCCAGCCCCACAGCCACCGGGGCGACCCGGCCGACGAGCAGCCGGATCGTCGCCTCATCGCCGGCGCGCTGCTGGCCGTCGTCGTGCTGCAGCTGCTCTTCGCGCTGTCCTACATCGGCGCCTTCCACGACCCCGAGCCGCACCAGGTGCCGCTGGCGGTGGCGGGCCCGTCGCAGGCCGCGGCGAGCCAGGTCGCGCAGAGCCTGGAGAAGGAGGGCGGGGACGCCGTCGCCGCCACGGTCGTGGCCGACGACGCCGCCGCGCGGGCGCGGGTGCGCGACCGGGAGTCGGCCGGGGCGCTCGTGGTGGGTGCGCAGAAGAAGGACCGTCTCTACGTCGCCTCGGCGGCCGGCGTCGGGCAGGCGCAGGCGATCGAGCAGGAGGTCCGCACCGCCGAGACCCGCGAGGGACGCACCCTCGAGGTGGTCGACCTCGCCCGGCTGCCGCAGGCCGACAGCCGCGGCGTGACGCCGTTCTACCTCGTGCTGGTGATGGCCTTCGGCGGGTACCTCGGCGTCACCGTGCTCAGCCTGCTGGCCAGCCCGCAGGCCTCCCGCGGGCGTCGCGCCGTGCAGCGGCTCGGCGCGATGGCCGCCTACGCGGCGGTCAGCGGCGTCCTGCTGACGCTGCTCGCGCGCTCGGTCTTCGGGCTCGTCGAGGGGCACCTCGTGGCCGTCATGCTCGCCACGACGCTCGTCGGGTACGCCGTCGCGTCGGTGGCCGTGACCCTCCAGGCGCTGCTCGGCACCGCCGGCACCGGCGTCGTGATCCTGCTCTTCGTCGTGCTCGGCAACCCGGCGGCCGGGGGAGCGGTGCCCTACGACTTCCTGCCCGGGCCGCTGGCCGCGGTCGGGCCGTGGCTGGTCAACGGGGCCGGGGTCGACCTCGTGCGCAACCTCCTCTACTTCGAGGGCCACGCGATCGCGCGTCCGCTGCTGGTGCTGGCGGCGTGGGCCGTGGCCGGCAGCGTCGGCGCGGTGCTGGTGAGCGCGCGGCGCTACCGCGCGGGCGGCGGGCGCTCGGACCTCGCGCCCGCGGTGGCCGCCGGGCTCTGAGGCGCTTCGGGACCCGTCGGATTCTCTCCGGCTCAGGTATTCACTCGATGTATACACCTGGTGTATACATCCCCTATGAGCCTCGCCACCGTCCTCCTCGGCGTCCTCGCCGACGGACCCGCGCACGGCTACGACCTCAAGCGACTCCACGACGAGCGATTCCCCGCGAGCAAGGCGCTGCCCTTCGGCCAGGTGTACTCCACTCTGGCCCGGCTGCAGCGTGACGAGCTCGTGGAGGCCGTCGAGGTGAAGCAGGAGTCGGGCCCCGAGCGCACGGTCTACGCCCTCACCGACGCCGGCCGCGCGCATCTCGACGACTGGCTCGGCCAGGTCGAGGAGCCCGCGTCCGCCGCCGCCGACGAGCTGGTGCGCAAGGTCATCACGGCCCTGCATCGTCGCGTCGACGCCACCGACTTCCTCCAGCGTCAGCGCGCGGCCCACATGAGCGTGCTGCGGCGGCTCACCGCGCAGCGCGCGGCCGCCGCCGACCTCGGCGAGCGGATCGCGCTCGACCACGCCATCGCCCACCTCGACGCCGAGCTGCGCTGGCTCGAGGAGACCCGCGTCCGCGCCGCCCAGCCCGCCCAGCCCGCCGCGAGCGGACCCTCGGAAGGAACCCCCGCATGACCTCCCTCCCCGGCACCACCCCGCTGGTCACCGCCCGTGGCCTGGTGAAGACCTTCGGCTCCACCCCGGCGCTGCGCGAGGTCTCCCTCGACGTCGACCCCGGCGAGATCGTCGCCGTCTCCGGCCCCTCGGGCAGCGGCAAGTCGACGCTGCTGCACTGCCTGGCCGGCCTCGTCGTCCCCGACGCGGGCTCGGTGAGCCTCGGCGGCGAGCGCCTCGACCACCTCTCCCTCGACGCCCGCACCACGCTGCGGCGTCGACGCATCGGGCTGGTGCTGCAGTTCGGCCAGCTCGTCCCCGAGCTCACCGCGCTGGAGAACGTCGCGCTGCCGCTGCTGCTGGAGAACCGCACCCGCGCCGAGGCGTGGTCCGGGGCCCGCGAGTGGCTGCGGCGCCTCAAGGTCGACGACGTCGCCGACGCGCGGCCCGCGCAGATGTCCGGCGGCCAGGCGCAGCGCGTGGCCATCGCCCGCGCCCTGGTCGCCTCGCCCGATCTGATCCTCGCCGACGAGCCCACCGGCGCCCTCGACACCGTCTCCGGCGACCTCGCCCTGGAGATCCTGGTGGGCGCCGCCCGCGTCACCGGCGCGGCGCTGGTGATCATCACCCACGACCACCGCGTCGCCGCCCTCGCCGAGCGCGAGGTCGTCATCCGCGACGGCCGCGTCGAGTCCGACGGGCGGGGCGCCTGATGCGCGGGATGGTCACGGTGCGGCTGGCGCTCACCGGCACCGGACGCCTGCGCGTGGCGCTGCTGGTGCTGGTCACCGCAGCCGTCGGCGCCCTCGGTCTCGTGGGCTGCGCCTACGTCATGCTCGGCCTCTCCGACACCTCGCTCAACGGCGGCGTCCCGATCGACGGCAGCGTCGGCGACGGGCTCATCGACCCCGTCGCCGACCCCGGCCTGCGCCCCGGCGCCCTGTTCGGCCTGGTCCTGACGCTGGTGCCGATCGTCCTCGTGCTCGACCAGGCCGTGCGCCTGGGCACCTCGCACCGCCGCACCCGCTACGCCGCGCTCGCGGTGGCCGGAGCCGGCCCGCGTGAGCTGCGCCGATGGGGTGCGATCGAGGTGGGCGTGCCGGTGGCGATCGGCGCGGTCGCGGCCTGGCCGGCCTACCTGTTGCTGTACGTCGTGCTCGGCGTCGCGCTCCGCGGCTCGGGCTCGGCGCTCGTGCCGACGTCGGTCGGGCCGGGTCTCCTGGGTCTGGTGGTCAGCGTGGCGCTGGTGGTCTACGGCGTCCTCGCGGGCGCCCGCGCCGGCGCCCGGCTCGGCGAGCCGCTCCCCGTCGCTCGGGGGGTGCGGCCCGCGCCGCGGCCGTGGGGCGTGGTGCCGTTGGTCGGGGGCGTGGTGCTCGTCGCCGTGTTCTGCCGTCGGTCCTACGGCAATGACGCCGACCTGCTGCTCGCGTTCGCCGCAGCCGCGCTGCTGGTCCTCGGTCTGGCCGGCCTGGTGCCGTGGACGGCGCGGCGCGTCGCCCTGCGGGTCGGGCAGACCACCTCCGACGCCGCCACGCTGCTCGCCGCGCAGCGGCTGGCCGCCGACCCGCGGCCGGCCGGGCGGGCGGCGGCCGCCGTGGGCGGCGTCGTGCTGGTGATGGTCACCACCACGCAGTTCGTCGCCGACGTCCTCGCGCCCAGCTCCGGCGTCGACGACGCCGGCTACTACGTGCAGCCCTCCGTCCTGGTCGCGGCCCTGGCGGTGCTCGGCGCGGTGCTGGTCGCGCTGGCGCTCGCGCTGCACGGCGTCGAGACACTGCTCGAGCGGCGGCGGGAGTGGGCGGCGCTGGTGGCCGTCGGCGTGCCGGCCGCGGTGGTGCTGCGCTCGCTGCGCCGCGAGGCCCTGCTGGCGACCCTGCCGGTGGCCGTGCTGACGGCGGTGCTTGGCTCGGCCGGCGTCGTGGTGCTCTTCGCGAGCCTGGGCGAGTCGGGCCTCCCGCAGCCGTGGGCGTTCGTCGGCGGCGCGGTGGCCGTGGGCGTCGTGACGCTGGCGGTGCTGGCCTCCTCGCGGGCGCTGCGACGTCCGGTGGTGGCCGGGCTGGGTCTGGAGCAGCTGCGCACCACCTGATCGTTGTTGCAAACACTTTGCAACAACGAGAGAGTGGCGGCATGACCGTCTACTCGCTCCCTGAGCTGCCCTACGACTACTCCGCGCTCGAGCCCTACATCGCCGGCGAGATCATGGAGCTGCACCACGGCAAGCATCACCAGACCTACGTCAAGGGCATCAACACCGCCGTCGACCAGCTCGCCGAGGCTCGCGACGCGCGCTCCTTCGGCTCGCTCTCGACGCTGGAGAAGAACCTCGCCTTCCACCTGGGCGGGCACGTCAACCACTCGGTGTTCTGGCCGAACATGAGCCCCGACGGCGGAGACAAGCCCACCGGCGAGCTCGCCCAGGTGATCGAGGAGTTCTTCGGCGGGTTCGACGCCTTCCGCGCCCACTTCGAGGCCAACGCCCTCGGCGTGCAGGGCTCGGGATGGTCGGTGCTGACCTGGGACGTCGTGGCCCAGCGGCCCTACGTCATCCAGCACTTCGACCACCAGGGCAACGTGCCGATCTGCATGGTGCCGCTGCTCATGCTCGACATGTGGGAGCACGCCTACTACCTGCAGTACCGCAACGACAAGGCCACCTTCGTCCAGCAGTGGTGGAACGTCGTCAACTGGGCCGACGTGCAGGCGCGCTTCGAGCGGGCGCGCACCCAGACGCCGGGCCTGGTGCTGTGAGCACCCGAGCGCAGCTGACCCCGGTCGTGGACGCCGCGCAGCGGGTCGCCGGCATCGTGGCCGCCCGCGGACGGGGCGACGCCGAGGGCGCCCGCGCCCTGATGGCCTCCTTCGAGGACGCGCAGGAGCTGGCCGGCGGCGCGCTGCTCGTCGCCGAGCTCAGCCTCGGCCTGCTGCGCCGAGAGACCGGGGAGTCCCTCGACGACTGCGTCCACGAGCTCTGCGTGCGGCTCGAGGAGGCGCTGGGCCGACCCTTGCCGGAGCAGTAGAACGCGTTCTACTGTGCGGGATCCCCCCGAGGAGGGCCCCGTGCTCCCGTCCCGTCGCTCCCTGCTGCGTCCCCTGCTGCGTCCCCTGCTGCGTCCGCTGCTGGGCACCGCCCTGCTGCTGGTCGGCGCGCTCCTGCTCCCCGCGGCCCCGGCGATCGCCGCCGGATCCTCCGGGGGCGAGCCGACCCCGCAGCTGCACCGCAGCGGCCGCCACCTCGTCGATCCCTACGGCCGCGTCGTCCTGGTGCACGGGGTGAACCTGGTCTGGAAGCGCGACCCCTACGTCCCGCCGGACACCGCGGCCGGCTTCACGGCCGCCGACGCCGACCTGCTGCGGCGCTACGGGTTCAACGGCGCGCGCATCGGCACCCTGTGGGCCGGGATCACGCCGGAGCGCAGCGGCGTCGCCGACCCGACCTACCTGCGGCGCTGGCAGCGGGTCATGGACCTCCTCGCCGACCGCGGGATGTGGATGCAGCTGGACTTCCACCAGGACCAGTGGCACGAGATCTACGGCGGCGAGGGCGTCCCGGACTTCGTCGCGGCGCGGCGTCCCCTGCCCTTCGCCCTGCTCCCGCCGCTGACCGCGCCCTTCCCGGCCGGCTACTACCTGCCCGAGCTCTCGCAGGTCTTCGACGACCTCTTCGCCGGCCGTGGCCCGGCCCGGGCGAGCTGGGTGGCGGCCTGGCGCATCGCCGCCCGGCACTGGCGCGACCAGCCGTACTCGATGGGCTACGACCTGCTCAACGAGCCGTGGGCCGGCAAGGAGGGCCTGACCTGCCTGCTCACCTCCTGTCCGGAGACCTACCGGCGCGAGCTGCAGCCGACCTACGAGCTCGCGCTGCGCGCCATCCGGTCCGTCGACCCCACGGGCATGGTCTGGTTCGAGCCGCAGCACTTCGCGGGCGGCCAGCAGCTCGACACCTTCTTCACCCCCGTCTCGGGCGAGCGCAACCTCGGCTACGCCTGGCACTCCTACTGCCCGCAGGTCTTCCTGCAGTCGCAGGGGATCCCGTTCGCCGACACCGCGCAGTGCCGCTCCTTCAGCGCCGAGCGGCAGGCCCACGCCATCGAGCAGGCCCACGACATGCAGGGCGCGGCGCTGATGAACGAGTTCGGCGCCACCGACGACGTCCAGGCCGTCCGCATCGACACCGAGGAGGCCGCGCGAGCCTTCATGGGCTGGACCTACTGGGCCTACAAGGGCTGGGACGACCCCACCACCGCCGACGGATCGCAGGGGCTCTTCGCCGACGACGCCGATCTCTCCACGCTCAAGACCGACAAGCTCAAGGCCCTCGTCCAGACCTACCCTCAGGCCACGGCCGGCACGCCGCTGGCGCTCTCCTTCGACGGCGTCACCGGCGACTTCTCCTACCGCTACCGGCCGCGCACGCTGCGCGACGGACACGGCCGGGTGCTGCCGACGGTCGTCTTCGTCAGCCCGCTGCACTATCGGGGGACGCCGCGGGTCACCGTGCGGGGAGGCCGACTGCTCGGCTCGGCCGCCGACCGGCGACTGCGGATCGCGGCCACCGGCACGGAGCCGGTCACCGTGACGGTGCGCTCGCGCTGACCCGCTGCTCCTCGCGTCCCAGGCCCGCGGAGCGGCCGGCGGCGACCCGGCGCAGGTGCACCGCGACCAGCACGCTCGTCACGGCCGCCCACACGCACCACAGCGAGATCAGGCCGTCCTGCATGAGCCAGGCCAACGCCGCGACGACGGCGAGGTTGAGCGCGCCGAAGGCGATGAGCGGGCGGGAGCGGGCGGCGAGCCCCGGCCCGCAGGTGGCGATCACGTAGACCAGCAGGAACAGAGCCTCGGCGGGCGGGTCGATGGAGTAGGCGATGTGGTGGCCCTCGATGCGGCGCCCGAGGGGTCCGTCGAGCAGCGCCTGCAGGCCGACCGCGCCCGCGATCGCCCCGCAGCCGACGAAGAGCAGGTCGGCTCTCGTCGAGCGGCCCAGGCGCAGGGCCGCGAACGCCGCCGGCACTGCGATCGGCACGATGCACACCGCGATCAGCACGTAGACCCAGGCGGCGACGGCGCCCGCGGCGCGGCAGGAGTCGTGGCCCTGGAGATCCCACCAGACGAGGGTCTCCATGAGCTGATGGGCGCCGAAGAGCACCGGCAGTGCGGCGAGCGGCAGCTGGCGCCGCCGCGTCACGTGACGCAGAGCGTCGACGCCGACGAGGGTCACGGCGGTGCCCGCGACGAGGTCCATCTCGGGGGAGAAGCACATGGGGAGGCCTTTCGTGGGGAGGCCTGAGGAGAGCGGAGGCGAGACGCGACCGACGCTAGGTCGACGTCCGCGCGGGTCACGACGTCGGAAGGGTGGGAGGGGCGTCCTCGACCGCCCCTTGACCGCAGAACTGGAACCCGTTCTACTTCCGGGGCATGGCCTCCTCCCGCCCGCTGCGCGTGGTCCAGTGGACCACCGGCAACATCGGCTCCCGCTCGCTCCACGCGATCCTGGCGCGCCCCGACCTCGAGCTCGTCGGCGTCTACGCGCACGGTGCGGAGAAGGTCGGGCGTGACGCCGCCGAGCTCTGCGGCTGGCCCCAGCCCACGGGCGTCCTGGCCACCGACAGCCTCGAGGAGCTCCTCGCGCTGCGCCCCGACGCCTGCGCCTACAACCCGCTGTGGAGCAGCATCGACGAGCTCGAGGCGCTGCTGGCCGCCGGCGTGAACGTGGTGACGACGGCCGCCTGGATCACGGGGGGCCGGCACACGCCGGAGGACCGCGCCCGCATCGACGCCGCCTGCGCCCGGGGCGGCTCGACGATCTTCGGCTCCGGCGCTCATCCCGGCATCACGAACCTGGTCGCGATGGTGCTCTCCGGCGGCTGCGAGCGCGTCGACGAGCTGCGCATCACCGAGTCCGTCGACTGCTCCACCTACGAGTCGGCCGGCACCATGAGCGAGATGGGCTTCGGACGCGACCCGAGCACGCCCGGCCTCGACGAGCACGTGCGTCGGGAGTCGGAGGTGTTCGCGGAGTCCGCGGCGATGATGGCCGACGCGATGGGGCTGACGCTCGACCGCCTCACCTTCGACGTCACCTTCACCGCCGCTCACGACGACGCCGACCTCGGGTTCATGCGCATCCCGCGGGGCACCGTCGGCAGCGTCTTCGGCTACCACCGCGGCTGGGTCGGGGAGCGCAACGTCGTCTCGGTCGGCTTCAACTGGACGATGGGCGTGGTGACCCCGCCCAAGCCGGTCGCGCACGGCCACGTCATCCAGGTGTTCGGCCGTCCGAACTTCCGCACCGTGCTGCACTGCCTGCCGCCCCATGACTGGGACGAGGAGGGCTTCATGGGGCCGGGGATGATCTACACCGCGATGCCGGCCACCAACGCGATCCCAGCCGTGGTCGCGGCGCCGCCGGGCGTCGTCACCCTCGCCGACCTGCCGGTGGTGACGGGCACGAGCTGGTGACGTCGGCCGCTCAGGCGGCGCGCGGCTCCAGGATCCACACCGGGATCTCGCGCTCGGTCCAGGCGGCGTAGGTCGCGAAGTCGGCGTAGAGGTCGACCAGGCGCGGCCACAGCTCCGCGCGCTCCGCGGCGTCGGCCATCCGTGCCGTCACCGGCACGCCGCGCCGTCCGCGCAGGTGGACGCGGGTCTGCGGGCTCGCAGCGAGGTTGAAGTGCCACTGCGGGTGCTTCGGCAGTCCGCCCTGGGAGGCGACGACGATCCAGCGCTCGCCGTCGCGCAGGTAGAGCAGCGGCGTCGTGAACAGCGTGCCGCTGCGGCGGCCTCGGTGCTCGAGCAGCAGCGTCGGGACGGGCTTGCGGAACCCGGCGCCGATGCGCCAGCTGCTGCCGATGCGGCCGTTGGTGCGGCGGAAGGCCCACACCTGCGCGCGGGCCGCGTGCTTGATCAGCCGGGCGGTCCACGGAGAGTCGAGACCCGGGGGGCGGTCCTGGGGGAGGGGCATGCCCGGAGGCTAGGGCAGAGGCCGGCGTCGGGCGTCCGGATCGGCGAGACCGACCGGACGCCCGACGTCACGCCTGACCACACGCCGGGCTCGCTCGACGGGCGCGTGGATGCCGGTCCAGCCGTAGCGGCAGCGGCGGACTGGTCCCGGAGGCCTCCGGCCTGCTCGGCCAGATCCTGCCTCAGGGCTGAGCGGGCCCCCACCCCGATGGCCTCGGGGGCGGGCGTCCGCGCTGCCTACGGTGGCGCCATGCCCGTCCTCGTGATCCTCGGCGCCGGACCAGGTCTCGGCGCCGCCACCGCTCGTCGCTTCGCCCGTGAGGGCCTCGCCGTCGCGCTGGTCGCGCGCGACGCCGAGCGGCTGGGAGCGCTGCGCGACGCGCTGGTCGCCGAGGGAGTGCGCGCCAGCGCCCACCCCGCCGACCTCACCGACCCCGGCGCCGTGCAGGCGGCGCTCGACGCCGTGGCCGCCGAGCACGGCGCGATCGACGTCGTCCAGTACAGCCCGATCCCGAGCCGTCGCCTGCTCAAGCCGGTGCTCGACACCGACCTCGACGACCTCGAGGCGGCCCTCGACCTCTCGGTGCGCGGGCCGGTGACGGCGATCCGGCACGTGCTGCCGGGCATGCTCGAGCGCGGGTCGGGCAGCGTCCTGCTGGTCAACGGCGGCAGCGCCGCGACGCCCAACGGTCGCGTCGCGGGCACGTCGGTGGCCTTCGCCGGGGAGTCCGCCTACGGCGCGATGCTCCACGAGGCCGTCGCCGAGCGGGGCGTGCGGGTGCGCCAGCTGATCGTGCCCGGCGAGATCGGGGGAGGCGACCCGCTCTTCGAGCCCGAGGCGCTCGCCGAGCGGCTGTGGCTCCTGCACGCCGAGCCCGGAGTCTTCCGCGCGACCGTCGGCGGCTGAGTCCGGCTGCTCCTAGGATGACGCCGTGTCGTCCGCGGGGGAGCAGGAGAGCTCGGGCATCGTCCTCGACGCCTTCGCCCTCGAGGCCATGGCGCCGCTCGCGTCGCTGCCGGGCGTCGTCCGGGTCGGCCTGGCCGTGAGCGAGGGCGGTGGACGGCGGCTGCTGTTCACCTCCGACGATCGGCGGGCCGACGACGACGCCTCCCTGGAGTGGTGCGCCATCGACGCCACTGCGCAGGTGCCGCTGACGCTCGCCGCCCGCGACTCCCGCGCCACGATCGGCTCCCTCGACGACCTCGAGGCCGCGTTCCCCGACTTCGTCTCCGGCCAGCGCGAGGCCGGCGTCGCGGGCGTCGCCGCCGTGCCGCTGCTCGCCGACGGCGTGGCCCTCGGCGGGTTCGTCGTCTACGTCGAGGACTCCTCGGCGCTCGACGGCCTGCGGACCACCGGAGGCCTCGAGGAGCTCGGACGCGTCATCGGCGGCCGTCTGGCCCGGCTGCGCGAGGAGCACCGCCGCCCGCGCGACCAGGCCGTGCCCGACGACGTCGAGGTCTTCGAGATGTCGGACTCCCCGGCCGACGTCGCTCGCGCGCGCCGCTTCCTGCGCGGGGTGCTGGACGCGCGCGGGGTCGGTGAGGAGCAGGTCGACGACGCGATCCTCTGCCTCGCCGAGCTGGCCACCAACGCGATCGTCCACACCCACGGCGGCTGCCGGGTCGAGGTGCGCTGCACCGCGGCCCTCCTCGGCGTCCGGGTCGTCGACCACGGCGGCCTCGGCACCGCACGACTCCCCGGCGCCAGCGACGTCTCCACGGTCGGCCGTGGCCTGCAGATCGTCGACGCCCTGGCCAGCCGCAGCGGCCGCGACGCCGCCCAGCATGTCAGCTGGTTCGAGATCGACCTGCCGGGGTCCCTGGACGAGCGCTCGGCCTGACGCAGGCTCAGGCGCCGCAGGCTCAGGTGCCGCAGTAGGTGGTGTAGGGCCGTGCGTCGGGGTCGGGCTCGGCATAGCGCTGGAGCTCGGGACGCTCGGTGAACGGGGAGCGGACGGCGTCGAGCAGCTGGTGCAGCGGCGCGAGGTCGCCCTCGGTCTCGGCGGCGGCCAGGGCCTCCTCGACGAGGTGGTTGCGCGGGATGTGGACGGGGTTGGTCGCGTCCATCGCGGCGGCGTCCGGCTCGAGGGCGCGCCAGTCGGCCAGCCAGGCGTCGAGCGCCGGCAGGTCGAGGACGAGGCCGCGCACCGGCTCGAGGTCGCCGCGGGCCGCCTCGCCCAGCCGGCGCCAGAAGCCGGTGTGGTCGACGCGGGCGTCGGCCATCAGCTGCAGCAGCGGGGCGATCAGCGGCGTCACGCGCTCGGCGTCGACGTGGGCCAGGCCCAGCTTGGCGCCGTAGCCGGCCTCGAGGGCGGCGTCGTGCGCGGTGCCGAAGACCCGCAGCTCCTCGGTGACCAGCTCGACGGCGCGGGCCTCGTCGGGGTCGACGAGCGGGAGCAGGGCCTCGGCGAGGCGGGCCAGGTTCCACAGCGCGATGCCCGGCTGGTTGCGATAGGCGTAGCGGCCGTCGCGGTCGATGGAGCTGAAGACGGTGGCGGGGTCGTAGGCGTCGAGGAAGGCGCAGGGGCCGTAGTCGATGGTCTCGCCCGAGAGCGTCATGTTGTCGGTGTTCATGACGCCGTGGACGAAGCCGAGCAGCATCCAGCGTGCGATCAGGTCGGCCTGCGCGGCGACGACGCCGCGGAACAGCGCCAGGGCGGGACGCTCGTCGTCCGCGGCCTCGGGGTGGTGCCGCGCGATGGCCTCGTCGACCACGCGCCGCAGGAGGTCGACGTCGTCGAGCGCGCGGGCGTGCTGCACGGTGCCGACCCGCAGGTGGCTCGCCGCCACCCGCGCCAGCACGGCTCCCGGCAGCGGCTGCTCGCGCTGGATCGCCCGCCCGGTGACGACGACGGCCAGCGCCCGGGTGGTCGGGACGCCGAGCGCGTGCATCGCCTCGCTGATCACCAGCTCGCGCAGCATCGGGCCGAGCGCGGCCAGCCCGTCGCCGCCCCGGGCGAACGGGGTGCGGCCGGATCCCTTGAGGTGCAGATCGCGCAGCCGGCCCTCGGCGTCGACGACCTCGCCGAGCAGCATCGCGCGACCGTCGCCGAGCCGGGCGAACCCGCCGAACTGGTGGCCGGCGTAGGCCTGGGCGACCGGTCGCGATGCGGGCGGGGGAGCGGTGCCGGTGAGCAGGCCCAGGCCCTCGGGCGAGCGCAGCCGCTCGGCGTCGAGCCCGAGATCGGCGGCGACGGCCTCGTTGAGCACCACCAGCTGCGGCTCCGGCGCGGGCGCGGCCTCGACAGGCACCGCGAGCTCGGGCAGACGGTCGGCGAAGCGGTGCTGCAGGTCGACGATCGCGGTCGCGGTGCTCATGCCTCGAGCCTACGCAGCCCCGGGGACGTCCTCCGCCGACCTCCGCCGTCCTCCGCCGTCCTCGGACGCT
Organism: Nocardioides sp. B129/18; assembly: GCF_055282735.1. Taxonomy (NCBI): domain Bacteria; kingdom Bacillati; phylum Actinomycetota; class Actinomycetes; order Propionibacteriales; family Nocardioidaceae; genus Nocardioides; species Nocardioides sp. B129/18. The sequence goes on along the minus strand of NZ_JBUZJI010000013.1, from coordinate 27,084 downwards.
GCGGTGGACGCTGCGGTGGGCGGTGCGGTCGGCGTGGTGGAGTGAGCCCGTGCCGTGCGCCGATCTCCTGCTGGGACTGGTCGCCGGATTCGGCATCGCGGTCCTGACCACGCCGGTGGGCGTCTCCGGCGCGGTGTTCCTGCTGCCGGTGCAGCTGGCGGTGCTGCACGTCCCCAACCCCGCCGTCACCCCGACGAACCTGCTCTTCAACGTCGTCGCCGTCCCCGGGGGCCTCTGGCGCTACCGGCGGGAGCGCCTTTCGGGCGAGGTCGCGGACCTCACCCGGCTCCTGCTGCGCGGCACGCTGCCCGGGGTGGTGCTGGGATCGGTCGTCCGGGTCGAGCTGCTGCCCGGCCCGCGCCCCTTCCGCCTGGTCGTGGGGGCCGTGCTGCTCCTGATCGGGCTGTGGCTGGTGCGTCGCGTGCTCGCCCGGCCGGTGCCGCGGGCGCCGCTGGGCTCCCGGTCGACGGTCGCACTGGCCGGCGTCGTCGGCCTCGTGGGTGGCGTGTACGGCATCGGAGGCGGCTCGCTCCTCGCGCCGATCCTCGTCGGCACCGGCACCTCGGTGGCGGTGGTGGCGCCGGCCGCCCTGGCCTCGACCTTCCTCACCTCGCTGGCGGGCGCCGCCACGTACGCGGTGCTCGCCCTCCACGCCAGCGGCACGGTCGCGCCCGACTGGCCGGTCGGGCTGGCCTGCGGCCTCGGTGGCCTGCTGGGCGGGTACGTCGGCGCGCGACTCCAGCCGCAGGTCCCGACCCGGCTGCTGACGCTGCTGCTCGGCGTCGTGGCGGTCGCGCTGGGCGCCGCCTACCTCGCGCTCGCGTCCGGCTGAGTCGCCAGCCATCACCCCGGGCCGGATCGCTCGTTGTGGTGGACGTCACCCTCCCCTCGACGTCTAGGAGCATCGTGCGACGTCCCCTCCTGCCCGCCCTCGCGGCGGCCACCCTCCTCGCCGCCGTCCTGGCGCCCGACCTCGGCGGCGCGGTCGCCGCGGAAGGAGCTCCCGGTCGCGGCGTCGACGACCACGGCTCGATCCGCAACATCCTGCCGCCGGGCTCCAATGGCACCGTCACCGCCACCGACGTGCTCGCGCTCGGCGGCAGCACCACGGCGACCCCCGAGACGCCGGCCAACACCGCCGACCAGCTCGAGCTCTACGACCGCCTCACCACGCTGCAGCCCTCGAAGATCACCGGCGCCGACATCGACCGGCTCTTCAAGGACGCCTCCTTCACCCCCGAGACGGTTGTCTCGACGGCGACCCCGCGCGAGGGCGTGACGATCCAGCGCGACGCCTTCGGCGTCCCGTTCATCACCGGCACGACCTTCGAGAACGTCGAGTTCGGCGCGGGCTACGCCTCCACCCAGGACCGCATGTTCCTCATGGACGTGCTGCGGCACACCGGGCAGGCCCGCCTCACCGAGTTCGTCGGCGACAGCCCGAGCAACGTCGCGATGGACCGCGCGCAGCTGAAGGCGGCGCCCTACACGCCGCAGGAGGCCGAGGCCCAGGTGCAGAAGGCGGCCGATCGCGCCGGACCGGTCGGCGGACCCCGTCTGCTGGCCGCCGTCGACTCCTTCGTCGCCGGCATCAACGCCGCCCAGAGCGCGATGTGCCCCGTCGTCATCGCCCCCAGCTGCCCCGTCGAGTACGCCGCCCTCCAGAAGACCCCGGCGCCCTGGACCCGCGCGGACGTCGTCTACGTCGCCTCCCTCGTCGGCGGCATCTTCGGCAAGGGCGGTGGCCAGGAGGCCGACAACGCTGCCTGGTACCAGGCGCTCGTCAAGCGGTTCGGCGCGACCAAGGCGCGGCGCATGTACGCCGACCTGCGGGAGAAGGACGACCCGGAGGCGCCGGTCACCAGCACCCTCCGCACGCCCTACGACGGCGGCAACGGCCTGCACCCGGATCGTCCCGGCGTCGCGCTTCCTGACGTCGGCGGCCCGACGGGCTCGGGCTCCGGCGACCCGGTGGCCGGAAGCGCGGCCCTGCCGCTCCCGGCGGCGCCCGGCATCACCATGCCCGACGGCTCGTTCATCGGCCTGGACCTGCGCAGCCATGGCATGAGCAACGCCGTCCTGGTCGACGCCAAGCACAGCGCCACCGGCAAGCCGCTGGCGGTGATGGGCCCGCAGACCGGCTACTACGCCCCGCAGCTGCTCACCGAGGAGGTGCTCATGGGCCCCGGCATCCGGGCTCGCGGCGTCGCCTTCGCCGGCACCAACCTCTTCGTCCAGCTCGGCCGCGGCGTCGACTACGCCTGGTCGGCCACCAGCGCCGGCAGCGACAACGTCGACACCGTGGTGGAGCGGCTCTGCGATCCCGCCGGGGGTCCGGCGACCGTGGAGTCCACCGGCTACCGCGTCGGCGGCGCCTGCCGCGCGATGGACTCCTACGTGCACTCCGAGACCACGACGCCGAACCTCACCTCGCCCAGCCTGCCGACGACCTACGACTTCCAGGTGCTCCGCACGCCGCACGGCGTCGTCCAGAGGCGGACGACCGTGGGCGGCGTCCCGGTGGCCCTGGTCTCGCAGCGCTCGACGTACGGGCACGAGGTCGACTCGGTGATCGGCTTCTCCCAGTTCAACGACCCCGGCTACGTCCGTGACGCCGCGTCGTTCCAGAAGGCGGCGAGCCACATCGACTTCACCTTCAACTGGTTCTACGCCGACGACCGTGACATCTCCTACTACTCCTCCGGTCTGCTCCCGATCCGCTCCACGCACGTCGAGCCCGACCTCCCGCACTGGGCGGGATCGCGGTACGACTGGCAGGGCTGGCTCTCGGCCGGACGTCACGTCCACGAGACCAACCCCGCGCGCGGCTACTTCGTGTCGTGGAACAACAAGCCGGCGCCGGGCTTCGCGGCCTCCGACAGCAACTGGTCCTACGGCTCGGCCTACCGCAGCCTCGCCCTCGAGGTGCCGCTGCGGCGGGCGCTGCGCCAGGGCCGTCTCTCGATCGAGGACGTCGTGGGCGTCATGGCCACCGGCGCCGTCACCGACGCCCGCGCGCTCACCACGCTGCCGCGGCTGCTGCGCGTGATCGGGTCCGACCCCGCGCAGAAGGACGCCGTCCGGCTCCTGCGTGCCTGGCTGGCGGCCGGCGCTCCCCGCGTCGACCGCGATCGCGACGGCGCCTACGCCCACCAGCAGGCGATCGCCCTGTTCGACACCTGGTGGGAGGACGGCACGTCGTCGGTGGCGCGCGACGCCCTGCGGCCGCGCCTGGGCAGTCTCGTCTCGCGGCTCCCGCAGGCGCTCGACGACCATCCGCGCTCGGGCACCGGCTCGGCCTTCAACGGCATCGCCTGGTACGGCTACCTGGACAAGGACCTGCGCTCCCTGCTCGGCGACGCCGTGAAGGGCGGCTACAGCACCGGCTACTGCGGTCGCGGCTCGCTCCGGGCCTGCCGCACGGTCCTGCGCTCGTCCCTCGACGCGGCCGTCACGCGGCTCCTCGCCGCCCAGAAGGTCGGCTCGCTCGCGCAGGTCACCTACGACAAGTCCCAGGACGACATCCGGCACACCACCGCCGGCCTAGTCGGGGTCCGGCCGATCGACTGGCAGAACCGGCCGACCTTCCAGCAGGTCGTCGAGCTCACCTCGCACCGGCCCCGCTGAGGCGCCCGTCGTCCGCCCGCCGTCCGGCGGGCGGACGGCGGTGGCGCGTCGACGGCGTCGACCTTGAAGTCGTAGGGCGGGTGGGGCTCGAACCCACGACCCAAGGATCATGAGCACTCCCACGCTCAACCCTTGTGCTACCAGCGGATACAGGCGTGAGGTCGAGTCCTTCGCGGGTCGAGTCCCTTGCTGTTGACCGGGAGGCCGTTCGGGCCTCTCGGCGACGCGCAGGGCGAGAGTGGAGGAATCGTCCATGAACGATGTGTCAGAGCCTCAGGGGAGCCTCGAGCGGCTGCTGCTTCCCGGCGAGGTCGCCGAGCTCCTCGGGGTCCCGAAGAGCTGGGTCTATGAGGCGGCCAGGCGCAACAAGATCCCGTACGTGGCGGTGGGGCGCTACGTGAGGTTCCGTCGGGTGGAGCTGGAGCGGTGGATGGCCGAGGGTGGCACGCCGGCGGACCGAGAGCAGGTGTGAGCTCCGTCCGGCACCGCCAGAACGGACGTTCTGGCGGTGCCGGACGGGCGATACGTGTTCGGGGCGGGAGGCGGATCCTCTCCTCCTCGCGGAGAAGGGGCCCAGATGCACGCCAGGTAAGCCGCGTAGGCTGGCGAGCTGGCGATGTGCCGGCGCTCAGCGCAGTCAGGCTGAGATCACCGCCGACATCGTCCTCGGGGACGTCTTCGTCCCCGAGTCCTGCCTCCTGGGGGAGCCCGAGGCGGGCATGTCGGTCGCGGTCGGTGCGCTCGTGCGGGGACGGATCGGCATCGGCGCGGCCGGCGTCGGCGTGGCCCAGGCCGCGCTCGACCTCTCCGTGCACCGACTGCAGACGCGGGAGGTCTTCGGTCGGCCGCCGGGCGCGATGCAGCACTGGCAGTTCACGATGGCCCAGGGGGCCACGGAGATCGAGTGCGCGCGCAGCCTCTACCAGAAGGCGGCGATGCTCCTTGATCTCGGCGATGCGACCGCGGAGCCGGAGGCGGCGATGGCCAAGGCCTACGGCACCCGGCTGGCCAACGACTTCGTGCGCGAGGCGATCCAGATCCACGGTGCGCTCGGCTTCTCCCGCGAGGTCGGCGAGAGCGGTGAGTCGGTGCGGCTGGAGGAGATGTACCGCGACGCCAAGATCCTGGAGATCTTCGAGGGCGCCAACGAGCTGCAGCAGTGGATCGTGGCGCGGCGCCTGATCGGCCGCGACATCACCGGCTGACGTCGACCGATCACGACCGCCGGCGTCCCGCCGCCGGGGGACGTCCGTCTCCCGCCCGACAGGCGGCGAGGTGCACCGAGGCTCCCGTGCGCCGCAGTCCCGCCACCGCAGCCCCGTCGCCGCGGCGGACTGCTCGCCGACCGCCGCTGCCGCGGTCGTCGCCCAGGCCTGAGGACTCGCGACAGCGCGCTCCGGCGGCGAGACGGTCACCGCCGCGGGCCAGCCGAGCACCCCGACGTCGATGCGCGCGTCGTAGCCCGACGACCGCAGCGCGAGGACGAGCTGGAGGGCCGCGGCGAGCGAGGTCAGCCCGAAGAGGAGGCAGTGGCTGGGTCCGAGGAAGTCCCATGTGTCCTCAGCCCAAGGCGAGGCCGGACGTTCGTGCTCGGCGCACGAGAGACGGGAGGGCGCGGGCGAGTGGAATGGCGGTGGCGGCGCCACCTGCCCCCTCAGTCGTGGCGCCGCCTCCACCTCGCTGGTCCGCAGGGTGCTCATCGGATCCTCCACGGATCCGGGGAGAGCAGATGTCCGACGGCCACAGGTCTCCCTCTCGACGTGCCGATCCGGGGTCCGGGGCGGACGGTGATCGGACGGTGGGCTCCGAACCTAGGAGCGCGAGCGACTCCCGGCTTGTGCCTCGGCACCAAACAGCCGCCATGCGCTCAGGGGGCGGAGCCACGTGGCCGACGGGACCTCGGGGAACGCGCCGAGGGGCTGTGCGCCGAGGACAAGGAGTGCGGTCGCCTTTGGTGTCCGGACACGGTGTCGGCGGTCACATCGGCTTCTATCGTCAAGCCTCGCACCGGCCGGGTCCACCGGCTCCGAGACCGCGATCCCTCAGGGCGCCCTCGGTCGTGCCGACCTGCGAGGAGCGCTGCCGATGGGCGTCGAGATCAAGATCCAGGACCTGACGAAGTCCTTCGGCAAGCAGCTGATCTGGGGTGACGTCTCGTTGACGGTGCCGGCGGGTGAGATCTGCGTGATGCTGGGTCCGTCGGGCACGGGCAAGTCGGTGCTGTTGAAGACGCTGATCGGGCTGTTGAAGCCGGATCGTGGGTCGGTGGTGATCGAGGGCACCGACATCGCGTCGTGCAGCGAGAAGGAGCTCTACGAGATCCGGAAGCTGTTCGGCGTCCTCTTCCAGGACGGCGCGATGTTCGGGTCGATGAACCTCTACGACAACGTGGCGTTCCCGTTGCGCGAGCACACGAAGAAGTCGGAGTCCGAGGTCCGTCGCATCGTGATGGAGAAGATGGACCTCGTCGGTCTGCTGGGTGCGGAGGACAAGCTCCCTGGCGAGATCTCCGGCGGCATGCGCAAGCGCGCCGGCCTGGCCCGCGCCCTCGTGCTCGACCCCGAGATCGTGCTCTTCGACGAGCCCGACTCCGGCCTCGACCCGGTGCGCACCGCGTTCCTCAACCAGCTGATCGTGGACCTGAACGCCCAGATCGACGCGACGTTCCTGATCGTCACCCACGACATCAACACCGCGCGGACGGTGCCGGACAACATCGGGCTGCTCTACCACCGCCACCTGGCGATGTTCGGCCCCCGCGAGATGCTGCTGAGCTCGGAGGAGCCGGTGGTGCGTCAGTTCCTCAACGCCCAGCGCGTCGGTCCGATCGGGATGTCGGAGGAGAAGGACGCCGACGAGCTCGCCGCCGAGGCCGGCCAGGAGCTCCCGCCCCTGCCGCCCATCCCGTTGCAGCTGGAGCCGTCCAACGGCATCGCGCGTCGCTCGCAGCGTCCGCCGGGGGAGTGGTGCCGTGAGAACGGGGTCACCCCGCCCCCGGGCTCCTTCCAGGAGCTCACGCCGCTCGACGGCGCCGGTCGTCGTCGGGCGGATGCCCTGGCCTGACCCCCGTCGTCGATCACCACCGGGGCGATGCCCTGGTTGGTGTGCCGCACCCAACGACCCCATCGGCCTTGTGCTCTCGCCACAAGAGATGCCCGTCACACGGATCTAGCGTCGCGACCCGAGATCCGGAGGAGCCCCCATGTCATCCCCAGCCAGCAGCCGCATCGCTCGCGAGCCGCGCCCGTTCCCGGGCCGTGGCGCGCTCGTGCACACCGGCCGGCTCTTCGCCCTCAGCCTCGACGTCCTGGTCTACAGCTTCCGCCGGCCCTTCCAGACCCGCGAGCTGATCGAGCAGGCCTGGTTCGTCGCGAAGGTCTCCTCCCTGCCCACCGCGCTGTTCGCCATCCCGTTCGGCGCCACCATCTCGCTGCTGCTCTACCAGCTGCTCGACCAGTTCGGCGCCGCCTCCGCGACCGGCGCCGGCGGCGTCCTCGCCATCACCCAGCAGGCCGCGCCCATCGTCACCGCCCTGCTCATCTCCGGGGCCGGCGGCAGCGCGGTGGCCGCCGACCTCGGCGCCAGGACCATCCGCGAGGAGATCGACGCCATGCGGGTGCTCGGCATCGACCCGGTCCGGCGCCTCGTCGTCCCCCGCGTGCTCGCCATGGTCTTCGTGGCCGCCGTCCTCAATGGCCTGGCCACGGTCGTCGGCGTGGCGGGCGGCTACTACTTCAACGTCATCGCCCAGGGCGGGACGCCCGGCGCCTACATCAGCAGCTTCAACCTGCTCGCGCAGTCCTCCGACATCCTCGTCAGCGAGCTGAAGGCCATGATCTTCGGCTTCGTCGCCGGCGTCATCGCCGCCTATCGGGGCCTCAACCCGCCACCCGGTGCGAAGGGGGTGGGCGACGCGGTGAACCAGACGGTCGTCATCTCGTTCCTGTCGGTCTACATGATCAACCTCTTCATCACCCAGATCTACCTGCAGATCGTTCCCCCGAAGGGCCTGTGACGATGAGCTCCTCCGACTCGCTCGCGCGTCGATCCGTGGCGGCCGTCATCGGCCCCCTCACCGACCTCGGCGACCAGCTCTCCCTCTACGGGAAGGCGCTCAAGGGCGTGCCTCACGCCCTGCGGCACTACCGCCGCGAGATCCTGCGCCTGCTCGGCACGACGACCTTCGGCACCGGCGGGCTCGCGCTGATCGCCGGCACGGCCGGCGTCATGTTCGCGCTCTCGCTGTTCGTCGGCAGCCTCGTCGGACTCCAGGGCTTCCGCGGCCTGGACACCCTGGGCGCCGCGGCGCTCACCGGCTTCATCACGGCCTTCTTCAACACCCGCGACATCGCCCCCCTCATCGCCGGGATCGCGCTCACCGCCACGGTGGGCGCGGGCTTCACCGCCGAGATCGGCGCCCAGCGGATCTCCGAGGAGATCGACGCACTGGAGGTGATGGCGGTGCCGTCGGTGCCGTTCCTCATCACCACGCGCGTGATCGCCGGCTCGATCGCGGTGATCCCCCTCTATGTCGTCGGTCTGGTGGCCTCCTACCTCGCCGCACGCCTCAACGTCGTCTACATCAACGGGCTCTCCGCCGGCACCTACGACCACTACTTCCAGCTGTTCCTGCCACCGGGCGACGTGCTGCTCTCGTTCCTGAAGACGCTGATCTTCGCCTTCTTCGTGATGCTGGTGCACTGCTACTACGGCTACCGCGCCAGCGGCGGTCCCGCCGGCGTGGGCGTGGCCGTGGGACGGGCGGTCCGCCTGTCGCTGGCCGGGATCGGCATCATCGACTTCTTCCTCACGCTCGTGCTCTTCGGCACCGCGCCCTCGGTGACGATCGCCTGATGCGCCGCCGACTCGCTCCCTACCGCCTGCCACTGACCGGCCTGGTGTTCCTGGCGATCCTGGCCAGCCTCCTCGTCGCCGCGATCGTCGACTACCAGGGCGGCTTCACGCGCCGCACCGACGCCGTCCTCTACGTGCCCGACGCGGGGAGCCAGCTGGCACCCGGAGCCCAGATCAAGCTCCACGGGGCCGTCGTCGGCACGGTGCGCACGATCGAGCCCAGCACGCGCGGCGCCAAGCTCACCCTGGCCCTCGACCCCGCCCGGACCCACCTCATCCCGGCCGACACCGTCGCCCGCATCCTGCCCAAGACCCTCGTCGGCCAGGACTACGTGGACCTCGTCGTTCCGTCGGGATCGACCCGCTCGCCCATCACGGCCGGCGCCGTCATCCGTCGCGACACCAGCGCGGACGCGGCGACCCTGGAGGGCGCCCTCGACAGGCTCCTCGACGTCCTGCAGGCCCTCCCGCCCCAGCAGGTCGCCTCGACCCTCACCTCCATCTCCACCGCCCTGGCGGGGCGTGGCGAGCAGCTCGGCACCACGCTGACCTCGCTCCAGGACTACCTCAGCCGGCTCAACCCGTCGATCCCGACGCTGACCGCCGACCTGCGCGCGCTCAGCCGCTTCAGCGACACCTACGACCAGGCCGCGCCGGACCTGCTGGCTGCGCTGCGAGACCTCTCGACCACCTCCCGGACGGTGACCGAGCAGCGTGCCCAGGTCGACTCGCTGTTCACCGGGCTGCGCAGGACCGGCGACGACCTGCGCACCTTCCTCGCCCAGAACCAGCAGAACCTGATCCAGCTGGTCGACGTCAGCCGGCCCACCCTGGAGACCCTCGCCCGCTACGCGCCGGAGTACCCGTGCCTGCTCGGTCAGCTCGCCGGGCTCGTGCCCCGCATCGACCGGATCTTCGGCAAGGGCGAGGAGCGACCGGCCCTCAACATCACGCTGCGCGTGACCAACAGCCGCGGGAAGTACCTGCCGAACCAGGACGAGCCCGCCTACCGCGACGATCGCGGGCCCCGGTGCTACCAGATCACCCGCTTCGCCCCGCAGTACCCGGCCGACGGGCCGATCCAGGACGGTTCCTACGCGCCCCCGCCGGCCCGCACCGAGACCGACAGCGGCGCCGCTCCCGACCTTCCCGCGCGCTCGGAGCGCACGGGGGCTGCGGCCCGCGGCTCCGACTCGCGTCAGCGCGCGGCCAGCAAGGGCTCGGATGGCGCCTGGCCCGCCGCTCTGCCCGGATCGGACGCCGAGCAGAGCCTGATCGCGGGGCTGCTCGGACTGAGGCGGGGGGAGTCGCCGTTCGCGTCCCTCCTCATGGGCCCGCTGCTGCGAGGAAGCGAGGTGAGCGCGCGATGAAGAGCGTCCTGCCCTCGCTCATCAAGCTCACGATCTACACCGTCGTCATCGCCTTGGCGACGTCGCTGCTGGTGCTGATCATCGTCAACGGCCGCACCGGCGCCACGACCTCGTACTCCGCGGTGTTCAGCGACGCCAGCGGCGTGACCACCAACGACAGCGTCAAGATCGCCGGCGTCCAGGTCGGCAAGGTCACCGACGTCCAGGTCGTCGATCGGAAGCGGGCCCGGGTCTTCTTCGACGTCGAGCGCGACGTCGCCGTGCCGGCCTCCGTCGACGTCGCGATCCGCTACGAGAACCTGATCGGCGACCGGTTCCTCGAGCTGTCCCGCGGTGCCCGCCCGTCGTCGCGGACGCTGCCGGCCGACAGCACCATCCCGATGGACCGCACCCGTCCGGCCCTGAACCTCACGGTGCTCTTCGGCGGCTTCAGGCCCCTCTTCGAGGCCCTTCAGCCGAAGCAGGTCAACCAGTTCGCCGAGGAGATCCTCCAGACCCTGCAGGGCCAGGGCGGCACCGTCGACTCCCTGCTCGCGCACACCGCCTCCCTGACGAACACGATCGCCGACCGCGACCAGGTCATCGGCGACCTCGTGGACGACCTCAACGTCGTGCTCGGCACCGTGTCCACGCGGGACCGGCAGCTCTCCGACCTCGTCGTGCAGCTCCAGCGGTTCGTCACGGGTCTCTCCCAGGACCGCGGGGACATCGGGCAGGCGATCTCGGCGCTCGGTGGCCTGACCGACAGCGTCACCGGGCTCCTGGTCGACGCCCGCCCGCCGCTGCGCGAGGACATCCGAGCCCTCAACGGCCTGAGCGCGAACCTCGACCGCGGCAAGGGCACCATCGACGCCCAGCTCAAGGCCCTCGCGCCGCTGCTGGGCCGGGTGAACCGCACCGCCAGCTACGGATCGTGGTTCCAGTTCTACCTCTGCGACCTCGGCGGATCCCTCAGGGGACCCGCGGGCTCCCGCATCGGCATCACCGCCTACCAGAACACCGCTCGGAGGTGCGCACCGTGAAGAGCTTCCAGAGCCGCTCACCCATCCCGATCGCGATCATCGGCATCCTCGTCCTGACCCTCGCCCTGCTCGCGGCCTACAACACCGACCGCGTCCCGCTGCTCAGCAAGGGCACCACCTACCGCGCCGAGTTCGCCAACGCGGCCGGGATCCGGTCGGGGAACCCCGTGAAGATCGCCGGAGTGGTCGTCGGGCGTGTCAAGCAGGTCCGTCTCGACGGGGACCAGGTGGCGATCGAGTTCAAGATCGACGAGGCCTGGGTCGGCGACGCGTCCTCGGCGTCCATCCAGCTGAACACGCTCCTCGGGCAGCGCTACCTGGCCATCGACCCCGACGGCTCCCGCGAGCTCGCGGCCGGCGGCACGATCCCCCGCTCGCGCACGGAGACGCCCTACGACATCGTCCCGGCCATCAACCGCCTGTCGCGGACGGTGGGGGAGATCGACACGTCGAAGCTGGCCGCCTCCCTCGACGCGATGTCCGAGACCTTCTCCGACACCCCGGACAGCGTCGGTCAGGCCCTCACCGGCCTGCGCCGGATCTCCTCGACGATCTCCCGACGCAACGACGCCCTGACGACGCTCCTCCAGCGCGCCGACGTCGTGGCCAGCACCGTCGCGGACCGCGACGCCGAGATCGCGCGCCTGCTGAAGGACGTCAACCCGCTCCTGGCAGAGCTGCAGCGGCGCCGTGACGCCATCCACCAGCTCCTCGTCGGCACCCGCTCGCTCGGCACGCAGCTGTCGGGACTGGTGACCGACAACCAGGCGACGCTCAAGCCCGCCCTCGCCCACCTGGCCCGGGTCGCGGACGTCCTCGAGCGGAACAAGGAGAACCTGGACGCCGGCATCAAGGCGATCGGCCCCTACGTCCACCTCTTCTCCAACACCGTCGGCGTCGGCCGCTGGTTCGACGCGTTCGTCTGCGGACTCCTCCCCCTGCCGCTCGCCGGCGTCAACCAGAAGGGATGTGAGGCGTCGTGAGCGCCCTCGGACGTTCTCGCGGCCTGCTGTCGGGACGGCGCGGTGTCGCGCTCGTGCTCGTCGTCCTGCTGGTCGTCGCGGCCGTGGTCGCGCTCGGCCAGCGGGACGGGGGCCGCCGCGTGACCGTGTACTTCCCCTCCGCCGCCGCGCTCTACGTGGGCAACCCGGTCGAGGTGCTCGGCGTCCCGGTCGGCTCGGTGGAGTCGATCACCCCGCAGTCCGGGCGGGTGAAGGTCGTGCTCGACCTCGACGACGGCGTCGACCTGCCGGCGGACGTCTCGGCCCTCCAGGTCTCGCCCAGCCTCATCAGCGGGCGCAGCATCACGCTGGCCCCGGCGTACAGCAGCGGCCCCAGGCTCGGGGACGACGCGGTCATCCCGCTCGAGCGCGCCGAGGTGCCGCTCGACGTCAACGACCTCTACACCAGCGCCCAGGACCTCTCCTCGACGCTGGGTCCCACGGGAGCGAACAAGAACGGCGCCCTGAGCCGGGCACTGGACGTGCTGGCCCGCAACCTCGACGGCAACGGCGATCGGCTCGCTGCCGCCATCCGTGGGCTCGCCGACGCCTCCGGCACGCTGGCGGGCTCGCGTCAGGACCTGGCCGGCACCGTGCGCGGTCTGCAGACCTTCGTCAGCACGCTCTCGGACAACGACGGCGACGTCCGGGCCCTCAACACCCGGCTCGCCACCGTCTCGAGCTTCCTCGCGGACGATCGGACCGAGCTCGGGGCGGCGCTGGAGGAGCTCTCGGTGAGCCTCGGTCAGGTGGCCACCTTCGTCCGCGACAACCGGGCGACGCTGCGCACCAACGTCGACCGTCTCAGCAAGGTCACCCAGGTCCTCACCCGCAACCGCAGGCTGCTGGGCCAGATCCTCGACGAGGCGCCCACCGGTCTGGGCAACCTGGCGAACGCCTACGACTCCGCCGGCAGCACCCTCGACGTCCGCATCGACGTCAACGAGCTGGCCCTCGCCCCCGGCGCGCTCATCTGCGAGCTGCTCGCCCGCAGCACGCCCTCGCAGCTGCCCGACGTCCTCACGGGTCTCTGCGGCGACCTCACCAGCCCGCTCGACGGGCTGGGGCTGCCCACGCCGGCCCAGGTCGCAGCCACCCTCCAGCACCTGTTCCCCAGCCCGAACCCGGGAGGAGCCCGATGACCTCGATCCTGCGGCGACGTCGCGACCGGGCCCGGCCGATCGCGGCGACGATCGTCGCGCTCGCCCTCGGGGCCACCCTGACGGCCTGCAGCGGCCTGGACGACGGCGCCTACGACCTGCCGCTGCCCGGAGGCGCCGATGTCGGGTCGGACCCCTCGACCCTCACGGTGCACTTCAGCTCGGTGGAGGGGCTGGTGCCGAAGTCGAACGTCAAGATGGACAACGTCGCCGTGGGTCGCGTGGAGTCGATCGACGTCGATCGATCGAGCTGGACGGCCGTGGCGAAGGTCAAGGTCCGCGGCGACCTCGACCTGCCGGCCGACGTCCAGGCCCGGGTGCGTCGCAGCAGCCTCCTCGGCGAGTGGTACGTCGAGCTCGTGCGGCCCGACGATGCCACCGGCGTCCTCCCCGCCGGGACGAGCGCCACGATCCCGCTCGCCCGCACCGGCGGCACGGCGCAGGTCGAGGACGTCCTCGGCGCGCTCTCCATGCTGCTCAACAACGGTGGGCTGCCCCAGATCAACAGCATCATCAGCGAGCTGAACCGCGCCCTGGACGGCAACGAGTCCCAGGTGCGCGCCCTCCTGGGCGACCTGTCGGAGTTCACCGGACGCCTCGACGCCCGGCGCGACGACATCGTCACCGCCCTGGATCGGCTCTCGACCCTGAGCCGGACCCTGAGGACGAGCCGCGCCGACATCTCGACGGCGCTCGACGAGATCCCCCAGGGCCTCAAGGTCCTGGCCGACGAGCGTCCCCAGCTGGTGCGGATGCTCCGCTCGCTGGACCGACTCTCGAGCGTCGCGGTGCGCGTCGTGGAGCAGAGCAAGGACGACACCGTCGCGGACCTCGAGGCCCTGCGTCCCGTGCTGCGGGCCCTGGAGGTCGCAGGCGACGACCTGCCGGAGGCGTTGAAGCTGCTCGTCACCTTCCCGTTCACCCCCGCGGCGCGCGATGCCGTGCAGGGCGACTACGTCAACCTGGACACCAAGGTCGACCTCGACCTCGCCTCCGTGCTCGGCACGCTGACGGCGTCCAAGCAGCCGATCAACCTGGGCGGCCAGGACCTCCCGAACCCGCTTCCGCTGCTGCAGCAGCCCTCGGACCTGCTCGGCCAGATCACCGGGTCGATCACCAACCCCCTCCTCGGGCTGCTTGGCGGGGCGACCTCCGGTGTCGGTCAGGGCGGAACCACGGGCTCGAGCACCTCAGGCACCGGCTCCGGCGGCCTGCTCGGCGGTCTCCTGGGCGGGGGCGGACGATGATCAGTCGACGCACGCGGCTGCAGCTGCTCGCCTTTGTGGTGCTGGCCTCGGTGGGCCTCGTCTACGTCGGCGGCACGTACGCCGGCCTGGGACGGCTCTTCGGCTCCACCACCTACTCGGTCTCGATGGACCTGCGCGACTCCGGTGGCATCTTCACCAACGCCGAGGTCACCTACCGCGGGGTCACGGTCGGTCGGGTCGGCGCCCTGCACCCGACCGCGGACGGCGTCCGCGTCGACCTCGAGATCGACAAGGACGCTGAGCGGATCCCCGCCCGCGGGCTGGAGGCCGCCGTGCGCAACCTGTCTCTGATCGGGGAGCCCTACGTCGACCTCACCCCGACGGCCGCAGGGGCGCCCTACCTCGACGGCTCGTCGGTCATCCCCGCCGAGCGCACCACCACCCCGGTCGCTCCGGCCACCCTCCTGACCAGCGTCAACGGGCTCCTGGACTCCGTGCCGCGCGACTCCCTGCAGGTCATCCTGCGTGAGCTCGACGCCGCGTTCGCGGGCACCGGCCCGGATCTCGCGCGGGTGCTCGACAACACCGCCGCCTTCGTATCGACGGCGCGCGACGTGCTGCCGGAGACCATCCGACTGATCCAGGACGGGGCGACGGCGCTCCGGGCGCAGAACGACGGTGCCTCGAGCATCCGGTCCTTCAGCTCCGACCTGCGGCTGCTGGCCGGTCAGCTCAAGGACTCCGACGCCGACATCCGCCGGACGCTGCGCACGGGGCCGTCGGCGGCGACCCAGGTCAGCGCGCTCCTGCGGGAGTCGGGGCCGGGCATCAGCCAGCTCGTCGCGGACCTGCTGACCACCGGTCGGCTGGCCGAGCCGCGCAATAAGGCGATCCGGCAGCTCCTGGTCACCTACCCCGCGCTCGCCCGGGCGACCTACTCGGCGGTGCCGGGCGACGGCACCGTGCACTTCGGTCTGGTCCTCAACGCGTTCGACCCGCTGCCGTGCACCGCCGGGTACGAGTCCACCCGGCGCCGTCCCGGCACCGACACCACCGACATCCCGGTCAATCCCGACGCGACGTGCACGGAACGGCGGGGGAGCCCCATCGACGTGCGCGGCTCGCAGAACGCTCCCCGCCAGGGGACGCCGCCCGCCGCGACCGCAGGCACGCCGCGCCGGGGCGCCACCGCGTCCACGACGTCAGCGCCCAGCCCCGACCTGGTGGCCCGGCTGGCCGACCTGCTGCGCCAGCGCGCCCTGCCGATGGTGTCCGATCCGACGGAGGTCCTGCTCCAGGACCTCGGACAGCGATAGGCGATCCATGAACGACTCGACTCCTCGACCGCTCACCGTCCGCGTCCCGGCGGTGACCCGCACCTGGATCCTCCTCGCCGCGATGGTGGCGGTCGTCGCCTGCGCGGCTGCCGCCTGGATCGGCCTGCGCGCCGGCGGGGGCGACGGGACCGACCGTGCATCCGCCCGCGACGCCGCGCTGGCCGGCGCTCGCGAGGCGGCGGGCACCCTGACCACCCTCGACGCCTCCGACACGAAGGCGTCGGTCGCGCGATGGCGCGCCGTCACGACCGGCGCCCTGAGGCAGTCGGTGACCGCCGGGGACGGCGACCTCGCCCGCGTCATCGAGACCGGCGGCGTCGACACCTCCTCCGTGGTCAGCGACGCCGCGGTGGCACGGCTCGACGCCGGCGGCCAGGGGGCCACGGTGCTGGTCGCCGTCGATCTCACGCTGACCCCCACGACCGGATCGCCGGAGGTGCAGAAGCTGCGCCTGGTGGTCACCATGAAGCGCACCGCCGACGGCTGGAAGGCCAGCCGACTCCAGAACGTGGGGGCCTGACATGACAGCCGACGCCCGTGCGGACCGCATCCGTCTGCGCCTGCTCGTCGCTCTGGTCGTCGTGGCACTGCTCGCCTCCGGTGCCGCCGCCCTCCTCTGGCTGCGCGATGACGCGCAGCCCTCGGGGAACGCGGCCGTGGTCGACGCCGGAGCCACCGCGGAGGTCTCCCGGGAGGTCAGCGCGGCGATGGTGAGCCTGTGGTCCTACGACTACCGGGACCTGGCGAGGAGCCGCGCCCGCCTCGGCGCGATCACGACGACCGCGTTCGCCCGGACCTACCAGCCGATCTTCAAGCGCGTCGAGCGGCTCGCACCGGCGACCAAGGCGGTGGTCACCGCCACGGTCGGCGACGTGGCCGTCCAGACCCTCGACGGCGACCGGGCGGTCCTGCTCGTCTTCCTCGACCAGTCGGCCCGCAAGGGGGCGAGCGAGCCGGTCGCGGCCGGCGCGCGGCTCCGGGTCGAGGCGGTGCGGGAGCGCGGTGCCTGGCGGGTGTCGGGCGTGACGCCCTTCTGACCTCGCGGCACGTCCGCGACGCTCCGGTCAGCGCTCCGGGAGGACCGCCTCGCCCAGCCAGCGCACCGCGGTCAGGGCGACCTCGAGGTGCAGCCGGTCGTGCTCGAGCGGGAGCCCGCGCGTCTGGATCGCCTTGTCGATGCGGTACTTGACGGTGTTCTTGTGCAGGTGCATGGCGGTCGACGCCGCGAGGTAGCTGCTGCCGGCCTGCAGGAAGTCCAGCAGGGTCTCGCGCAGCCGGGCGACCGGCTCCCCGCGGCCCGCGAGCCCCCCGAGAGCCGAGGCCACCAGGCGTCGGGTCTCGTCGAGATCGCCGGCCAGCATCGAGGCGAGCTGGACGCCGTCGTCGGCGAAGGACGTGACGGGGCGGGCATGCTCGCCTGCCACGGTCGCCACCCGGTGGGCTCGCAGCGCCTGCCGGTGGGTGGCGAGGAAGCCGGTCTCCGAGGGGCCCGGTGCGCCGAGCGCGAGCCGATGGCGCGGGCCGACGGCGGCGACCAGCTCGGTCAGCGTCGCGTGATCGAGGTCGAGGTCGGCGCGCCGGCCCAGGGGCAGCCATCCCCAGGCGAGGCCGCCGTCCTGGGGGACGAAGAGCTGCTGACCCTGGGCGTCGAGCGCGGCGGCGACGTCGTTCACCAGCTGCTCGAGCCGGCGCAGGTCGAGGTGCGCGGCGTCGGGGTCCTCGACCCAGACGACGACCCCCAGGTGGTTCTGGCGCAGCCGGTGGCCCAGGGCCGCCTCCGCGGCGGCGGTGTCATAGGGGCGTCCCGAGAGGACCGTGGAGAGCATCGCCGCGCGCATCGTGTTGCGGTTCGCCAGCCAGCGCCCGCGCTCGGACTCGTACTCGGCCACGACCTGCTCGGCGATCAGGTCGACGTAGGCGAAGCTCGTGACCTGGAACGCCCGGGCGGTCTCCACCGAGACCCGGCTGTCGGTCTCGGTGCGGGCGATCTCCTCGACCACCCAGTCCAGGACGGTGCTCTGCCCGATCCGGTACGCGCGCAGGAGGGCGTTGGTGGAGACGCCGCGCTGGGCCAGCCGTCGGGCGTACTCGAGGGCCGCGGACGGCGGCCGCACCTCGGCGACGTCGATGCCGTACTGGATGACGGAGAGGAAGGTCTCGACGTTGCTCTCCGTGCTGGCTCGCAGCAGGTCCTGGATGACCGGATCGCCCCGCAGCTCGGGGATCGACTCCGCCATCTCGGCCTGCAGCGCGGCGCCGCTCTCGCGCAGGCGCTGACCGATCGCCTGCGCGACGGTGGCGACCCGCGTCGCGGTGGCGACCGGGAGCGTCGTCGAGTGTCGTGGCGCCGCAGCCATCGCGGACCTCCTGATTGGTTCCGGGAGACAAGACGTCCGTCACACGACGGCTTGTGGGGACATCGATCCGCATCTCTGGGCGGTTCCTGCTCCTCGTCGTGTGAAGCATGCCACGAAGAGGTCACCGAACTTTGTGACTCGGGACCAAACCTCCGTGCTCGCTCCGGACCTACTGTCCCGATCTGACCAGCAGGCGTCGAGGAGAGGACGAACCCGTGGAGAGCACCTATCTGCCGTGGCACCAGCCGGCCGATCGCGCAGACACCCCCTGCATGCGCGACGACCGGGTCGAGCTGACCTACGCCGAGTTCGCGGCCTGGGTCGACGCCGTCGCCGAGCAGCTCGTCGACGCGGGCGTGGGCCACGGGGACGTCGTCGCGATCATGCTGTCCAACCGCGTCGAGCTCCTCGTGACGCTGGTGGCGGCCTGGCGCGTCGGAGCGGTCGCCACGCCAGTCAACCCCGTCTTCACCGCGAACGAGGCCGACTACCAGATCGACGACGCGGGCGCGACGCTGGTCGTCAAGCACGCCGCCGGCGACCCGGACGGCGGTCGTCCCTCGATCCTCGTCGACGACCTCCGGAGGACCTCCACCGGCGTCGAGCTCCCGGCGGCGTCGACGGCGAGCTCCGACCTGGCCCTGCTCATCTACACCAGCGGGTCGACCGGTCGGCCCAAGGGCGTGATGCTCACCCACGGCAACGTCGCCGCCATGGCGAACGGCATGGGCACCGCGCTCGCGCTCACCGCGGAGGACCACTGCCTGCTGGTGCTCCCGCTCTTCCACGTCAACGCGATCTGCGTCAGCTTCCTCTCCACCATGATCGCCGGCGGACGGCTGTCGGTGCTCGGCCGGTTCCACCCCGTCGAGTTCCTCACCTCGGTGCAGACGCTGCGGCCCACCTTCTTCTCCGCCGTCCCCACCATCTACACCCACCTGCTCGCGCTCCCGGCGGAGCTGGCCTTCGACACCTCCTCGGTCCGCTTCGCCATCTGCGGGGCCGCGCCTGCCTCGCCGCAGCTGCTCGCCGGCGTCGAGGCGCGCTACGGCTTCCCGCTCGTCGAGGGCTACGGCCTCACCGAGGGCACGTGCGCCTCGACGGCGAACCCGCTCGACGGCGTCCGCAAGCCCGGCACGGTCGGCCCGGCGCTGCCCGGCCAGATCGTCGCGATCATGGCCCCGGACGGCAGCCTGCTCCCGGCGGGCGAGCGCGGCGAGGTCGTCATCAAGGGCGACAACGTCATGCTCGGCTACCTCAACCGCCCCGAGGCCACGGCCGAGGCGCTCGGCGACGGCTGGCTGCACACCGGCGACGTCGGCATCCTCGACGACGACGGCTACCTGCGCATCGTCGACCGCATCAAGGACATGATCATCAGGGGCGGGGAGAACATCTACCCCAAGGAGATCGAGAGCGTCCTCCTGTCCGATCCGGCGATCCTCGAGGCCGCGGTGGTGGGTGCTCCCGACCCCGTGTACGGCGAGGTCCCCGTCGCGTACGTGGTGGTGCATCCCGAGCACACCACCGACGCCGCCGCGCTCCGGGCGCTGTGCTCGCAGCAGCTGACCAAGGTGAAGGTCCCGACCTCCATCACCGTCCGAGCCGACCTGCCGAAGAACCCGGTCGGCAAGATCGACAAGCCGGCCCTGCGTCGCGAGCTCGCCGCGGCCGTCGTCACCCAGGAGGTCTGACCGATGGGCTTCATGACTCCCTCGCCGCAGCCGATGCCGCCCGCCGAGTTCCTGCGGCTCCCCCTCGCGGAGCGGATGCGGATCCTCGCCACCCACTGGGTCGAGGACGGCTTCGGGACGCCGCGTGTGCTGCACGTGGTGTACGTCCTCAAGATGCTGGGCCTGTACTTCGGCGTCGGCATCTGGATCGCTTCGATGACCAGCGGCATCGCGTTCACCGACGTGGGCTCCTGGTACAACAACATCGTCGTCTACCAGAAGCTGGCCGTGTGGCTGATGCTGCTGGAGGTCATCGGCCTCGGCGGCGCCTGGGGTCCGCTGTGCGGCCACTTCCGGCCGATGACGGGCAACATCCGCTACTGGCTGCGTCCGGGCACGATCCGGATGGCGCCCTGGGGTCGACGGGTCCCGCTCACCGGCGGTGACGAGCGCACCCTCGTCGACGTGGCGCTCTACGTCGGGGTGCTGGCCAGCCTGGTCGTGCCGCTCGTCGCGCAGGCCGACCCCGTGCCGGCGCGGTTCCTCCCGGCAGGCACCGGTGTCCAGGAGCTCGTGCCCGCCGAGGCGTTCATCCCGGTGCTCGTGCTGATGCCGCTGCTGGGCCTGCGGGACAAGGTGATCTTCCTGGCCGCCCGGTCCGAGCAGTACCTGCCGATCATGCTGTTCTCCGCGCTCTTCGGCACGATCGCCTCGACCGCCGACTTCGTCGATCTCGTCGTGGTGTTCAAGATCGTGATCTGCGTGGTGTGGATCGGCGCCGGAGTGTCGAAGTTCGGCGAGCACTTCGAGAACGTGGTCCCGCCGATGGTCTCGAACTCGCCGGGCCAGCTGAACGTCGTCAAGCGGCTGCAGTACCGCGACGCGCCCCACGACCTACGGCCCTCCCGCCTCGCCTGGTTCATGGCGCACGTCGGAGGCACCACCGTCGAGCTCGTCATCCCCGTCGTGCTCCTCCTCACCACCAACGCCACCGTCGCGCTCCTCGGCGCGCTCGGCATGCTGGTGTTCCACATCTTCATCACCTCGACCTTCCCGCTCGCGGTGCCGCTGGAGTGGAACGTCTTCTTCGGCTTCATCGCCATCGTGATGTGGGTCGGGTTCGACCCGGGCGTCTACAACATCTGGGACTTCTCCGAGCCCCTGCTGCTGATCCCGGTCTTCGCCCTGCTCACCTTCGGTCCGATCCTGGGCAACCTGCGCCCCGATCTCGTGTCCTTCCTGCCCTCGATGCGCCAGTACGCCGGCAACTGGGCCACGGGGGTCTGGGCGATGAGGCCCGGCATCGAGCAGCGCCTCAACGAGCTGCCCGGCGTCGAGAACCAGCTCGACCAGCTGCAGCGGATGGTCCCGACGCCGTACGAGCGGGACGACGCGGAGATGACGCTGCAGAAGGCGCTCGCCTGGCGCTCGATGCACAGCCAGGGGCGCGGCCTGTTCTCGGTGCTGCGCGCCAGCCTCGGCGACCTCGAGCAGCGCACCGTCCGCGAGGGCGAGTTCGTGTGCAACACGTTGGTCGGCTGGAACTTCGGCGACGGCCACCTGCACGACGAGCGCCTGGTGGCGGCCGTCCAGAAGCGTCTCGGGCTCGAGCCCGGCGACCTCGTCGTCGTCTTCGCCGAGTCGCAGCCCATCCACAAGAAGACCCAGCAGTACCGGGTCATCGACGCGGCGCTGGGCGTCGTGGAGCGAGGGGAGTGGACGGTGTCCGACTGCGTCCGCGAGCAGCCCTGGCTCCCGAACGGGCCGGTGCCCCTGCGCGTGCACTGGACCGCCCCCGGGTACGTCCGCACCGCCGGCACCGCGGACCTGACCCGCGAGACGGAGCCCTCCGCGTGACGGCAGCCGCGGTGGTCGGCAGCGGGCCCAACGGTCTCGCTGCCGCCATCCGGCTGGCCCAGGCCGGCCTGCGCGTCACCGTCGTCGAGGCCCACGATCGGCCCGGCGGGGGCACGCGCACGAGCGAGAACACGCTCCCCGGCGTGCTGCACGACGACTGCTCGGCGTTCCACCCGACCGGCGTCGCCTCGCCGTTCCTGGCCTCCCTGGCGCTCGAGCGACACGGTCTTGTCTGGCGGTGGCCCGAGATCGACCTCGCCCACCCGCTCGACGACGGCCGCGCGGGCGTCGCGGCGCGCGACAGGTCCCTGACCCGCGCCAGCCTCGGCGAGGTCGACGGGCGGCGCTGGGAGCGGATGTTCCACAGCTCGACCGCTCACTTCGAGGCCCTCATCGAGGAGGTCTTCCAGCCGGTCGCGCACGTCCCGCGGCACCCGGTGGTGCTGGGCCGCTTCGGCCTCCAGGCGCTGCTGCCGGCGACGGTGAGCGTGCGCCGGTTCCGGGACCAGCCCGCGCGCGCGCTCTTCGCCGGCGTCGCCGCCCACACCTTCCACCGCCTCGACACCCCGCTGAGCAGCTCGGTGGGGATGATGCTCACCGCCGCGGCCCACGCCGTGGGCTGGCCGGTGGCCGAGGGTGGCTCCGAGTCGATCACGCGCGCCCTGCTCGCCGAGCTCGCCGCGCTCGGCGGGACGGTGCGGTGCGGCGTCCGCGTCGACGACGTCGCGGACCTCGCCGCGCTCATCGGGGAGAGGCCGGAGGTCGTCGTGCTCGACACCTCACCGCGCGGCGCGGTCCGCATCCTCGGGGACCGTCTGCCGTCGCGGGTGCGTCGTGCGCTGTCCTCGTACCGGTACGGGCCCGGGACCTTCAAGGTCGACTTCGCCATCGACGGCGACATCCCGTGGCGCAACGAGCACTGCCGCCGGGCCGGCACCCTGCACCTCGGCGGATCCGCCGCCGAGATCGCCGCCGTGGAGAGGCAGAACGTTCGCGGCTCGATGCCGGAGCGGCCCTTCGTGCTGCTCGGTCAGCAGTACCTCGCCGACCCGACGCGGTCTCACGACGGCGTCAACCCGATCTACGCCTACGCCCACGTGCCGGCGGGCTTCGAGGGCGATGCGACGGAGGCGATCACGGCGCAGATCGAGCGGTTCGCGCCAGGCTTCCGCGATCGGGTGCTCGCCACGTCCACCCGCTCCCCGGAGGAGTTCGAGGCGTACAACGAGAACTGGGTCGGGGGCGACATCAGCACCGGCGCCAACACGGCGCTGCAGATCGCCTTGCGGCCACGCCTGGCCCGCGACCCCTACTCCCTGGGCGTGGAGGGCGCGTTCCTCTGCTCCTCCGCGACGCCGCCCGGCGCCGGGGTCCACGGCATGGGCGGGTTCCACGCGGCCGAGTCCGCGCTGCGGCACCTGCGGCGGGCGGGCCGGGACATCGCCGACCGTGTCGAGGCGCAGCGATGAGTCGTCACGATCTGCGCGGCCAGGTTCTCCTGGTGACCGGCGCCGGGCGGGGGATCGGCGCAGCGGTGGCGCGCCGCTTCCACGACGCCGGTGGTGCCGTCGCCCTGCTCGACGTGGACGAGGAGGCGACGGGGATGCTCGCCGCCGAGCTGGGCGATCGAGCGACCTCCGTCCGCTGCGACGTCACCGACCTGGAGTCGGTCGAGGGCGCCGTCCGACATGCCCAGGAGCGGTTCGGGCGCATCGACCGGGTCCTGGCCAACGCCGGCATTGCACCGCCCAGTCTCACCGTGCGCGACATCGCGGTGGCCGACTTCGAGCGCACCGTCGAGATCGACCTGCTCGGCCAGTGGCGCACCGCCCGTGCCGTCGCGGCGGCGATCGAGGAGTCGCGCGGGCACATCCTGTTCGTCGGCTCCATCTACGCCTTCTTCAACGGCACCCTCAACGCCTCCTACGCGATGAGCAAGGCCGGCGTCGAGCAGCTGGGCCGGGCGCTGCGGGTCGAGCTGGCCGCTGCGGGCGCCAGCGCAGGCGTCGCCTACCTCGGCTTCGTCGACACGGCGCTGGTGGACGAGGTCTATCGCCAGCCCCAGGTGGCCGCGTTCCGCCGTGCACTGCCCGCGCTCCTCACCAGGCCGATGCCCGTCGACCGCGCGGCCGACGCGCTGCTGCGCGGCCTGGTCGCCCGCCGCGCGCGCGTGACGGCCCCGGGCTGGGTCGGGCCGGCGCTCCTCGCCCGTGGACTGGTCGACCCGCTCGCCGATCGGCTGCTGATGACCCGCGCCGCACCGGCGATCGAGCTGGCCGTGCGTGACGTGCGGAGTGCGCGGGCCCCGTCGCCCGATGCCCTCGGCTAGCCCCTCGAGCGTGGACGCCGCCCCACGGGCGGCTCGTCCTCGGCATGACGGCGCCCGGCCGCCATCAGGCAGCCGGCGTCGAGTGGATCAGCGCTTACCGGTCCCCTCAGGGCGTTGGCCGCGCCCCAGAGACGCGACTCGAGCTCCTGCTGGGTGATCTTGCCGGAGGTCGAGGTGGGGGCGGCCATAGGGCGCATCTTTACCTATGGAGCTGCGTCAGCTCCACGGGTGGTCCGGATGAGGAGCGGCCCTACGTCACGAGCACCGGGCTCAGCCGTGGGAGGGTCCTCCATGCGCATCGTCACGTGGAACCTCGAGGGCAAGTGGTCCCCGGCGCACGCGGACGTCCTCGCCGCCCTCGACGGTGACCTGCTGCTGCTCACCGAGGTGCGTGACGACGTCGTGGTCGCCGGCATGGAGCTGCTCCTCGGACACCGAGAGATGGCTCCTGGTCGCCGGCTCGTCGCCGTGGCCGGGCGGAGCACCCCTCGGGGGCTCGACGACCCCCATGCCGCCTCCCTGCTCGCCGAGGTGGACGGCCTGCGGGTCTGCTGCACGGTGCTGCCGGCGCGGGGGTGGAGGCCGACCGACATCTACGGTCCAGGGTCGCTCAACGACATGACCGCGCCCATCTGGCCCGCGGTCCAGCGCGCCCGCCCTGACGTGTGGGGTGGTGACCTCAACCAGGCGCTGGTGGGCCGCGAGTGGGTCGGGACGAACCTCGGGCGGACGCGACTCCTCGAGACCGTCGCCGCGCTCGGGCTCCAGATGCCGACGGCGGAGCTCGCCTCAGCGACGGCGGGAGCTGGCTCCATCGACCACATCGCGGTGCCGGCGACCTGGGAGGTCACCACCGCGGTCAGGGTGCCGGTGGAGCGACGCCTCTCAGACCACAGCGCCTACGTGGTCGAGGCGCGGCCCGTCGTCGCCCACCGCTAGAACGGGCGTTGACAGACTCAGGACACCGGACGGTATCGAAGACGCGCGGAGCGACTGGCGCCGGCAGTCTCCGGCCAGTCGTGTCTCCAACGGGCGTCCCGGCCGCGTTACAGCTCCAGGCCCGGGACTTATCGCGAAAGTGGGCGCGCCGTTGTGGAGGCACCTGCTCTCAGCCTCTCGGGAAGAAAGGCAGGGGGGGCTCGTGACTGCGGCAGCAGTCTCGGAACGTGACGGCGGCCGGTTGAGATCGGCTTCCACGAGACGCGGCGTCCTGAGCAGTGGCGGGTCGTCCGGCAGTCCTTACCGTCGTCGGCGTCACGGTGAGGACGCCACACGTAGCGTGCCCCGACTGCTCACGCGCCCGGCCCCCCCTCGGGGCGACCTCGCGAGGCCCCCGGTCGGAGACCTGGCCGGGCCTCGAGGAGGCGAGCCGTCTCGCGGCGTTACGGCTGGAGTGCGCGCTCCGCCGCGGGTGAAGCGAAGCAGGGCCACTGCGACTGCCTGGACCCGCCCCCCGACGTCGGCGCCAGGGTCTCCGCCCCCTCCGCAACGGACGTTCTAGGCCGGGCGGCCGGCCACACGCAGGCGGCCTGGGCTGCTGGCGCGGTCAGCAGCGGAAGGCACTCGTGTGAGCCTGCTCAGGCTCGAGTAGGCCCACAACCTCCTCCAGCTCCACACGCAGCGTGCGCCGACCGGCAAGCCTGTAGGTGGTGAGCTCGCCGCGTTCGATGATGCGCCGGACGGTGCGCTCGGAGACGTCGAGCACCTCGGCAGCATGACGGAGGCTGACGAACCTCTGACCGAGGGCCGTTCCGCTCACGGTGTGCCTCCGCAGCGAGGCCACCTGGCGCAGCCAACCCCGGTGAGGCCGGGGAGCGACGCCGACGTCGTGGGCCGACGTCCTCCAGAAGCCTCCGCGGTGCCGACGGCAGCCTGGGGTCGCTCGAGCGTCATGGCTGGGACGGGGGCGAGGGGAGCCGCCGCGTGCGGCTGAAGAGGCTCATCACTTCGTTGCTGTCCAGCCGTGTGACGCGCACCCCCTGCACCTCATAGGAAGTGAGGCTGCCCCCGGCGACGAGGCGCTGGACGGATCGGATGGAGACCCCCAGGATCTCGGCAGCCTGGCGAGTGGTGATCAGGCGTCGCGGAGTGTCATGCATGGTCATGACTTCGACCTCGGGCCCCTCGACCACGACCCGCCGTCACACCGATGACCGCGCGAGGGCTGTCGAGCGCTGCTGAAGCGAGGCGGTTGCCTCGCGGCTGCGGCGGCCTCCTCCCGTGGCTACACGTGGAAGGTGATGGTTTCCATCCATGGCCGAGGTCTGACCGGTGCAGGGGGAAGGTGCGGAGGCACTACCGAAGATGCCCTTCGATGACCTGGCAACGGACGTTCAAGCGGTTACGTGCTCGCCTACTTCGCCGACGATGGCACTGCAGCAGTGCCCGCCACGCTCCAGGACTCCCGCACCGGGCCTGGATGGGCCTGAGGAAGGCGCCGACAGGATCCGCGGGCCGCTCGAAAGCGCTCGAGGGCGGCGGCTCAGGGCGGAAGTCGGTGGCGGGCTCGACGGCGGCGGAGGGCATGCCGGGTGTGTCGGCAGGTCTAGTCAATGCCGCCTAACGGTGCCTGAACGGCGCCGAACGTCCCTAGCCTGGCTCGATCATGTGGTTCTTCCGGTTCCATCGCTACTCGCGCGATCAGTGGCGCGCGCTGTGGTGGGTCTATCTGTCCACAACGCCGGTGGTCCTGACCGTGGCGCTCTTCGGCGCGCTCCTGGCGCTGCCCGCGGTGTTGGGCGACTCGCAGGACTCATCGACCCCGACGCCGACGGCCTCTGCCTCACCGACGCCCACGGCCACGCCGGCGGTGTCGCCGCTCGCGGGAGCCGTGGGCTACGGCTCGCTGTGCTACGACGGCTGGATGTCGCCCTCGGTCGGGCGCGGGACGTGCTCGTACCACGGCGGCGTGCGCGCGCCGCTGTTCCTGCAGCCGGACGGCGACGTGGTGCTGTTCGACGGCACCGTGATCCGGCCGGCCTCCTAGCCGAACCGCGCGAGCACAGGCCGCTTGGTCTGCTGCATGTTGAGGGCAACCTCCATGACCTGCAGCTGGCGGCCGGCGACCATCATCTTGGCGGCGTCGAGGGTGTGGAAGGAGCCGCCGCCTTCGCGGGTCTTCAGGCCGGCGGCCGAGCCCTCGTCGCGGACGTACTGGATCTTCTGGCCCTGCCACTCGGTGAGGAGCTCGCGGTCGTAGGGCAGCTCGATGCGGCCCATGTCGACGAGCTTGCGGAGGGGACTGCTGCACGATCAGGTGACAGGTTGGGTTAGGCCGCCTGGGTGGCGG
>NZ_JBUZJI010000012.1:60485-109349 GCF_055282735.1 Nocardioides sp. B129/18 | reverse complement strand
CACACCAGGTGTTGCGATGACCCCACGAATCCGCCCCGGATATCCGGGGAAACTGGACGTTGTCAGGGGAGGTCTCCCCCGACAACGTCCAGTTCTCCCTGACCTGATCGGCCCGATTCCGCTCGATTCCGTCCGACGGAGCCCCGGACGCGAGGGCTCGACGACGGCGTCCGACCGCGGACATGCAGGTGGCACCCCGGCTCACGAAGTCCTGGGTGCCACCGCTGACACGTGGATCGCCGGCTACCAAGCGTGCATGATCGCAACTGCCGTGCCGGGAGCATCCCGGCTGAATCGGCGCCCAGACATTGGGTGGAATGCCGCGTGGGTACCCGATCCGCGTGTACGTCTGTGGAGTTGTGACTCCAGTTGTACGCCGATGTGACCTGGGCCACAAGAGGCACGCGGCGTGTCGTGCGTCGTGGAACCGGAGGGCAGCAGCCTCAGACGGCAGGACGACGACGCCGTGCGCTCGCCCACGCCAGGCCCCCGACGGCGACCGCCCCGCCCACGGCCAGCGCGGCGAGCGTCGGACGCGTGGGCGCGATGCGCGACTTCAGCGCCACCGGCTTGGCGAAGACGAGGATCGGCCAGCCCCGCTGGGCCGCGACGCGACGCAGGTCGCGGTCGGGGTTGACGGCGTGCGGGTGGCCGACGGCCTCGAGCAGCGGCACGTCGGTGATGGAGTCGGAGTAGGCGTAGCACTCGGCGAGGTCCCAGCCGCGTTCGGCGGCCAGGCGACGGGCCGCGACGGCCTTCTCCTCGGCGTAGGCGTAGTAGGCGATCTCGCCGGTGTAGCGGCCGTCGACCTCCTCCAGCAGCGTCGCGACGACGGTGTCGGCGCCGAGCAGGCGGCCGATCGGCTCGACGACCTCGGTGCCGGAGGTGGAGACGATGACGACCTCGCGGCCGGCGGCGTGGTGCTCCTCGATGAGCCCGACGGCCTCGTCGTAGACCAGCGGGTCGACGACGGTGTGCAGGGTCTCGGCGACGATCTCGCGCACCGTCGCGACGTCCCAGCCGGCGACCAGCTGCGACATGAACAGCCGCATCTTCTCCATCTGGTCGTGGTCGGCGCCGCCGACGAGGTAGACGAACTGGGCGTAGGCCGAGCGCAGCACCGAGCGGCGGGAGATGAGACCGCCGGCCTGGAAGGGCTTGCTGAACGCGAGCGCGCTGGACTTCGCGATGATCGTCTTGTCCAGATCGAAGAAGGCCGCGGCCGGCATGCCCTCATCGTAGGCCGCTGAGCCTCCACAGGGGCTCACTCGACAGCGTCGTCCCCAGATCGTCATCGACCCCTCCCGCTGCGGCGCCCGTCCGACGAGCGTGGAGCCATGGCCCTCGCACGCTCCTCCTCCTGCTCCCTCGCTTCCACCGACGCCGCTCTCACGGGTCCCGTCACGGGGCCCGTCACCGGCTCCGCCGGCCCTCCCGGGCCCGGACGCACCCCGCAGGGCGTGCCGCTCCTGCTCTCCCGCGAGCCCTCGCTGGTCGAGGAGGTCGCTCGGCTCGCGGCCGCGGCGGGCGTGCGCGTGCACGTCACCGCCGAGCTCTCCGAGGCCGTGCGGCTGTGGGGTCGTGCAGCGCTCGTCCTCGTCGGCTCCGATCTCGCCGGCGAGCTCGTGCCGCTGGGGCTGCGCCGCCGCCCGGGCGTCCAGGTGCTGGCGTGGGAGCAGGTCCCCGAGCACCTCTTCCGCTCGGCCGTCGCGCTCGGCGCCGAGGCCGTCTCCGACCTGCCCCGCTCGGGCGGATGGCTCGCCGAGCTGCTCGCCGACCTCGACGAGCGCGCCGCCCCGCCCGGTCGCGTCGTGGGCGTCGTCGCCGGCTGCGGCGGAGCCGGCGCCACCACCCTCGCCGCCGCCCTCGCCCAGCGCGCCGCCGCCCTCGGGCCGGTCCTGGCCGTCGACGCCGACCCGCTCGGGCCCGGTCTCGACCGCGTGCTGGGCCTCGAGTCCCGCCACGGCGTGCGCTGGGCCGACCTGTGCCGCACCACTGGCCGCATCTCCGCCCGCTCCCTGCGCGACGCCGTCCCGCGGCGCGGCGAGCTCGGCGTCCTCACCTGGGCCGCCGGGGTCGCCGAGCCGCTGCCGGCCTTCGCCGCTCGCGAGGTGCTCTCGGCCGCCCAGCGCGGACACCGCCACGTCGTCCTCGACCTGCCCCGTGCCGCCGGCGCCGTGGGGGAGGAGCTCCTGGCCCGCTGCGACGTCGTCCTCGTCGTCACCACCCCGGGCATCAGCGCCGTCGCGGCCACCGCCCGCTGGTGCCGCACCGCGCCCGACCCCGAGCGCCTGCGGCTGGTCGTCCGCGGCCCGAGCGAGGCCGCCGAGGCCTGCGCGCAGGCCCTGCGGGTGCCGCTGGCCGCGGCCATGGCGCCGCAGCGGGGTCTCGACGAGGCGCTCGACCTCGGCCTCGGACCCGTCCGCAGCCCGCGCGGTCCGCTGGGCCGCACCGCCCGCGACCTCCTCGAGCGGGTCTCGCTGCTCGGCGACGCCGCATGAGCCTCCTCGCGGCGGGCCCGGTTCCCGAGCCGTCGTCGGCCGACGTCGAGCTCGTCCGCGACGCCCTCGCCCGCGCGCCCGGCCCGCTCTCGCCGCAGCGGGTCGCCGAGGCGCTGCGGGCCGGCGGGCGCCCGGTCGGCGACGCCGCCGTCCTCGCCGTCCACGCCCGGCTGGTGCGCGACGCCGTCGGCGCCGGTCCGCTCGAGCCCCTGCTGCGACTGCCCGGCGTCACCGACGTCCTGGTCAACGGCACGCAGGGCGTCTACGTCGACCGCGGCTCCGGGCTCGAGCCCGTCGAGGTCTCCTTCCCCGACGACGCCGCCGTCCGCCGGCTCGCCCAGCGACTGGCGGCGACGGCCGGGCGCCGCCTCGACGACGCCGCGCCGCACGTCGACGCCCGGCTCCCCGACGGCACCCGCCTCCACGCCGTCCTCGCCCCGCTCGCCCGCCCCGGCACGCTCCTCTCGCTGCGCGTCCCAGCGGGCACCGCGCTCGCCCTCGACGATCTCGTCGCCTCCGGCACCCTCACCCGCGAGCTGGCCGAGGTGCTCGCCGCGGTCGTCGAGCGACGCCTGGCCTTCCTCGTCACCGGGGGCACGGGCACCGGCAAGACCACCGTCCTGGCCACGCTGCTGGGGCTGGTGCCGCCCGCCGAGCGGCTGGTCGTCGTCGAGGACTCCGCCGAGCTCGCGCCCGCGCACCCTCATGTCGTCGGCCTGGAGGCCCGCACGTCCAACGTCGAGGGCGTCGGCGCCGTCGACCTGCGCACGCTGGTGCGCCAGGCGCTGCGCATGCGCCCCGACCGCCTCGTCGTCGGCGAGGTCCGCGGTGGCGAGGTCGTCGAGCTGCTCGCCGCCCTCAACACCGGCCACGAGGGCGGCTGCGGCACCGTCCACGCCAACTCCGCCGCCGACGTCCCCGCGCGCATCGAGGCCCTCGCCCTGGCCGCCGGGCTGGGGCGGGCGGCCGCCCACAGCCAGCTCGCCTCGGGGCTCGACCTCGTCGTGCACCTCGCCCGCGACCGCGCCGGACGCCGCCGGGTCGCCGAGCTCGCCGTCCCCGAGCGCGACGCCGACGGCTGGGTGCGCCTGGTCACCGCCGTGCGCTGCGACGGCGCGGAGGCGATGGCCGGGCCGGCGTACGAGCGGCTGCGCCGGATGCTCGCTCCCGGCCGCGAGGTCCCGGCATGACGGGCGCCGCGCTGCCCGCCGCCGTCGGCGTGCTGCTGACCCTCGCGCTGCTCGCCCTGGCGCCGGCCCGTCGGCGGCCCATGGCGCCCGCAGCGGAGGATCGCCCGCCCGCGCGCCCGACCCTGCTCATCGCGCTCGCGGCGGTGAGCGCCGTCCCCGGGCTGGCCGCGCTCGGACTCCCGCTGACGCGGGTCGTCCTGCTCGGCGTCGGCGGAGGCCTGCTGCTGCGCGGCGTCCTGGCGATCCTGCGACGCCAGGCCCTCTCGCGGGAGGTGCTCGCCGGACGGGCGTGGGTGCAGGAGGCCTGCGAGTCGCTCGCCGCCGACCTCGCCTCCGGACGCCCGACCTCCCTCGCCCTGACCTCGGCCACCACCCGTCACCCTGCCCTCGCGACGGTCAGCGCCGCCGCCGACCTCGGCGCCGACGTCCCCGACGCCTGGCGTCAGCTCGCCGTCGCGCCGGGCTGCGGCGGACTGCGGGCGGTCGCCGCCGCCTGGGAGGTCTCGTGGCGCACGGGCGCCGGCCTGGCCCCCGCCCTCGACGCCGTCGCGTCCCGCCTGCGCGCCGACGCCGCCACGGCGCTCGTGGTGCGCGGCGAGCTCGCCTCCGCACGGGCCACGGCCCGCCTCGTCGCCCTGCTGCCGGTGGCGGCCTGGGGCATCGGCGCCAGCAGCGGCGGCCGTCCGCTGACGTTCCTGCTCGGGTCCACCGCCGGCGTCGTGTGCCTGCTGGCCGGGCTGGGGCTCGCCGTGCTCGGGCTGCGCTGGATCGAGTCGATCGCCCTCGACGTCGAGGGCGAGGCCCCCGCATGACCTCCGCGCCGATCCTCCTCGCCGGGCTGGTCCTCGCCGGCGCCCTGCTCGTCCTGCCGCGCGCCCGGACCCTGGCGGCGCTCTCCGTGGCTCCGAGCGACCAGGACGCCCCGGTCGTCGCCGCCCCCTCCGAGGGTCCGGGCGTGACCCCGTGGCTGCTCGGCACCGCGGCGGGCGCCCTCGCCTGGGTGCTGGTGGGCGGCGTGCTCGGCGCGATCGCCGCCGTGCCCGCGGCCGTGCTGGTGGGCGTGCGTCGCGCTCGACGCGAGCCGCCGGCGGTGAGGCGCCGCCGTGAGCGCGAGCGTCAGGATCTGCCCCAGCTCGTCGGCCTCACCGCCACCGCCGTCGGCGGCGGACTCGCCCCGGCGTCGGCCGTCGCGGTGGCGGCGCGGGCGCTGCCCGGTCCGACCTCCGAGCGTCTCCTCGCCTCGCTCGCCCGGCTCGAGCTCGGCGCCGATCCCGCGTCGCTGTGGCTCGGCCTCGGCGACGACCCCGTGCTCGGCGTCCTGGCCCGAGCCCTCCATCGCGCGAGCGAGTCCGGTGCCTCGGTGCAGCTGGTGCTCGCCCGGCTCGCCGACGACCTCGACCGTCAGGCCCGTGCCGACGTCGAGCAGCGCGCCCGCGCCGTCGGCGTCCGGGCCGCGGTGCCGCTGGGCGCCTGCCTGCTGCCGTCGTTCCTGCTCCTCGGCATCGTCCCGCTGGTCGCGGGCCTGCTCTCGAAGGTCGCCGCATGAGGGCCCGCGCACCGCCGGGCCCTCGCACGTCCCCGACCCCCAGCCACCCCATCCCTCGAGCACCAGGAGTCACCCATGTCCCGCACCCGCATCCGTCCCCGCAGCCGTCGCGACGACGGCATCACCACCGCCGAGTACGCCGTCGGCACCGCGGCCGGCGCCGGCTTCGCCGGCCTGCTCTACACGATGCTCACCGGCGGTCTCGGCGAGCGCATCCTCACCGTCCTCTTCGACAAGGCCCTGTCGATGCTGGGCGTCGGATGAGCGCTGCGTCCCCGCGTCCTCGCCCCGCTCGTCGCGGCGTCCGCCGCGGCGAGCGGGGCGCGGTCACCGCCGAGGCCGTCATGGTGCTGCCCGTGCTGGTGCTGCTCACCACCGCGCTGTGCTGGCTGCTCGCCGTCGGTCTGGCCCAGGTGCGCGCGGTCGACGCCGCCCGCGAGACCGCCCGGCTCGCCGCCCGCGGCGATCCCGACGCCGAGGCCATCGCCGCCGGCGCCGGCATCGCGCCTGACGGATCCCGCATCGCCCTGGCCCGCGCCGACGGTCGCGTGCGCGTCACCGTCACCGGGTCGGTGGGGATGCCCGGCGGCGTCCTCGACGGCCTGCTCCCCGGCGCCACCGTGCGCGCCGAGGCCGTGGGCGCCGAGGAGGATCCGTGAGTCGGTCGCGACGCCCCCGCGACGACCGCGGCGTCGGCACGGTCCTCGCCGTCGCCCTCGCGGCCGTGCTGCTCCTCGTCGGCGTCGCCCTCGCCGAGGTCACCGGGCTCGTCGTCGAGCACCGCCGAGCCCAGGCCGCCGCCGACCTGGCCGCCCTGGCCGCGGCCGGCGGTGACTGCGGCGCCGCCGCCCCGGTGGCCGAGGCCAACGGCGCCCGCCTCGTCGCCTGCACCCCGAGCGGCTCCGACGTCGTCGTCGAGGTGTCGGTGGCGGTCGACGGCTGGCTCGGCCCCGACGCCAGCCTTGGTGCCCGAGCGCGGGCAGGTCCTGGCGTTGCAAGGATTGCAACGCGCCCGGATCCGCGCTGAGGTCCTCGGGCGGAGGTGTCAGACCGGCGCTGGGGCGCTCGCCTGGCCCGCACCGGCCAGCAGCACGTCGAGCAGGCGCGCGGCGCCGGCCTTGTCGAGCGGGTTGTTCTGGTTGCCGCACTTGGGCGACTGCACGCAGGAGGGGCAGCCGGTCTCGCACTCGCAGGCGCCGATGGCCTCGCGGGTGGCGCGCAGCCAGGCCTCGGCGGCGCGGTAGCCGCGCTCGGCGAACCCGGCCCCGCCGGGGTGGCCGTCGTGGACGAAGACGGTGAGCTCGCCGGTGTCGGGGTGCAGGATCGTGGAGACGCCGCCGATGTCCCAGCGGTCGCAGGTGGCGAAGAGCGGCAGCAGGCCGATGGAGCAGTGCTCGGCGGCGTGCGCGGCGCCGGCGAGGTCCATCGGGTCGAGCTCGTCGAGCCCGGCCTCGGCCAGCACCGCCGCCGGCACCTGCCACCACACGCCGGTGGTGCGCAGCGTGCGGACGGGCAGGTCGAGCGGCTCCTCGGCGACGACGTCGCCGCTGCGGGCGTCGCGGATGAGGTAGCCGACCACCTGGGTCGAGACGTCGACCTCGCCCACCGAGAGCCGGCACGGCCCCCAGAAGCGGTGCTCGCGCTCCTCGACGACGCGGATGTCGGTGACCGAGCGGGCCGACGTGGTGTGGTCGACCTCCTCGCGGTGCAGCACCGCGACGTGCTCGGCGAGGTCGAGGTGGTCGACCACCCAGCTCTCGCCGCGGTGCACGTAGACGGCGTCGTCGTGCACGACGGCGTCGGCGCTGCCGGCGTCGACGGTGCCGACCACGCGTCCGGTGCCCTGCTCGACCAGCTGGATCGGTCGACCGCCCGCCGAGCGGAGGTCGGCGAGGTCGGCGGCGAAGCCGTCGTGGGTCCAGAACCAGCCGCGCGGCCGCTTGCGCAGCAGGCCGAGCTCCACGAGCTGCGCGACGACGGCCTCGGCGGTGGGCCCGAAGAGCGGCAGGTCGGCGCGCACGAGGGGCGCCTCCTGGGCGGCGGCGCACAGGTGCGGGCCGAGCACGTGCGGGTTGGTGGGATCGAAGACGGTGGCCTCGACGGGCCGGGAGAGCAGCGCCTCGGGGTGGCGCACCAGGTAGGTGTCGAGAGGGTCGTCGCGGGCGACGAGCACGGCCGTGGCGGCGGCGCCGTCACGGCCCGCCCGCCCGACCCGCTGCCACAGCGCCGCGCGGGTGCCGGGGAAGCCGGCGAGCACGACGGTGTCGAGGCCGTGCACGTCGATGCCCAGCTCGAGCGCGCTGGTGGCGGCGAGCGCGAGGAGCCGCCCGCTGCGCAGGTCGGCCTCGATCTCGCGACGCTCCTCGGGCAGGTAGCCGCCGCGATAGGCGCTGACCCGAGCCCCCAGACCGGGCTCGACCTCGTCGAGCAGGCCGGCCGACACCGCGGCCACCTGCTCGGCCTGGCGACGCGAGCGCACGAAGGCCAGGCAGCGGGCGCCGTGGGCGACGGCGTCGGCGACGAGGTCGGAGGTCTCGGCGGCGGCCGAGCGACGCACCGGGGCTCCGTTCTCGCCGGTGTGCTCGGTGAGCGGCGGCTCCCACAGGCCGAGGGTGAGCGGGCCACGGGGGGAGGCGTCGTCGACGACGGCCTCGACCTCGAGCCCGGTGAGCCGTCGAGCGGTGTCGGCGGGCTCGGCCATCGTGGCCGAGGCGAGCACGAACGTCGGCTCGGCGCCGTAGAGCGCGCAGACGCGGCGCAGACGGCGCAGCACCTGGGCCACGTGGGCGCCGAAGACGCCGCGGTAGTGGTGGGCCTCGTCGACGACGACGAACCGCAGCGTGCGCAGGAACCCCGCCCACCGCTGGTGCTGGGGGAGCACCGAGCGGTGCAGCATGTCGGGGTTGGTGAGCACGTACTCGCCGTGCTCGCGCGCCCAGTCGCGCTGATCGCGGCCGGAGTCGCCGTCGCAGGTGGTGAGCCGGACGTCGAGGCCGAGGCCGCCCAGCGCCGTGGCCTGGTCGTGTGCGAGGGCCTTCGTGGGCGAGAGGTAGAGCACCGACGCGCCCCGCTGGCCGCGCGAGCCCCGCGCGGTGCGGATCGCGGTGAGCGCCGGCAGCTGGTAGGCCAAGGACTTGCCCGAGGCGGTGCCGGTGGCGACGACGACGTGGCGTCCGGCGTGGGCGGCCTCGGCCACGGCGCGCTGGTGCTCCCACAGGCGGGTGATGCCGCGTTCGGCGAAGGCGGCGGTGACGTCGTCGGCGGCCCAGGACGGCCAGTCGGTGGGACGTCCGACGCGCTCGGGCACCTGCTCGACGTGGGTGAGCCGCTCGTCGCGGTGCGCCGCCAGCCGGGTCAGCAGGTCGGCGGTCGGGACGTCGGGCACGGGGGCGAGTGTGGCAAACGGCGCCGACAGCCTGCGGAGCCGGCGGGCGTCGAGGGAGCGGGTGCGGTGGCCGGGACCGGCCACCGGGGCGTCCCGGCTTGTCCACTTATTGCACCGCAGGGCCCGCTGCATGGTTTGATATGAGCGGTCTCGTCTCAGGTTCGCCGGCTCCGGGACGCCAGACCAGTCGATGCCGGCTGTGGAGGAGAAGTCGTGGACCTGACCTTGGCGACGCGCGAGATCGATGGGAAGACCATCGTGTCCGTCGGCGGCGAGATCGACGTCTACACGGCGCCGAAGCTGCGCGACAAGATCACCGAGCTCGTCGGCGAGGGCGTCTACGACATCGTCATCGACATGGAGGCCGTGGAGTTCCTCGACTCCACCGGGCTCGGCGTGCTCGTCGGCGGCCTGAAGAAGGTCCGCGCCCACCAGGGCTCCCTGCACCTGGTCTGCACCCAGGACCGCCTGCTGAAGATCTTCCGCATCACCGGCCTGGCGAAGGTCTTCGTCATCCACGCCTCGGCCGAGGCCGCGCTCGCCGGCTGACGCCCCGGCGCGTCCCGCGCCCCGACCGCCGCACGACACCCCACGACACCCCACGACACCGCACGCCCCCGCAGCCCTCGGCCCGGGGGCGTCGTGCTGCCCGGACCCGATCGGGTGGGACCGACGACGCGACGCCCTCCGGCGCGCCCCGACATGTGACCCGGGTCACACGATGTCGCGGAGCGGCCCTCGGGCGTGGCTAGAGTACGGCGCATCCATGAGACCTGGATCACACTCCGGGCCTCCCGCTCGTCGACGCAGGAGGAAAGTGCATGTCGGGTATCCAACCCGCGGTCGTGGAGGTCACCGGCGGGAATCTGGTGCTGGTGGTCGTCGTCGGCCTCATCGCGCTCGGTGCCCTGGTCATGGCCGCGCTGTTCCGCAAGGAGGTCCTCGCCGCGGGCGAGGGCACCGCGCAGATGCGCACCATCGCCCAGGCCGTCCAGGAGGGGGCCGACGCCTACCTCCAGCGCCAGTTCCGCACCCTCGCCATCTTCGCCGCCGTCGCGATCGTCGCGCTATTGGCCCTGCCGGCCGACGACGTCACAGTCCGGATCTTCCGCTCGGTGTTCTTCCTCGTCGGGTCCGGCTTCTCGGCCACCGTCGGCTACCTCGGCATGTCCCTGGCCGTGCGCGCCAACCTGCGCGTCGCGGCCGCCGCGAACGAGGTCGGACGCGAGCCGGCCATGACGATCGGCCTGCGCACCGGCGCGATGGTCGGCATGCTCACCGTCGGCCTGGGCCTGCTCGGCGCCAGCATCGTGGTGATCGCCTTCCAGGACGAGGCCCCGGACGTCCTCGAGGGCTTCGGCTTCGGCGCCGCGCTGCTCGCGATGTTCATGCGCGTGGGCGGCGGCATCTTCACCAAGGCCGCCGACGTCGGCGCGGACCTCGTCGGCAAGGTCGAGCAGAACATCCCCGAGGACGACCCCCGCAACGCCGCCACGATCGCCGACAACGTGGGCGACAACGTGGGCGACTGCGCCGGCATGGCCGCCGATCTCTTCGAGTCCTACGCGGTGACGCTGGTCGCGGCGCTGATCCTCGGCTCGCAGGCCTTCGGCGACAAGGGCCTGGTCTTCCCGCTCCTCATCCCGGCGATCGGCGCGCTCACGGCCGTCGCGGGCGTCTACCTCACCAAGCCGCGCGTCGGCGAGAACGGCCTGGTCACCATCAACCGGGCCTTCTACATCTCGGCCGCGATCGCGGCCGTCGCGTCCGTGGTGCTGTGCTTCGTCTACCTGCCCAGCAGCTTCGCCGACCTGACGAACGTCGACGTCGCCGCGCTGGCCGCCGAGGGCGACCCGCGGGTGATCGCGGCGGTGGCGGTGGTCATCGGCATCGTCATGGCCGCGGGCATCCTGGCCCTCACCGGCTACTACACCGGCACCGAGTACCGCCCCGTGCAGGACGTCGGACGCACCAGCCTCACCGGCGCTGCCACCGTGATCCTCTCGGGTCTGGCGGTCGGCTTCGAGTCGGCGGTCTACACGACGCTGGTCATCGGCGCCGCGGTGTTCGGCGCGTACCTGCTTGGCGGCGCGTCGCTGACGGTCTCGCTGTTCGCCGTCGCCCTGGCCGGCTGCGGCCTGCTGACGACGGTCGGCGTCATCGTCGCGATGGACACCTTCGGCCCGGTCTCCGACAACGCCCAGGGCGTGGCGGAGATGTCCGGCGACGTCAGCGAGGAGGGGGCGCAGATCCTCACCGAGCTCGACGCCGTCGGCAACACCACGAAGGCCATCACCAAGGGCATCGCGATCGCGACGGCGGTGCTGGCGGCCACGGCGCTGTTCGGCTCCTACGCCACCTCGATCGCCGAGGCGCTGGCCGACGCCAACCCCAGCCCCGACGAGGGCCTCTCGTTCGTCGTGTTCGACCCCGCCGTGCTGGTGGGCGTCCTGCTCGGCGCCGCGGTGGTCTTCCTCTTCTCGGGCCTGGCGATCAACGCGGTCGGCCGTGCGGCCGGCGCGGTGGTCATGGAGGTGCGCCGCCAGTTCCGCGAGATCCCGGGGATCATGGAGGGCACCGGACGTCCGGAGTACGGCAGGGTCGTCGACATCGTCACCCGCGACTCCCTGCGCGAGCTCGTGACGCCGGGCATCCTCGCGGTGCTGGCCCCGGTGGCGGTGGGCTTCGGCCTCGGCGCCACGGCCCTGGCCGGCTTCCTGGCCGGCGCCATCGGCACCGGCACGCTGATGGCGGTGTTCCTCGCGAACGCCGGCGGCGCGTGGGACAACGCCAAGAAGCTCGTCGAGGACGGCAACCACGGCGGCAAGGGCTCCGAGGCGCACGCCGCCACGGTCATCGGCGACACCGTCGGCGACCCGTTCAAGGACACCGCCGGGCCGGCGATCAACCCGCTGATCAAGGTGATGAACCTCGTCTCGCTGCTCATCGCCAGCGCGGTCGTCTCCCTCAGCGTCGGAGAGGACGAGCACGACGTGATCCGCATCGTCATCGCCCTGGTGGCGGTGGCGATCATCGCCGCCGCGGTGGTCGTCTCGAAGCGGCGCGACTCCGCGATCGCCTAGGTCGCCCACCGCACCCGCACGAGACGGGCCCCGTCGTGTCGGATGAGCGGGCCGTGGGAGTCGTCAGCGCACCGTCAGCCGGACGACGCCCGAGCGCGAGCCGGTGACGCTGCTCGAGCCGGCGTAGACCGCGCGGAGCCGGTGGGTGCCGGCCTTCAGCACGGGCAGGCGCACGCGGCGGCTGCCGGTGACCGTGAACGTGCCCACCCTGCGGCTGCCGTCGTAGACCTTGACGGTGCCCCCGGGACGCACGCCCGAGGCGCGCAGGCTGACGGCCATGACCGCCCGGGCCCCGGGCTTGACGCGGGCCTTCACCAGGCGCGCGCGGGTCGTGCTGACGGCGCGGGCCACCGTCACCGGCGAGGTGGTGAAGGTGGCGGGCTGGTAGCCGGTGCGCACCGCAGTGACGGTGACGGTGACCGCGCGCCCGAGGTCGGCGACGCCGGGGGCGTAGGTGGCGTCGGTCGCGCCGGCCACGACGCTGCCGGCGCGCTTCCACACGTAGGTGAAGCTCGGCGTCTCGCCCGCGCCCCACGAGCCGGGCTGCGCGGTGAGGGTGGCACCGCGCTTCGCGGTGCCGGTGATGCGCGGCTGGACGGTCCACCGCGGCGCGTCACCGCGCTGGACGGTGGCGGGATCGGTGCTCTCGACGGTGCTCGAGGTGTAGCCGTCGGCCGAGCCGGTGGCCAGGACGCTGAGCTGGTGGCCGAGGTCGACGGCGCTCGGCGTGTAGGTGCGGGCCTTCGCGCCCGAGATCGGGTCGCCGTCGCGCAGCCACTGGTAAGTGGTGGTCGTCGAGTCGGTGTCCCAGGTGGGCGCGGTCGCGGTGGTCGGCGTGCCGACCTTCACCGGGCCGGGCACCGAGGGCGCCGAGGTCGCCTGCACCGAGCGCGAGCCGGTGAGGGCCGGGATCGAGAGGGTGTCGGTCAGCGTCGAGACCAGCGGCAGACCGGAGATCAGGCCGGTGACGACCGCGTAGACCTGCTTGCCGGCATCGGCCAGGCCCGGCACGAAGGTGGGGCCGGTCTGGCCGGGCACGGGGACGCCGTCGACGAACCACTGGTAGGCCGTCGAGACCCCCGGCAGGTTCCACACCGGGTCGAGCAGGCTCAGCACCGAGCCGACCGAGCCCAGGCCGCTGAGCGAGGGCGGCTGCAGC
This sequence comes from Nocardioides sp. B129/18, assembly GCF_055282735.1. Classification (NCBI taxonomy): domain Bacteria; kingdom Bacillati; phylum Actinomycetota; class Actinomycetes; order Propionibacteriales; family Nocardioidaceae; genus Nocardioides; species Nocardioides sp. B129/18. The sequence continues at coordinate 96,485 of NZ_JBUZJI010000012.1, read as the reverse complement.
GCGGAGAGCAGCGTCCCGAGTCCGCCGCCAGCGCCGCCGCCACCGCCGAGGGCCGGGATCGGCAGGGCGTTGGTGACGACGTCGAGCGGCAGGAGGCCCAGCAGCGAGCCGGTGACGATCGCCTGCACGGTGTGGCCGGCGTCGTCGACGGTGGGCAGGTAGCTCCAGCCGGTGGCGCCCGGGATCGCGACGCCGTCGCGCAGCCAGCGCACCGAGCTGGTGACGCCCAGCAGGTTCCAGACCGGCTGGGAGAGCGTGAGGAGGCTGCCGACGCCGGCGCTGCCGCCGATCACCGGCAGCTGCTGGACCACCAGCAGCAGCGGGTCGAGGAGGCCGTCGGGGCGCTCGGCGCCCGGGGCGGCCTGCGCGCGCACGAGGGCGCTGGCCGGGGCTGCGGGTGCGGCCTGCGTCGGCGCGGCGCCGAGTGCGAGGCCGGAGAGGGTCAGGGTGGCGGTGACGGCTGCGCCGAGCGCGCGCCGGGGGTTCCTCATCGGGGATCCCTTCCGTGGGGTCGGGCGCCCGGGAGCGGGCCCGTCCGTGGGCCCGACGCAGATCGCGGTGGCGGGGCTCCCGACCCGCCACCGCGACATCCCCCACATTAGAGAGCCCTGACTCGCGTCGGGAGGGGGATGGGCCCACCATGGCCGTTCGCGGCCACAAGATGACCCGTTCGGGTCAGGGATGGCCCGACCGGGCCACGGAGGCGTCCCTGCGACCTCACCCGGCCGGCCCAGCCGCCGACGCCCTAGGCTCGCGGCCATGACCGCACCCACCGGCCTGCCCCACCGGCTCCGGGACGCGCTGACGGCCGCGGACTTCACCTACGACGCCGTCGCCGACCTGCTCGGCCCCCAGGCCCACGAGGCCCTGGCCCGCAACGAGACCACCCCCGGCCTGCGCCGCACCCGCGACGGCGGGGCGCTGGCGACGCTGGTGCGGCTGTTCCTGCTGCAGACGCCGGTGTCGCTGCGCGCCGCCGAGGAGGCGCTGCCGGGGCTGGTCGACCGGCTCGCGGTGGAGGGCTTCCTCGAGCAGTCGGTCGGCGAGGTCGCCGCGCGCCTCGACATCCGCCCCTACGGCACCGACGACGACGCCGGCCCGGGGCTGTGGGTCGTCAGCGACCTCACCCCCGGCCTCGACGGCACCGCCACCCGCGTCGGGGCCGACCACGTGCTCGGCATCAGCCCGGCGTCGACGTCGCTGGCCCAGCTCACGCTGCGCCACGAGGTGGGCTCCGCGCTCGACCTCGGCACCGGCTGCGGCGTCCAGGCGCTGCACCTGGCCGCCCACGCCCAGCGGGTCGTCGCCACCGACGTCAACGCCCGGGCGCTGCGCCTGGCCCGCTTCAACGCCGCGCTCAACGGCGTCGAGGAGCGGGTGGAGGTGCGCGACGGCTCGTTCTTCGACCCCGTCGAGGGCGAGCGCTTCGACCTCATCGCCACCAACCCGCCGTTCGTGATCTCGCCGGCCACCGGCGAGCGGCTGGTCTACCGCGACTCCGGACTGCCCGGCGACCGCGTCGTCGAGGACATCGTCCGCGCCGCGCCCGCCCACCTCACCGACGGCGGCTGGTGCCAGGTGCTCGGCAACTGGGCGATCCTGGCCGACCGGCCCTGGCAGGAGCGCCTCGACGCGTGGATCGACCCCGGCTGCGACGCCCTCGTCGTGCAGCGCGAGGTGCTCGACACCGCCGCCTACGTCGAGCTGTGGCTCAAGGACGCCGGTCAGCACCCGGCCACCGGCGCCGTCGACGTCGCGGAGTATTCCCGCCGCTACGACACCTGGCTCTCGTGGTTCGAGGAGCAGGGCGTGGAGGCCATCGGCTTCGGCTGGATCAACCTGCGCACCGGCGGCCGCGGCGCCCGCGAGCTGCTCGAGTGGCCCTTCGACGTCGAGCAGCCCATCGCCCCGGCGATCGCCGAGTGGGGTGCGGCCCAGCGCCTCGACGTCGGCCTGGACTCCCGACTGGTGCTGCGCGAGGACGTCGTCCAGGAGACCGTCGGCGCGGCCGGCGCCGAGGACCCCTCCGCCATCGTCCTGCGCCAGCAGCGCGGCCTGCGTCGCGCCCGGCGCGCCGACACCGTCGAGGCCGCGCTCGCCGGGGCCTGCGACGGCGACCTCACCGTCGGGCAGATCCTCGACGCCCTCGCCGTCCTGCTCGACGAGGAGCCCGAGGCGCTGCGCGAGGACCACCTGGCCACCGCGCGGGCGCTGGTCGCGGAGGGCTTCGCGGACCTGCGCTGACGCCTCCCCGACATCCCCGGGCCGTCTCCGGGCGGTCTCCGGGCGGTCTCCGGGCGGTCTCCGGGCCGTCTCCGTGAGGGCCCCGGTCGGGAGCACGCGCTACCGTGAGCCGCCGTGGGCCGTGCTCGGCCCGCGCTCCTCCCCGCAGCACGCCCGGCAGCACACCCGGCAACACCCCTCATGGAAGTAGAAGGTCTGTGGCACACAAGTTGGTGATCGTCGAGTCCCCGGCGAAGGCCCGCACGATCGGCGGGTACCTCGGTCAGGGGTACGTCGTCGAGTCCTCCATCGGCCACATCCGCGACCTGCCGCAGAGCGCCGCCGACACCCCGGCGAAGATCAAGGACAAGCCGTGGGGCCGGCTCGCGGTCGACGTCGAGAACGGCTTCGAGCCGTACTACGTCGTCCCGCGCGACAAGAAGAGCCACATCGCCAAGCTCAAGAGCCTGCTCAAGGACGCCGACGAGCTCTACCTCGCCACCGATGAGGACCGCGAGGGCGAGGCCATCGCCTGGCACCTGCTCGACGAGCTGAAGCCGAAGAACATCCCCGTGCACCGCATGGTGTTCCACGAGATCACCAAGCCGGCGATCCTCGCGGCCGTCGAGAACCCGCGCACCATCAACGACGACCTCGTCGAGGCCCAGGAGGCGCGCCGCATCCTCGACCGCCTCTACGGCTACGAGGTCTCCCCGGTGCTGTGGAAGAAGGTCATGTCCGGCCTCTCCGCAGGCCGCGTGCAGTCGGTGGCGACGCGGCTGGTCGTCGACCGCGAGCGCGAGCGGATGCGCTTCACCCAGGCCACCTACTGGGACCTCGAGGGCACCTTCGACGCCGGCGCGAAGCACGACCAGCGCCTCTTCCCGGCCAAGCTGCACTCCGTCGACGGCGTCCGGGTGGCCCGCGGCTCCGACTTCGGGCCCGACGGCCGGCTGAAGTCCGGCGCGAGCGTCGTCCACCTCGACCGCATCCGTGCCGAGGACCTCGTCGAGGGCCTGGCCGACTCCTCCTTCGACGTCCGCTCGGTGGAGGCCAAGCCCTACCGCCGCTCGCCGTACGCGCCGTTCCGCACCACCACGCTCCAGCAGGAGGCCAGCCGCAAGCTCGGCATGAGCGCCAGCGTCACGATGTCGGTGGCCCAGCGCCTGTACGAGAACGGCTACATCACCTACATGCGCACCGACTCCACGACGCTCTCGGAGTCGGCCGTCGGCGCCGCCCGGGCGCAGGTGCGCGAGCTCTACGGCGCGGAGTACCTGCCCGACGCGCCGCGCGTCTACGCCTCGAAGGTCAAGAACGCCCAGGAGGCCCACGAGGCCATCCGCCCGGCCGGCGAGTCGTTCCGCACCCCGGCGCAGACCGGCCTCACCGGCGACCAGTTCCGCCTCTACGAGCTCATCTGGATGCGCACCGTCGCCTCGCAGATGAAGGACGCCACCGGCCAGACCGTCACGATCCGCCTCGGCGGGCACGCGGCCTCCGGCGAGGACGTCGTGTTCTCCGCCAGCGGCCGCGTCATCACCTTCCACGGCTTCCTCAAGGCCTACGTCGAGGGCACCGACGACGCCGCCGAGAAGGACGACGCCGAGACCCGCCTGCCCGCGCTCGCCGAGGGCGACGCGCTGTCGGCGGCCGCGCTGTCGGCGTCGGGCCACGAGACCAAGCCGCCCTCGCGCTACACCGAGGCCACGCTCATCAAGGAGCTCGAGGACCGCGAGATCGGGCGTCCGTCCACCTACGCCTCGATCATCGGCACGATCCTCAACCGCGGCTACGTCTACAAGAAGGGCACCGCGCTGGTGCCGGCGTGGCTGGCGTTCTCGGTGATCCGCCTGCTCGAGGACCACTTCCCGCGGCAGATCTCGTACGAGTTCACCGCGCAGATGGAGGACGTCCTCGACGAGATCGCGGCCGGCCGCAAGGAGCGCAACGCCGAGCTGGCGGAGTTCTACTACGGCACCGGCGACGTCGAGGGTCTCAAGAAGCTCGTCGACGAGCTCGGCGACATCGACGCCCGCGAGCTGGCGACCTTCCCCGTCGGCGGCGCCGACTCCGGCATCCACCTGCGCGTGGGCCGCTACGGCCCCTACGTCGAGGGCCCCGACGACGACGGCAACGCCTTCGCGCGGCGCGCGAACGTCCCCGACGACCTCCCGCCCGACGAGCTCAGCGTCGCCAAGGCCAAGGAGCTGCTGGCCAACCCGGCCGGCGAGGAGATCCAGCTCGGACGCCACCCCGAGACCGGTCTCGAGGTCGTCGCGAAGAACGGCCGCTACGGCCCCTACGTCACCGAGCTGCTGCCCGAGGACGCCCCCAAGAGCGCCAAGCCGCGCACCGGCTCGCTGTTCAAGTCGATGTCGCTGGACACCGTCACCCTCGAGGACGCCGTGCGCCTGCTCTCGCTGCCGCGCGTGGTCGGCGAGAGCGCCGACGGCGAGGAGATCACCGCCCAGAACGGCCGCTACGGGCCGTACCTGAAGAAGGGCACCGACTCCCGCTCCCTGACCAGCGAGGACCAGCTCTTCACCGTCACCCTCGACGAGGCGCTGGCCATCTACGCCCAGCCCAAGCAGCGCGGCCGCGCCGCCGCCGCCCCGCCGCTCAAGGAGCTCGGCAACGACCCCGTCTCCGGCCAGCCGGTCGTGGTGAAGTCGGGTCGCTTCGGCGAGTACGTCACCGACGGCGAGTACAACGCCACCCTGCGCAAGGACGACTCCGTCGAGGCGATCACCCTCGAGCGCGCCGCCGAGCTCCTCGCCGAGCGTCGCGAGCGGGGCCCGGCGAAGAAGGCGGCCAAGAAGGGTGCCAAGAAGGCGCCTGCCAAGACGGCCGCCAAGAAGACCGCGGCGAAGAAGACCGCGGCCAAGAAGACGGCTGCGAAGAAGACGGCTGCGAAGAAGACCGCCAAGAAGGCGTGACGCGGGGCGCCGGCCCGATTACCCGGTCAGCCGGGTAATCGTGCGGTGGGCACGGGAGATGTCCCGTGCCAACCGCACGGTTCGCGTGCCGAGTGACGCCCGCCGACGGTCGTCAGCGCCGTGCGAGGACGCCGGCTCAGACCCGCGCGACGCCGCCCCAGTGCGCCAGCCGGGTGGCGATGGCGTGCAGGTCGGCGCGCCAGACGTCCTCGGGGCCTGACGGGAGGATCTCGTCCCACTCCACGGCGTAGGACCCGAGGATCGTCGCCAGGCCCTGCGTGCGGCCGAAGAACCACAGGTGGAAGTGCGCGCCGCCGTCGCCCCATCGGTTGACGTGGCAGCGGCCGACGCCGTCGAGGCCCTCGACGATGCGCACGAGCCGGTTGGTGATGCGCCCGAGCTCGGAGGCGAGGTCGTCGGTGAGGCGGCCGGCGTCGACGTGCTCGCGCGTCAGGAGCATGAGCACCACCGGCATGCCGCTGGGGCCGCCGAGGTGGATGAGCCGCCAGTGCTCGTCCTCCCAGACGACCTTCTCGTCGCCGCCCTGGCAGGTGCCGCAGACATCGGGCCCGGCCTCGCCGTCGCGGACTCGTTCGGGCCCGGGCGCGGCGAGCGGCTTCGGACGCAGCTCTCCGTCGACGACCTCCCACGGGAAGACGTCCCACGCCGCCATGTCGGGCGACGGCAGGCGTCCGGCGACGTCGGCGTGGGCGAGGGCTCGGGCGTGCACCTGGTCTGCGTTCTCGGCCATGCGCCCACCCTGCCCCAGCAGTCCGCCCGGACTGTGGATGAGGAGGAGATTGGTCAGGGGAAGTTGGGCGTCAGAGACCCCAAGTTCCCCTGACCAACAAGAAGTTCCCCGGTCAGCCGGGGAACTCCTCCTCTCACGCCCCCGGCAGCCGCAGCGACCCCCCACCAGCGATCGTCACCGGCACCGGGAGCAGCCCGCCGCGGAAGGAGATCGCGCCGCCGGCGGCCACCAGGCGCACGGAGTGGCCGGGGGCGAAGCGGTGGGCGAAGGCGGGCATGCGGACGGTGAAGGGCTGCGTCGGGTCGGCGACGCGGGCGGGCGAGACGAGGTCGCGGATCACCGTGGCCGAGCCGTCGGGGGCGACGTCGAGCACCTTGAGGAACAGCGTGAGCGGCTGGCCGGCGGGCAGCGTCGGGGCCGAGGCGGTGAGCCGGGCGACGGGGGAGCCGACCACGGTCAGCGGCGCGGTGAGCGGGGCGCTGGTCCAGGCGACGGCGGTGCCGGGCAGGTCGGAGTCGGGGAAGGTCGGCACCGGCGGCAGGCCCGCGAAGGAGCCGCTGACGACGTCGGGGGTGTCGTAGGACGTCGGGAGGCCGGCGATCGGCGTCACGAGCATCTGGGACGCCGGGCTCGCCGACGGCGTGGCGCTCAGCGCGGTGCCGTCGAGGGTGAGGGTGCGACCGCCGGTGAGCGGGAACTGCGCGGCGGAGGCGTAGGCCGGCTTGGCGTTGCCGGTGTAGGAGACCCAGTCGCGGAAGTAGGCGAAGGCGGGGCCGGTCCACACGTCGCGGTCCTTGAGGTAGCGGTCGAGCCACGCCTCGGCGCGCTGCACGAGGTACTGGGTGCGGGCGTCGGGGGCGTCGAGGTCGATCTCGCCGGTGGGATAGGGGTTGGAGTGCCCGCCGTCGCTCCAGATGAGCTTGACGACGGTGCCCTGCCGCTTGAGGGCGGCGTAGGTGGCGGCGGCCTCGTTGAGGTTGAACAGGGTGTCGCCCTCGCCCTGCATCAGCAGCGTCGGCACGGTGATGCGCGGCAGGAACGAGGCCACGGAGCGGTCGTGCAGCAGCCGGTAGGTGGCGTCGTCGAGGGTGCCGGTGGTGGTGGCGTTGATCAGCGAGGGGCACACCCACGACTCGAAGTTCGGGCAGCCGATGAGCCGCTGCTGGTCGGCGCTGGCGTTCTCCAGGCCGCGGGCGATGCCGAGGCCGGAGAAGCCGCCGGCCCACAGCAGCTTGGCCTGCCCGTGGGTGGGGGTGGTGACGCCGACGGCGCGCTCGGTGCCGTTGGCGACGACGTCGTTGGGCGCCAGGGAGTAGCTCAGGTCGTTCCAGGTGATGAGCGGCACGAGCGCGTCGACGCGCGGATCGATCGAGGCGACCGCGAACTGGTTGCCGCCGCCGTAGGAGCCGCCGATGAGGCCGACGCGGGGGTCGAAGGCGCTGCGGTGGCCGCGGTGGTCGCGGGCGTCGCGGCGCACGACGTCCAGGCGCGGGGCCTTCCGCGTCAGCCCGGCGTCGAGGTAGGCCCGGCCGGTCTGCCCGCCGAGGTAGGAGACGAGGAAGCGGGCCGCGCGGCCGTCGGTGACGGGGGAGTCCAGCGAGATCGGGCAGGTCGAGCCGCCGAAGCCGAGGCCGGAGTAGGAGAGCACCGCGTAGCCGCGGCCGGCGAGGTAGCGGCCCAGGCCGGCCTGGTCGTCCTTGGACCCGCCGAAGCCGTTGGTGGTGAGCACGGCGGGCACCCGACGCGAGGGCGAGGCGTCCGCGGGCCGGTAGAGGTCGGCGACGATCGTGCAGCGGGTGGCGCTGCCGGGTCCGACGTCGACGCTGAACCACAGGGGGGTCACGGTCACCGCGGGGGCGGTGGCGGCCGAGGCGGCCGGAGCGAGGGAGCCGGACGAGCCGGGCAGGAGCAGCAGCGGGGCGCACAGGAGGGAGGCCACGGCGGGGAGGAGGCGACGCATGTGGAGAGCAACGACGCGGACGCCCCGGGGTGACGGTCGTCACCGCGGACCGCCGGCGCGGGCCCGGGATGACGCGTGTCGGCGCCGCCCCGTAGGTTCGGGGCATGAGCGGCGCCATCGCAGCAGACGCCCCGGGCGGCGTCCACGCGGCCACGGGCCTGTTCGTCTGCTTCGAGGGCGGCGAGGGCGGCGGCAAGTCCACCCAGTCCCGGCTGCTGCGCACGTGGCTGGAGGAGCAGGGCCACACCGTCGTGCTCACCTTCGAGCCCGGCGACACCCCGGTGGGCCAGGAGGTCCGCCGCATCGTGCTCAGTCCCGAGACCGGCGCCCTGGCCGACCGCACCGAGGTGCTGCTCTACGCCGCCGACAAGGCCGAGCACGTCGACGCCGTCGTCCGCCCGGCGCTCGAGCGCGGCGAGGTCGTCATCACCGACCGCTACGTCGACTCCACGCTGGCCTACCAGGGTGCGGGTCGCACCCTGCCGGTCGCCGAGGTCGAGGCCGTGGCCCGCTGGGCCACCGGCGACCTCCGCCCGCACCTCACCGTCGTCCTCGACCTCGAGCCGTCGGCCGGCCTGGGCCGGTTCACCGAGCGCGACCGCATCGAGGGCGAGTCCCTGGAGTTCCACCAGCGAGTGCGGCAGGCCTTCCTGACGATGGCCGCCGCCGACCCCGAGCACTACGCCGTCCTCGACGCCCGCGGCAGCGTCGAGGAGGTCGCCGCCGCGGTCCGCGAGCGGGTGCGCCCGCTGCTCGAGCGCCTGGCGACGGGCACCCCGTGAGCGTCTGGGACGGCCTGGTCGGCCAGGCCCCGGCCATCGAGGCGCTCAGCGCCGCCGCGCACGGGCGCGGCATGAGCCACGCCTGGCTGTTCACCGGCCCGCCGGGCTCGGGCCGCTCCAACGCCGCCGTCGCGCTGGCCGCCGCGCTGCAGTGCCCCGACGCCGGCTGCGGCACCTGCCACGAGTGCCGCACCGCGCTCGGCGGCTCCCACGCCGACGTCGCGCTGATCCGCACCGAGAAGCTCTCCATCGGCGTCGACGAGGTCCGCGACCTCGTCCGCCGCTCCGCGCTCTCCCCGGCCGGGCGCCGCTGGCAGATCCTCATCATCGAGGACGCCGACCGCCTCACCGACCAGGCCTGCAACGCCCTGCTCAAGGCCATCGAGGAGCCCACCGAGCGCACCGTGTGGATGCTGTGCGCGCCCACGGTCGACGACGTCCTGCCCACCATCCGCTCGCGCTGCCGGCTGGTCACGCTCTCCACGCCGAGCACCGCCGAGGTGGCGGCGTTCCTCGAGCGCACCGACGGCGTCGCCCCGGCCCTGGCCGACCACGCCGCGCGCGCCAGCCAGGGCCACATCGGCCGGGCCCGGGCGCTGGCCCGCGACGAGGCCACCCGCGCGCGGCGCGACGACGTCGTCGGCCTGCCGCTGCGGCTCACCGGCCTGGGCCGCTGCATGAGCGAGGCCCAGCGGCTCGTCGAGATCACCAAGGAGGAGGCCGACGCCATCACCTCCGAGCTCGACGCCCGCGAGAAGGCCGACCTCGACGCCTCCTACGGCGTGGTCGAGCGCGGCCGTCGTCCCCGCGAGTACGGCCCCGCGCTCGCCGCCATGGAGCGCAGCCAGAAGACCCGCGCCAAGCGGCGTCACCTCGACGTCCTCGACCGCAGTCTCATGGACCTCGTCTCGGTCTACCGCGACGGCGTCGCGGTGGCCCTGGGCGCGCCCGGACGCCTGGTCAACGAGGAGCTGCGCGCGCCCATCGAGCGGCTCGCCGACGCCGTCGGCGCCGAGGGCTGCCTGGCCCGCATCACCGCGGTCTTCGAGGCCCGCGAGCAGCTGCTGGAGTTCAACGTGCCGCCGGCCTTGGCGTGTGAGTCGATGATGGTGGCCATGCAGATCCCCGCCGAGGCAGGAGCCCGCCGTTGAGCCGCAGCACCCGCGTGATCGTCATCGTCGTCGTCGTGGCCCTCGTGGCCGGCGGCGCGGCCGTCAGCCTGGTCGCCGCCCTCACCGGCAGCGGCGGCATGGGCGGCTCGAGCAGCGCCATCGCGCCGACCACGCGGCCTGAGCCCGGCTCCAGCACGGCCCCCGAGCCCGAGCTGGCCCGCTTCTACGGCCAGACGCTGGACTGGAAGGCCTGCCCCGGCCAGGACGGCAAGGGCACCACCAACGAGTGCGCGACGCTGCGGGTGCCGGTCGACTACCGCAAGCCGGGCGGCGCCACCGCGAGCCTGGCGGTCCTGCGGGTCCCGGCCGCCAAGCCGAGCGAGCGCATCGGCTCGCTGGTGGTCAATCCCGGCGGCCCGGGCGCCCCCGGCACCAGCTACGCCGCCAGTGCCGACCTCGCCTTCCGCGCGCCGCTGCGCGACCACTTCGACATCGTCGGCTTCGATCCCCGCGGCACCGGCGCCTCGGCCCCGGTCGACTGCCTCACCGACGCCCAGCTCGACGCCTTCCTCGCCGCCGACCCCGACCCCGACACCGCCGCCGAGCAGAAGGCCGCCGTCGCCGGCTACGACGCCTTCTACCGCGGCTGCGTCGAGCGCTCCAGCGCGATCGTCGGGCACGTCACCACCGTCGAGGCCGCTCGCGACATGGACGTCCTGCGCTCGGCGCTGGGCGAGACCAAGCTCGACTACTTCGGCGCCTCCTACGGCACCAAGCTCGGCGCCACCTACGCCGACCTCTTCCCGAAGCGGGTCGGCCGGCTCGTCCTCGACGGCGCGGTCGACGTCGCCCTCGACTCCCGCTCGCTGAGCCTGGGCCAGGCGCGCGGCTTCGAGACCGCCCTGCGCTCCTACGTCGCCGACTGCGTCAAGCAGTCCTCCTGCCCGGTCGGGAAGACCGTCCCGCAGGGGCTGGCCACCATCAAGCAGCTCATCCTCGGCGCCGACCAGAAGCCCCTCGAGACCGGCACCGATCGTCCCCTCACCGAGGGCCTGGCCTTCATCGGCCTCATCACGCCGCTCTACAACCGCGACTACTGGCCGATCCTCACCCAGTCCCTGGCCCTGGCGGTCAAGGGCGACGGCAGCGCCCTGCTGCGCCTGGCCGACGTCTACGCCTCCCGCAACCCCGACGGCTCCTACGCCGACAACAGCGCCGAGGCCATCTACGCCATCAACTGCCTCGACGACCCCTACGCGCTCGCGCCCTCCCAGGTCGCCGCCCAGATCCCCGCGTTCGAGAAGGCCTCCCCGACGCTGGGACGCGTCTTCGCCTGGGGCCTCATCGGCTGCGACGGCATCCATGTGAAGGCCACCGAGAAGGACGACTCCATCACCGCCCCCGGCGCCGCCCCGATCGTCGTCGTCGGCACCACCCGCGACCCCGCCACCCCGTACGCGTGGGCGGTCTCGCTGGCCAAGGAGCTGGAGTCCGGCGTCCTGGTCACCCGCGACGGCGACGGCCACACCGGCTACAACGCCGGCAACTCCTGCGTCGACGACGCCATCGAGTCCTACCTCGTCGACGACGTCGTGCCGAAGGACGGTCTGCGATGCTGAAGGACCTGCTCCCGCAGCTCATTCGCCTCCTGCTCTTCATGCTGGCCGGCGCGATGCTCACCCTCGCCGCCGCCTACCTGTTCGACTGAGTCGGTGAGCGGCTCGGGTTCGATGGGGTCGGTGGTCGAGCGGCGCTCGGTGGTCGAGCGGCGCTCGGTGGTCGAGCCGCGTTCGGTGGTCGGGCCTGTCGAGACCCCCGCACGGAGCCGCCCACGATGACCCTCGCCGATCTCGTGCCACCCGGCGTCGTGGTGCGCGAGCACCGCGGCGCCCTCGGCCCCGAGCACGAGGACGGCCTGCTGCCCGCGGAGCTCCCGCTGGCGGCCCACGCCCGCGAGCGACGCCGCCGCGAGCTCGCCACGGGCCGACGGCTGGCCCGCGCAGCGCTGACGGCCCTGGGGGAGGAGCCGGTGCCGCTGCTCCCCGACGCTCTCCGGGCCCCGCAGTGGCCCGAGGGCGTCGTCGGCTCGATCACCCATGCCGACGGCCTCGTGGCCGCGGCCGTGGGCTGTGTCAGGGCGGACCTGCGCGCCCTCGGCATCGACGCCGAGCCCGACCTCCCGCTGCCCGCCGACGTCGTCCCGGTGGCGCTCACCGCTTCCGAGCAGGCCCGCGGCCCCGACGTCGCCCGCCTGCTGTTCTCGCTCAAGGAGGCCGCCTACAAGGCGTGGTCGCCCTGGACGGCGAGCACCTGCGAGCCGCTGGACCTCGACGTCGTCCTCCTGGAGGCCGGCGTCTCGAAGGTCCGCCTGCCCGACGGCACCGTGATCCACGGACGCTGGGCCCGCGCCGACGGCCTGATCGTGTGCGCCGCCTGGGCGTGAGGCCTCGGTTTCGTGGGGCGCGGCCCGCCTGGCTACACTCGCCCCGTCGTCCTGGTGCTCCCTGGACGACACGCCGCCTTAGCTCAGTCGGTAGAGCGAATCACTCGTAATGATTAGGTCGTCGGTTCGATTCCGACAGGCGGCTCCGAGACCGGCCCCCGGATCAGCGCTCCCGCGCTGGCGGGGGCCGTCGCCGTTCCTCGGTCGATCCGCGACTGAGATCCGCCCAGGCCCGAGGATGGGGCCATGCAGCAGACCACCCGGCCGCCCGTCGTCCCCAACGCCCTCGTCGCCTCGGGCCTGACCGAGCTCGCGGCGGGTGCGCTGTCGGGCTGGGTCTACACCCTGGCGATCGCCGACCGGCAGCGCGCCGAGCGGCTCGGCATCGCCAGCGTGGCGCGGGTGCGGCAGTGGCACCTCGATCTCGCGGCGCTCGGCACCGCGAGCGTCGCGCTCGGCCTCGCGGTGCCGGACGCGCCGGTGGCCCTGCAGCGCACCGCCGCGGTGGCGGCGTGGTCGAACGCCTCGATGTTCCTGCCGCTGGCGTTCAAGCCCGAGCTGGAGTCGGACCTGCGGTTCCGCGGCGTCGTGGGCGCCTCGTTCGTGGCGACGACGGTGGGCTTCGTCGGCTTCGCCGCCACCGCGCTGCGACGCCGGGCCGCAGCGCGGGGCTGAGGGACCTCTGCGGACGCTTGCCTCAGCCCCGCGCCGACGTACCGTCGAGGACACGACCACTCGGGAGGTCCTCATGCATCTGGCCCGTCGCACCGCCCTCGTCTCCGGAGCCGCCGGAGCACTCGCCCTGACCCACGGCGACGCCCTGGCGGCGTCGGTCCCGCCGCCGACGCCGACCACGCCCGCTGAGCTGCTGGCCTGGATCCGGCGGCACCCGCGCCTGGCCTCGCTCGTCGTGCTCGACGAGCACGGCGCCGTGCTCACCGCGGCGCAGCCGCGGCGGCCGATGCCGCTGGCGTCCACGCGCAAGGTGCTGATCCTCCTCGCCGCCGCGGAGCAGGTGGCGCGGGGCCGACTCGGGCTCGACGACGCCGTCCCGCAGAGCGAGCTCGACCGCTGGTACCTCCCCGGCACCGACGCCGGCGCGCACCCGGCGGCGCTGCAGGCCTACGGCGAGTCCTGGACGCTGCGCACCGCGCTCGACGCGATGATCGTCCAGTCCGACAACTCCGCGGCCGATCTCGTGCTCGCGCGGGTCGGCGGCCCGGCCGTCGTCGACCGGCTCGCCCGGCGCCTGGCCCTGCGCGACCAGGATCCGATCTGGTCGCTGCGCGGCGAGCTCCTCGCGTGGTCCCACCAGCCTCGCGCCTGGCTGCAGGCGACGCCCGAGCTGCGCCAGCGCATCGCTCGACGCCTTGCGGCCGCGTCCCGCGGCCCGGTGAGCGTCCCGCTCCCGTCGGAGGCCGCGCAGCGCCGGCTCGCGCTGGCCTCGGGGCGCGGCTCGATGGCCGACTTCGCCCGGCTCCAGCGCACGCTGCAGCAGCGGGCCCCGCACGACGACGCCGCCGCGCTCGCCGTCGACGTGCTCTCCTGGCCCCGGCGCCAGGACGCCGCGACGGCTGCCGACTTCCCCGTGTTCGCCACGAAGGGCGGCGCGCTCCCCGGGGTGGTCTCCGAGGCCACGGCGATCCAGGCGGCCGGTCGTGCGCCGTTCTACGTCGCCCAGGCGTACCGACTGCTCCCGCCGGCGGTCGAGCAGGAGCTGCGCACGAGGTACGTGCAGCAGCAGCTCTACGTCGCCCTGGCCGACGGCGACCTCAGGCCCTAGCCTGCGGCCATGGCCGCTTCTCGGGAGTCCCGTCGTCCGCCGTTCTGGGTCGTCTACTGGATCTCCGGCATCGCCGTTCTGCTGGTGGTGGCGGTCGTCGCGGTCGCGCTGACGCTCGGCTGACCCGCGACCCCTAGAGGGTCGTGCCGTCGGTGACCTCGCCGGTGAACATCGTGCGAGCGGCCGGCAGCGTCTCGGCGTCCTTGGCCACGAGGGCCATCTCGGGGGAGCGCATCGCGGTGCGGAAGGCGTCGGCGTCGGCGAAGTCGAGCTGCGCGACGAGGTAGGGCGCGGTGCCCGGGCCCATCGCGGACGGCTTGGAGAAGCTCGCGCCCAGCAGGCCGGGCAGCGGACGGCACAGCGGGATGTGCTGCTCGACGTACTGACGGTCGAAGGCCTCGGGGTCGGCGGGGGTCTCGTAGGCGATGGTCAGGCGGTACACGCAGGGCTCCTCTGGTCGTGGGTCGGCCTCAGCCTGTCACGCCAGGCCGACGACGATCGCGACGAGGGCCAGCACCGGCAGGGTGCCCTGGCTCAGGGCCGCGCGGCGGTGCTCGCGCGAGGACAGCAGCAGCACCAGCGCCGCCGCGGCCATGCTGCCGACGCCGGTGAGCACCAGCGTCGCGCCGACGGCGTCGTGCCCGGCGACGCGCAGGACGATGCCGAGCGCCACCTCGACGGCGAGGAACAGGTTGTAGAAGCCCTGGTTGAAGGCCAGCGGCCGGGTGAGGGCGGCCTCCTCGTCGCTGCGGATGCCGAAGGTGCGGCGCGCGGCCGGACCCTCCCAGGCCAGCGACTCCAGCCAGAAGATGTAGACGTGGAGCAGGGCCGCGAGGGCGGCGAGCACGAGTCCGACGATGAGCACGGGAGACCTCCAGGTGGCGGGGGCGCCAGGCTAGTGGTCCGCGCCACCCGGTCTGATCCGGTGAGCGGACCCGACTGGCGGGCGCGTGCCTCGGATGAGAGCCTTCGGCCCGTGACGACGAGCCTCATCGACCGCTACTTCCAGATCTCCGAGCGCGGATCCACCGTCGGGCGGGAGGTGCGCGGCGGCGTCGTCACCTTCTTCACGATGGCCTACATCGTGGTGCTCAACCCGCTGATCCTCGGCTTCGCGCCCGACGTCGACGGCAACTTCCTCGGCGGCGGCAGCGGCGACGGGTCCAACCTCGCGACGATCGCCGCCGGCACCGCGCTGGTCGCCGGCGTCCTGACGATCCTCATGGGCGCGGTCGCGAACTACCCGCTGGCGCTGGCCACCGGCCTGGGCCTCAACGCGTTCGTCGCGGTGGCCATCGCCTCGAAGGTCACCTGGGCCGACGCGATGGGCCTGGTCGTGCTCGAGGGCCTGGTGATCCTCGTGCTGGTGCTCACCGGCTTCCGGACGGCGGTCTTCCATGCCGTCCCGGCGCAGCTCAAGGTCGCGATCTCGGTGGGCATCGGCCTGTTCATCGCCTTCATCGGCTTCGTCGACGCCGGCTTCGTCACCCGAATCCCCGACGCCGCCAAGACCACCGTCCCGGTGCAGCTCGGCGCGAGCGGCCAGCTGACCGGCTGGCCGGTGCTGGTCTTCGCGATCGGCCTGGTGCTCGTCGTGGGGCTGTGGGTGCGCCAGGTGCGCGGCGCCATCCTGCTCGGCATCCTCGCCACCACGGTGATCGCGATCGTCATCGACAAGATCGTCGGCATCGACCCGGCGGCCTGGGGCCTCACCGCGCCCGAGCTCCCGAAGGACTGGATCTCGACGCCCTCCTTCGACACCCTCGGCGAGTTCTCTCTGCTCGGCTCCTTCTCCTCCATCGGCACCGTCTCGGCGCTGCTGTTCATCTTCACGCTGCTGCTCGCCGACTTCTTCGACACCATGGGCACGATGACGGCCATCGGCGCCGAGGCCGACCTCCTCGACGAGGACGGCCTGCCGCCGCACACCGAGCGGATCCTCGTCGTCGACTCCCTCGCCGCCGTCGCGGGCGGCGCGGCCGGCGTCTCGTCGAACACCAGCTACATCGAGTCGGCCTCCGGCGTCGGCGAGGGCGCGCGCACGGGTCTGGCCTCGATCGTCACCGGCCTGCTGTTCCTGCTGACGATCCTCTTCGCCCCGATCGTCGCGATCATCCCCTCGCAGGCGGCCGTCCCGGCGCTGGTGCTGGTGGGCTTCCTGATGATGCAGCAGGTCAAGGAGATCGCCTGGGACGACGTCGAGATCGCCCTCCCGGCCTTCCTCACCATCGTCCTGATGCCCTTCACCTACTCCATCACGGTGGGCATCGGCGCCGGCTTCCTCGCCTTCGTGCTCATCAAGCTGATCCGCGGCAAGGTCGGGGCCATCCACCCGCTGATGTGGGTCGTGGCGGGCCTGTTCGTCGTGTACTTCTTCCTCAACCCGCTCACCGACCTCCTGACCTGAGTGGCATCCGCCTGCCGGTTTCGGCGACCGGCATCGGGGAATGCTGCCCGCGCCCCTCTCGGAACGATCAGGATCCAGATGACCGCCGATCTCAGCTACGACAGCGACCGCCTCTCGCGGCTTGCCACCCAGCTCAAGACCATCACCACCGACCTCGAGAACGATCGGAAGCTGCGTGATCACGGCGTCGAGGACGTCGCTCATCGCAAGGTGGCCGACGCCATCGACGACTTCGTGAACGACTGGGACGACAAGCGTCAGCGCCTGATCTCGAAGGTCGAGACCCTCCAGAAGGCCGCGGCCTCAGCCCACGAGGAGTTCGCCAAGGTCGACCTCGAGCTCGTCAAGGCCCTCAAGGTCGACGGGGAGGACTCGTGAGTCGCCGGGTCGCTGACTGGGACCTCGTCGGACACGGCTCGGACCCCGTCCCTGCTGACGGCGATCGCGTCCGGGAGGTCGCCGTGGAGTTCCAGGACCGCGCCGAGGTGATGTCGACGGCGTCGGCCACGCTCAAGGCGTTCGCCTCCGAGTCCGCCTGGGTCGGCGAGGCCGCCAAGGCCTTCGACGACGAGGCCGAGGACACCTGGAAGGACCTCGAGAAGGCGGCCACCAAGTACGGCGACGCCGCCACCGCACTGCGGTCCTACTCCTGGGAGGTCGACGACGCCCGCGACCGCACGTGGAGGGCGGTCAAGGATGCCGAGGCGGCCGAGGAGCGCCGGCGCCAGCACGCCGATGCCCCGCCGGTCGTCGACGACCCGACTCCCGCGCAGGTCGACGCGGAGTCGGCCCGCACCCGTCAGCTCGCGGGCGCGCAGGGCGACCTCGCGACGGCTCGCAAGGACCTCGAGTCCGCGATGAGTGACCTCGCCCGCGCGGCAGACACCGCGGCCAGGGCGATCAACTCCGCCTCGGAGCGCTTCAAGGACAGCACCTGGGACAACATCAAGGGCTTCGTCGCCTCGGCGGTGAAGGTGCTGACGATCGTCGCCATGGTGATCGCGGCGATCGTCATCGTGATCCTGATCGTGGCCACGGCAGGTGGTGCGCTGGCCGCGGTCGCAGGCGTCGTCTCGGCGCTGAACACCATCGCTCTCGTCGTCTCCGCCGTGGCAGCGACCCTGACGGCCGCGCAGGCCATGTGGGGCGACGCCACGTGGCAGGACGCCGCGTGGGCGGCGGTCGGGGTGTTCGGCTTCGGCCTCGGTCGCGTGGGCGGGGCCCTGCTGAAGGGCCCCGTCGCTCGGATGATCCCGCTGGCCCGCAGTGGCGGCTCGGGCCTCCTGCGCTACCGATTCGCCGGGATGCTGCGCAACCTCGCCCCGGCGGGCGGACGGATCGCTCGTCGGCTGGGGCAGTACCAGGACGACCTCGCACGGGGCGTCACCCGGGCCGTCGACGAGGGGCTGCCGGCGATCATGAATGCCAAGCGCCCGATCGCGGACTTCCTGGGCGCCGCGGACGCCATCACCGAGACCCGCCGCCTGGCCCTGCTGTGCCGCTACGCCGACATCCCCGAGGACGCCCTCGGCCGGGTCTTCGCCGGCCTGGGCGCCACCTACACCGGCGCCGGCATGCAGGGCGTCAGCCTCGGCCACGACCTCGTGGTCAACCCCGGCGAGTCCGTTGAGAGCGGTCGGGAGCTATGGGGTGACGACCGGCCGTTCGACCTCGGCGTCGAGGACCGTCCGACGACCCTCGTCGGTGCCGGTCGGTGACCCGCGTCGTCCTGACTCCCGGCGTGCGCCAGGGCGTATCCCTCGCCGATGCGCGTCATTGGCGGCTGATCGCCTCCGCCGAGGGGCTCCAGGCCATCGAGCCGGACGGCGAGGGCGAACGGTCGCGCGCGCTCGCAGGCCCGGGGGAGATCACCCGGGCGGTGCGGGTTCCGGGCCCCGATCTGCCGGCGCGCTTCCGCAGGGTCCCGCTGCGAGGGCGGACCCCCACGCAGGACGTCGTCGCGTTCCTCGCCGGTGATCGCGTGGTCCTCACGCTGACGCTGTGGAAGATGTTCGCCGGCGGCAGCCCGGTGACGCACGAGGAGATCTACTCGGCGACGCGGCTGGAGGCCGCCGCCGCGGCGCTCGGGCTGCCGCTGGAGGACGCCTCGGAGCAGGAGCGCTCCCTCGTGCGCCGCGCGGGTGCCGCGCACACGTGGGGGCCGACCGTGGAGGCGCTGCGATCCCGTCGTCGGGTGCACCTCGTCCTCGCGATCGCTCTGGCCGTGGCGGCCGTGCTCTACGCCAACATCGTCGTCACCAGCGACCGCAGCGCGTGGCCGTTGAGCGTCCTGAGCGCTCTGGGCCTCGGATGGTGGGCGATCGACAGCTGGCGGTGGACCGACCGCTTCCTCCGGCGGGTCGACGCGCCCCTCCCGGATCCCGCGGATCCGGTGGCCGATCTGCCGAACCGGGCTGCGCCGTCCGCGCCGGTCTTCCAGCGCGAGGCGCAGCTGCGTGTGGCCGCGGCGGGCGTCGTCTGGCGCCAGCGCGGCGCGGAGGTCTGGCTGCCGGGCCCCGCCGAGGGCGGCGTGCGCACCTGCGCCGTCAGCCCCGACGCCCTGTGGTTCCTCGGGGCCGACGATGCCCCCTTCCTGGCCCTCTCCTCGGCGCGATGGGTCCCCGACGGCGACGACGCAGCGTTGCGCCGCGCCTGTGACGCGGCCGGGATCGCCGTCCGGCCCATGGCTCAGGCGGGCCTGCCGGGCGCCTTCCCCGGTGACTGGAGCGCCGACGACCCCCACGCCGAGGACCTCTCCTCCCCTGACCGCTTCCTCATCGCCCCCGCTGACCAGGGCATGCTCAGCATCGTCGCGGCCGTCGGGATGCCGATCCTCGGCGTGCTCAACGCCTTCTACGCGATCGCACCGGTCTTCCTCGGTGACCAGCCCGCCTGGCAGTCGGTGCTCCTCGGCGTCAGCGGCGCCGTCGGGATGCTGACGGCCGTCGTCGCGCTCGTGCTCGGTCTGCGGCGCAAGGCCTGGCTGCGGCGGGTGACGCGGCGCGACGCCACCGCGCCGAGGTCGTCGTGATCCGCACCGACCTCGGGCTCGAGCGGTTCGACGAGTGGCTGGCCCTGCCCGTCGACCGCGCGGCCGAGGACCTTCGGCACGACATCGAGGACCGCTTCCTCGCCGACCCCGCGCGACCAGAGATCAAGGAGCGCCTCGCACGACAGCTCGTGACCGTCCGCGACTCCGTGCTCGCGACCGCCGGGCCCGCCCACGAGGTGTTCGCCGTGTGGGCACTGCTGCCCTCCGGTGGTCAGCGGCTGCGGCCGTACGCGGTGCTGGTGGGGTCGTGGGTCGCGGTGGAGCCGGGCTTCGACCTCGACGCCGCGTCCGCGTTCCTCGCCAGCCACGCCGAGCCGTGGCAGCCGCCGCGCCGCGCGACGATCGACACCCTGCTCGGCCCGGCTCTGCACCACCGCATGCGGATCGGCGCCGAGGGATGGGGTGGCATCGCGCTCAGCGAGGTGGTCTCGGTGGCCTGGCCGACCGACGACGACATCGCCTTGGTGCTGCACACGATGCCGATCGAGGACCTCGCCTTGGCCGATGCCGTGTCGGCTGCCGTGGTCCAGCTCGCGAGCACCGCTCGCGAGGTCGATGCGAGAGAGGGTCTGGATGTCTGACCGCTTCGTCGATGCGACGCCCGGCTGGCGTCTGGTGCTCCCTGCGGGGTGGTTCACCATCCCGACCACCGACGCGGTCGAGCGCGATCGCGCCATCGTCCGGTTGCTCGACGCGCAGTTCTCGCGCACCTCGCGCGATGAGCTGATCCGACTGCGGATCGCGCTGGACCAGCGTCTGCGCGCGGACCTCGCGCGTGCGGCCGATCATGGCGTGACGCAGATGCACGCCCTGACCCGTGCGATCGCCGGGGTGCCGGTGTCCGCGACCCTCATGGTCGCCGAGCTCGAGGTCGACGAGGGCGAGCGGGTCGGAGCGCGCCTGGCGGCGCTCCTCGGGGCCGCCGAGGGGGTGGTCGAGAACGGGCCGACCGAGCTGGGCGGTCGTCCCGCCCTGCGCCGGCGCCGTGAGCGGACGGCACCGGTGCTGGAGGAGCCCGGCGCCGCCGAGACCTGGTCGGCCCAGCTCGACTTCCTGGTGCAGGAGCAGCCCGGACGGATCCTGGTGCTCACCTTCACCACCTACACCGAGCCGCTGGTCGAGCCGCTGATGGCCCTCTTCGACGCCGTCGCGCGGACCCTCCACCGGGCCGACGTCCCGGAGCCATGGTCGCTCGAGCACTGGCCGGTCGAGCGCGAGGGGATCGAGTCCGGTCCCGCGGCCGACGGCCGAGGCTGAGCCCTCACCCCGCGGCGACGTCGGGCAGCATCGGCGCCTCGAAGCCGACCCGCCGGCCCAGCAGCATCGCGCGGCCGACGGCGTCGGAGCCGAAGCGGTCGCGGACGGCGTCGAGCGCGGTGTCGAGCGCGGTGTCGCTCTCGCGCTGGGCCACCTCGCCGAAGAGGTCGAGCTCGAGCTGCTCGGAGTGCTCGTCGACGAGACCCGAGACGCTGACGCCGATGAGGGTGCAGCCGCGCTCGACGATCATCGGCCACGCGCCGGCGAGCAGCGCCCGGCCGGTCTCGACCCAGGCCGCGGTGGTGGCCGTCGAGTGGGGGAGGGTGGCCGAGCGGGTGACGGTGCCGAAGTCGGCGAAGCGCAGGCGCAGGGTGAAGGTGCGCCCGATGCGCTCCCCGGAGCGCAGGCGCCGGGCCACGCGGTCGACGAGGCCGACCAGGACAGCCTCGAGGTCGCTGCGTCCCTTCGGGGCGCTGCGCGGCAGCGCGCTCTGCGCACCCACCGAGCTGCGCCGACGCCCGACGACGACCGGCCGCGGGTCGCGCAGGTTGGCCAGCGCCCACACGTGCTGGCCGGCGGCGGCGCCGAGGGCGCCCTCGAGCTCGGTCTGCTCGCGGGCGGCGAGGTCGCCGACGGTGTGGATGCCGTCGGCGTGCAGGCGCCGGGCCGTCACCGGACCGACGCCCCACAGCCGCTCGACCGGCAGCGGGTGCAGGAAGGTCTCCTCGGCGTCGGCGGGCACGACGAGCAGGCCGTCGGGCTTGGCGGCGGCGCTGGCCACCTTCGCCAGGTGCTTGGTGCGGGCCACGCCCACGGAGATCGGCAGCCCCACCTCCTCGCGCACGCGGGCGCGCAGTGCACGGGCGACGTCCTCGGCGGGTCCGGCGAGCCGTCGCAGGCCCGCGACGTCGAGGAACGCCTCGTCGATCGAGACCCCCTCCACCAGCGGCGTGGTGTCCTCGAACACGGCGAACACCGCGCGGCTGGCCTCGACGTAGGCGGAGAACCGGGGCGGGACGACGACGGCCTGCGGGCAGCGTCGCAGCGCCTCCTGGCCGCCCATGCCGCCGCGCACCCCGTAGGCCCGGGCCTCGTAGCTGGCCGCCAGCACCACCCCGGCTCCGACGATGACCGCGCGCCCGGCGAGCGCGGGGTCGTCGCGCTGCTCGACCGAGGCGTAGAACGAGTCGAGGTCGGCGTGGAGGAACCGGGGCACGCTCCATGATCGAACAGGCGTTCGATCAACGCAAGGCCCCGGCGGGAGGGGGTCAGGCGGAGGGCGTCGAGTCGGCGCGGTGCAGCGAGCCGGCGATGGCGTCGAAGAGGGCCACCAGCTCGCCGGCGACGTCGTCGGAGACGGTGGTGAACTGCAGCAGGAGCGGGCGGCGCTCGCGGTCGAGCAGCAGGATCTCCAGGTGGGTGGCCCATCCGCCGGCGTCCGGCCCGTCGGTGATCAGCATGCGGCGACGCCGTCGCACCCCGGTGAGCCCGGCGACGGCGATCGGGCCGGTCTCGAGCACGCCCAGGGCCGGTCCGAGCATCGCCTCGGCGCCGTCGTCGGCGCGGCCCGCCGGCTGGCTGACGACCAGCGCGGCGGTGACGTCGACGTCCGCGACGCCGGGCAGGCCGTCGCGCAGGACGTGGACGCTGCAGGCGGCGTCGTCGGCCGCGGCGCGCAGGTGGTCGGCGAGCAGGCCGAGCTCGGGGGAGGCCGGCTCGGCGTCGAGCTCGCCCGCCCGCAGGCTGACCCATCCCGGCGGCAGGAGGAGCCGCCAGTCGGCGCGCCGGCCGGGCGCCTCGGCGGGGACGTGCGCGGGGGCGCTCACAGTCCGCTCACCTCGCGTCCGAGGGCAGCGAGGGCGGTGGTGAGCGCGGGGCCGTGGGCGAGGTCCTCGGCGTAGCCGCCGAGCACCACCAGCAGGTCGCGGTCGGGACGCCGCCACGCCAGGCTCGTGCGCGCGTGCACGGCCCGCGCGCCCGTGGCGTCGGGCGCGGCCAGAGGGCGGCAGCGCACCCGCAGGGCCGGGCCGGACGCCGTGGCGACCTCGTCGACCTCGGGCGCGCCGACGAGCGCCTCGCCCGCCAGCAGCCGGGCGACGGCGTCGGTGGCCTGTCGGGCGGCCGGGAGTCGCACGCCCCGCAGCGTCGCGTGGGCGCTCCAGCGCAGCGCGCCGGGCTCGTCGAGCAGGAGCCAGGCGGCCACGAGGTCGACGCCGGGCCGGCCGCGATCCGCGCCCAGGAGGGTCGCGACGCGCAGGATGGCGTCGGCCTGCTCCGCGGAGCCGGACCGGGTTCCGAGCAGCCGCTCGCGATAGGCCTCCGGCTCGGCGTCGAGGTCCAGGGGGAGCCAGCGGGCCAGGCCCGGCAGACGCAGCACGCCGGTGGTGGTCGTCGCGGCCGGTGCGGAGCCCCTCACGCGACCGCCACGGACCGCCAGGCCGACGCCGGGGAGCGGCCGGCGGCGACGACGGCGTGGTCGAGGCCGGTGAGGTGCAGCCCGAGGTCGCTGAGATCGCCGAGGTCGCCGGGCCCGCCGCCCGCGCCAGGGGCCTCCAGCAGCGGGTGGCGTCCGGCCGGGAAGTGGAGGTCGTGGGCCTCGTCGCGGGGCTCGTCGCGGTCGGCCTCGGCGAGCTGACGACCCCGGGCGGTGGTCAGCGCCGCGCGCACGCGGACGTCGGTGCGGTCGGGCGGGAGCATCGTCAGCGCGAAGCCGAGGAGCAGCATCCCCGCGATCGTCCAGCCGACGTCGCCCGTGGGCGTCAGGCCGGCCTGGCGGACCTCGCCGGGACGCAGCGTCGCGCCGACGTCGGGGCGGGCCAGGCCGAGCGCGACGGTGCGCACCTCGCCCTGGCCGTCGGAGGCGGCCGCGGCCAGCAGGCGCAGCGAGCGGGTAGCCACGGCCAGCGCCTGGCCGACGGTGCCGAGCCCCTCGATCGAGCGGGTCAGGGTGGCGGCGAGGCCGCCGGGCAGGAGGAGGGTGACGTCGGAGACGCCGTCGGCGCCGTCGGCGCGGGGCTGCAGCTCGCGGCGGCAGCGGTCGGCGGCGTCGTCGAGGTCGCGCATCGTGGCCTCGAGGCGGCGGCGCGCGGCGGCCAGCTCGTCCTCGGCGGCGGCCAGCCGGGCGCTGTCGACGTCGGCCTGCTCGGGGGTGGCGAGGGGGTCGGGCTGGTGGGCCAGCCGCTGGCGCTCGGCGCCCTCCGCGGTCTGGAGCGCGGACCCGGTGCGTCCGCGGGCGTGGGCGACGTCGTCGGCGAAGCGGCGCAGCGCCCCGCTCGCGCGCTCATGGTCCTCCGCGGCGCGGGCCAGGGCGCCCAGGTGCTCCGCGGCGCGCACGGCGAAGGTCTCCGCGCTGCGGCCGTGCCAGCCCTCGAGGGCGCTGAGCCGGTCGAGGGCCACCTGCACCTCGCGCAGGCGCCGGGCCCGGTCGTCGTGGTCGGCGGCCACCCGCTCGACGGCGTCGGCGGTGGCGGGCACCGGGTCGGCCTCGCGGCCGAGGAGGTGCCAGTCGCCGACGCGGCTCATGCGACCGCTCCCGACGAGGTCGGGGCGCCGCCCATGACGGCGTGGATGCGCGCGGCGAGCTCGGTGTCGGCGCGGTCGAGCTCGGCGGCCGCGCGGGCCACCCACTGCGCGAGGTCCTGCAGGCCGCGGGCCAGGGCCTCGCGATCGCCCTCCCAGACGCCGGCGAGATCCTGCAGCACGTGCACGAGGGAGTCGACGGCGACGTCGCGCCGGTCGACGCGGTCGAGACCGGGATCGTGGACGAGCTGGTCGGCGAGGGTCGCCAGCGTGCGGCTCATGCCGAGCAGGTCCTCCCGCGCGTACTGCAGCGTGTCGCCCGCCATGGGGACCTCCCTCTCCGGGACCGCCCCGAGGACGCGCGCCCGGAGACCGGACGCGCGCGGCGGTCCCAGTCCTGCTTCCCCGTCTCGACGCGGCTCACACCTGTGGATCCGCACCACGGCGACACGCCCGCGACACGCCCGCGACACGCCGAGGCGGAGGCGCCGGCGTCACCTCCGGCGGAGGTCCGCGTTGAACCGGGCGCATTCATCCGTCTCAGGACGAGTAGATCCGGTCCGGGATGGGTAGGTGCGACGTGCCCGACTCGGCGAGCACATCGATCGCTTCGTCGACGTCGTGGCAGCAGGTCATGGAATCCCGGGCTGACCCGGCTACGAGGCGAGAGTTCAGATGACGAAGACATGGGGGACCCGGGCGGCACGCCGCCGCCGGGTCGTGAAGCCGGCGACCGCCGTCATGGCGATGGTGCTGGCCGGCTCGACCACCGCGATCGTGGTGGCCGGCACGGCCGGATCGGCCGAGGCCGCGCCGCAGCGCGTGCTGCAGTCGGTCGACGTGAAGGTCGGCGAGGACGGTCGCGTCGCGAGCATCACCAGCCGCGCCGTCCGCGCCTCCGGCGACGACGACGTCAAGGAGGACGTGCAGGACCTCGACGCCGCCACGCTGGCCCCGCGCCTGCCCGTCCGCGTCCAGACCGCCTGGCGCCTGGGCGACCGCACCGGCACCGATCTGAACCAGATCAAGGGCGAGTCGGGCCGGGTCGTCATCGACCTCACCGTCCAGAACACCACCGTCCAGGCCCGCCAGGTCGCCTACGACGTCGCCGGCGTGAGCCGCAAGCGCTGGGCGCTGGTCGGCACGCCGCTCACGGTCGTCGCCTCGGCCGACCTCGGCAAGAAGTCCTACGGCCAGGTCGTCGTCAACGACGACCAGCGCCCGCAGGACGTCACCAACGGCGTCCTCGGCCGCGGCGACGACGACGCCGGCCAGGTGCAGTGGGCGACGATGCTCGCCCCGCCGCGCCTGGGCGCAAGCGCGACGCTGCGCCTGGTCCAGGACACCAAGGACTTCAAGCCGCCGCGGTTCGACCTCAGCGTCCAGCCCGGCCTGGTCACCGACGCCTCGCTGAAGGGCCTCCTCGAGGCGGCCTTCACCGACCAGTCCGACAGCAACGTCAGCCTGGAGCGCCGCACGATCTCGCTGATCACCAGCGTCACCACCGTGCTCACCGAGGCCAGCTCGGTGCTCAACCGCATCCAGACCGAGCTCGGCGGCACCGCCGCCACCCTCGGCGCGCGCACCATCGCCGACCTCCAGAGCAGCAGCTCGGAGGTCAGCTCCTCGATGACGAGCCTGAGCGCCGACCTCAACGGCCTGAGCTCCGACATCAGCACCCGCCTCGACAAGGCCAACGACTCCGCGCTCAAGGCGCTGGGCCGCAGCGTCACCCAGGTCACCTCGCTGCTCGGCGACCCGAAGACCCAGGCGCCGGTCATCAGGGACACCACCGACGGCTGTGACATCCCGGCCCTGCCCGAGGGCCGCAAGCCCACGATCATGGCCCAGATCGCCGCGGTCTCCGGCCAGCTCAAGGCCCTGTCGACGTCCACCGGGAGGTGCCAGGAGCTCATCCAGGCCGGCCTCGCCACGACGGTCGGCACCATCGAGCCCGACGGCACCTGCACCCCGGCCGACGCCGCCGCCTGCATGATCCAGCAGGTCGGCACGTCGCTCACCACGCAGGTCGCCGCGGTCGTCCAGTTCCGCGACTCCTTCGCGGCGAAGTTCGACCCCGCCCTGGTCGGCAAGGTCATCTCGACCAACGACGCGGTCCAGAAGGCCGTGAACGACCTCTACAAGCTCGTCTACCCGCTCTCCAGCGGCGGCACCGGCGGCATCACCGGCGACCTCAGCGGCGTGCGCGCCACCCTCGTCCAGGCCCGGGACCTGCTCGCGCCCACCGGGGGCGACACCCTCGCCGTGCAGCTCGACAAGCTCAACGACCAGCTCGCGCCGGTCCGCACGACGCTCCGCGACTCCACCGGGCGGGGCAGCTCGATCGCCCGCCTCGGCACGGTGCGCACCTACGTCTGCGACAACCTGCCGGGCGACCAGTCCGACCGGGTGTCGGTCGACCTCCTCGGCGTGAAGTGCGCCGACCCGCTGCCCGCCGCGAACGCCTACGACCCCGACTCCCTCGCCGGGAAGTTCAGCCAGGTCGACTCCGCCGCCGGCGAGCTCGACGCCATCGCCTCGGGCATCGGGGACGTCGTGACGAAGATCAACGCGGTCAACGGCTACGTCACCAGCGCCATCAGCCAGATCGACGACATCACCGGCGACTCCGGCAGCAGCCCCGCCCTGAGCAACAAGCTGATCGGGGTCTACTGCACCGTCGCCAAGCTGACCCTGGGCGCCGACAAGCTCCCGGAGACGCCCTGCGGGAAGCTGCCCGACGGCACCCTCGCGCCGCTGCCGGAGCTGCAGAAGGCGATCGAGGCGGTCAAGGAGAACCAGGCCAGCCTCACCGCGGAGTCCATCCGCCAGGCCTTCGACGGCGCCACCGGCGTCATGAGCGCCGCCGCGCAGCAGGCCGGCGTCTCGGCCCAGCAGGTCTCGCAGGCAGGCAACCAGGCCGGCAACCAGGCCAGCAGCCTGATCGGCCAGCTCAGCAGCCAGCTCGACGACTCGGGCGACCAGGTGCTCAAGGAGGGGCGCGACACCGTCACCGAGCAGCGGGAGCGGCTGGCCGCCACCACCCGGCGCTCGGGCGCGGAGCTGACCTCCGGCGTCACCGCCACGGTGCGCAGCATCGACGCCACGGTCGCGGCGTCCAACCGCAACGTCGCCGCCTCGGAGAAGCGCCTGCTGGCCGACCTTCGCAAGGTCCTCCTCGATCTCGGCGAGCGCAAGAACAACGGCTCGGGCCTCCTCGGCTCGCTGTTCACCAGCGCCACCAGCACCGGCGTCAGCAACGACCGCATCGAGAGCGCCACCGACACCGCGGCCGACTTCAGCCGGGTGCGCGGCCAGGGCCTCGACGACCTCCTGCTGCAGCAGGCGCAGACCGCGCTGGCGCTGCAGCTGCAGGCCGACTTCCCGGTCTTCGGCATCGACCTGCCCGCGGGCAGCACCCACACGACCGTCTTCTCGGTGCAGGTGGGTGGCTGATGCCGCGCCTCACGCACACCCGGCTGGGCCGGGTCGCGGTGCTGGCGCTGGCCAGCACCCCGGTGCTGGGCCTGGCGGCCTGCTCGGGTGACGACGACCAGACGCCGAAGGGTCCGCGTCCGGCCGCGGTCGCGCTGAGCGACCTCAAGGTCGAGGACCCCATGACGCTCGGCCTCCTGGTCACCGTCGACTCCGCGCCGGGCCAGGGCGACGCCGTCCTGGCCTCGGCGGCCGGGGCGCAGGTCGCCGTCGAGCGCCTGCGCCTGGGCGGGTCGAAGATCACCCTCGACGTCCAGGACGACCGCGGCACCGCAGAGGGCGCCTCGGCGGCCGTCGAGGAGATGGTCGGCCAGGGCGTCAGCGGCATCGTCGTCGCCTCCACCGGCGACCACCTCGACGACGCCCTCGACGCCGCGTCGAAGGCCGGCGTCCCCGTCATCGCCCCCTACCTGCGCGAGACCGCGCAGCTGCCGAAGGGCGTCTGGCTCTCCGGCCCCGACGACGCCGGCATCGCCGCGGCCACGAAGCAGGCCCTGGCCGACCAGAGCCTCACCAAGCCGTTTGTCGTCAGCGCCGACGGCGTCGCCTCGCCGGTCGACGCCCTCGAGGGCATCGACGCCGGCGACACCGCGTCCTCGCCGACGCGGGTCGTCGCGGCGGTGCAGCGGGCGGTCAAGGCCAAGCGCGCCGACAGCGTCGTCGTCGCCGCGGCTCCCGACACCCAGGGCAAGATCGTCGCCGCCCTGCAGGGCCGGGTGCCCGACCTGCCGATCGTCCTGACCCCCGACGCCCTCAGCCCGACCTTCGCCAAGACCCTCGACGAGGCGGGCGGCACCACGGCCGACGAGCTCACCACGGTGGGCATCGACGCCACGGACGCCACCACGCTCGGCCAGGGCCGCCCGGCGGAGTCGGCGGCCGCGTTCTTCGCGGCGCTGCGACTGCTGGCCGACAACCCCGACGCCAAGGACCTCTTCGGCTCGGGCTCCTTCGCCGACGCCTCGTCCGGGGCCGACCTCGCCAGCCACGACGCCGTCATCGCCTTCGCCACCGCGGCGGCGGAGGCCGGCTCGGTCACCGCCTCCGACGTCGCCTCGACGCTCCAGGGCCTCCAGGTCGAGGCGGCCGACGGCCTCGCCGGCCCGCAGCTGGACTTCGGCTCCACCGACGCCCTCGCCCAGAAGGACGTCGTCCCGCTGGTCTCGACCTCGCAGGACCCGGGCGTGCGCCCGGCGCTCAGCACCACCGCGGCCCTGCACTGGTTCGCGATCCCCGCCCAGGAGGGCTGATCCCTGAACGTGGAGAACCGTCGAGCACTCGGCAGTCGCTACGAGCTCGTCCAGCGCATCGGCTCCGGTGCGATGGGCGAGGTCTGGCGTGCTGAGGACCGCACCGACGGCTCCGTGGTGGCAGCGAAGCTGCTGCGCTCGGAGCTGACGCAGGACCCCTCGATCGTCGCTCGCTTCGTGCAGGAGCGCTCGATCCTGGTGACGCTGCGCCACCCGCACATCGTGCGGGTGCGCGACCTCGTGGTGGAGGGCGAGGACCTCGCCATCGTCATGGACCTCGTCGAGGGCCACGACCTGCGCTGGCACCTGCGCGAGCAGGGCACCATGACGCCGCGGATCGCGGTCGGCATCGTCTGCTCGATCCTCGACGCGCTGGCGGCCGCCCACGCCGCCGGGGTGCTCCACCGCGACGTCAAGCCCGACAACGTGCTGATGGCGCGGGCCGGCGGCGCCGACCCCGCCGACGTCCGGCTCTCCGACTTCTCCATCGCCCGGCTGGCCCAGGAGTCCACGGTCATGGCCACCGGCCTGCTCGGCACCCCGGGCTACATGCCGCCGGAGCTGTTCGTCCACGGCTCGTTCAGCGCGGCCTCCGACGTGTACGCCGCCGGCGTCCTGCTCTACGAGCTCCTCGCCGGCCGCACCCCGTTCGCGGGTCCCGGCACCGCGCACACCGTCGGCCACCGGCACGTCACCATGGCGCCGCCCGTGCTCGCCGTGCCCGACGAGCTGTGGCGCGCGCTCTCCACGATGCTGGCCAAGGAGCCCGGGAGCCGGCTGCCGGCCGAGCGCACCGCCGAGCTCCTGCGGGCGCTGCCCGACTCCGTGCTCGACGTGCCTGCCCTGCCCGTGCAGAGCGATCCCGCGTCGTGGATCCAGGCCGCGCCTGAGAGCCCCGCGGGGCCGATCCGCGTCCAGGAGACCCCCGCCGGAGTCGACGTCGGCGCCACCTTCGTCCCGCGCTCCGGCGAGGTCGCCGAGCCGGTCGCCCGGGCCGGCGAGGTCCAGGCGCTCGCGCCGGTCACCGGGCTCGGCGGCGGCGAGGAGACGATGCTCGGTCGCGTCGTGGAGTCCGCGCCGAAGCCGGTGCTCGAGCCGCAGGTCGTCTCGGCTCCCGAGCGCACCCGTCCCAAGTGGTTCGTCCCCGTGGTCGCCGCCGGCGCCGCGATCGTCCTGGGCCTCGGCGCCTGGGGCGTCACCAGCCTGCTCGGCGGAGGCGGCGGCGACGAGAAGGCCGGTGGCCAGGGCTCCGGCTCGGTCGACGCCTCGCTTCCCGGCGACGCGCTGCCCACCGGGCTCACCGTCGACTACGACGCCACCTACGACGCCTCGAAGGGCTCGGTGGCGCTGACGATCCGCTACTCCGCGGAGTCCGCACCGCTCAAGGGCCCCTTCCTGCAGGTCATCCCGCCGACCGGCACGGGGCAGGACTGCCCGCTCCCGGCCTGGCAGGACGCCCAGGTCACCCCGAACATCCCCAGCACCACGGGCATCGCGGTCCCGTGCGCCTACTCCCTCCAGACGCCCGACATCGACGCGCGCAGCGACGTCGAGGTCAAGGCCGACATCCCGCTGAAGATCGACGCCACCAAGGACGCGCTGGACGGCTGGCTCGGATCGATCGCGGAGAGCACGCAGGCGGCGCTGAGCGCGCAGCCGCGCTCCACCGCCTACGCCGTGCAGCGCCTCCAGGACGTCGACGTCCAGATCAGCCCCACCCAGCCGCGGGTCGGGCAGACCACGCTGGGCGTCACCCTGCTGCCGGTCTGGCTGGGCGCGAAGTCCGCCGACGCCGAGCACCCGCTCTTCGACAGTCGGGCGGTCGGCGACGCCACCACCATGCTCGACCAGGTGGCCGGCGGCTACGAGGGCGTCCGGCTCTCCGACGGCTGCAACGGAGCCCTCGTCATCGACGACGGACGTCGCGTCGGCATCCAGCGCACCGCCTCGGACTGCCGGGTCGACGTGCGGCTGGGCAACTTCACCGATCTCGAGTCCCCGACCTTCACCATCGCTTCCGCAGGAGGCTGACGTTGCGCATCACCCTGACCGTCCAGGCCCCAGCCGGGGAGACCGACGTCCTCGTCGACTGTGACGACGACCTGCCGCTGGAGCGGCTGCAGGAGGCGGTGCGGGCCGAGGTCGGCGCGCTCGTCACCGTCGGCAGCCCGGCCGGCCCCCTCGGCGCGGAGACCCGCGTCGCGGAGGCGGGGCTGCGCAACGGCGCGGTCATCCGCCTCGACGGCGCCGACCCCGACGTCGAGCTGCCCACCAGCGGCTGGCAGCTCCACGTGGTCGGCGGCCCCGCCGCCGGCGGCGTGTTCTCCCTGCCGCTGGGACGTCACGAGCTCGGCCGCAGCGGCATGCCGTCGTGGGGCGACCAGTCGATGTCGCGGCGCCACTGCTGCGTCGAGGTCGGCACCGACGGCGTGAGCGTCCAGGACCTCGGCTCGGCCAACGGCTCGCTGCTCGACGGCGAGGCCGTGCCGCAGGAGACCGCGGTCGCGTGGGAGCCCGGCGCGGTGCTGCACCTGGGCGACTCCCTGCTCGAGCTGCGTCAGGCCGTCGTCGCCGACGCCGCGGTCGAGGACGCCGAGGCCGGCTGGTCGACGTTCCTGCGGCCGCCGCGGATCCGTCCACTGCATCTGACCCCGCGCATCGAGGTGCCGAAGGCGCCCGCCGAGCACCGCAACCGTCGCTTCCCCGTGATCGCGATGGTCGCGCCGCTGTTCTTCGGCATCGTCATGGCCGTCGTCATGAAGTCGCCGTTCTACCTGATGTTCGCGCTGATGAGCCCGCTGATGATGGCGGCCAACCAGTTCTCCGAGCGTCGCGGGGCCGCGAAGGACCACAAGGAGGCGGTGGCCGAGTACGAGGCCAAGCTCGCCCAGGCCCAGATCGACCTCGACCGCGCCATCGACTCCGAGCAGCGCCGGCTGCGCGAGGAGATGCCCGACGCCGCCGCCACGCTCCTCACCGCCACGCTCCCGGGCCGCCGGCTCTGGGAGCGTCGCAAGCACGACCCCGACTCCCTCGTGCTGCGGCTGGGCACCTCGGAGATCCCCTCCACCGTCGAGGTCAGCGGCGCCGACGACGGCGCCGACCACCGGCTGCGCGACGTCCCGGTCGGCGTCCACCTCGCCCAGGTCGGCGTGCTCGGCCTGGCCGGCGCTCCCGAGCGCGTCGAGGGCGTGCTGCGCTGGGTGATGGTGCAGCTGAGCGCCTACCACGCGCCCCGCGACCTCTCGGTCTCCTTCCTCTCCACCCAGGCCGGCGCCACCTGGTCCTGGACCCGCTGGCTCCCGCACCTGCGTCCCGAGGACCCCGACGGCCCCGCCGCGATGATCGGCAACGACGACGCCACCACCACCGCGCTCGTCGCCGGCCTCAGCGAGATGGTCAAGCAGCGCCAGGACTCCGCCAAGGAGCACCACAACCTGAGCGCGGAGTCGTTCCCGACCCACGTCGTCGTCCTGCACGGCTACCGCCGCATGCGCGGCCTCCCGGGCCTGGCCCGGATCCTCGAGCAGGGCCCCGAGGTCGGCGTCTACGCCGTGTGCACCGACGAGGAGGAGCGCTCGCTGCCCGAGCGCTGCAACGCCACCCTCCTGCTCGACCTCGCCCACCCCTCCTACGCCGTGCTCTCGCGCGCCGGGGAGACCACGCTGCGCAAGGTGCTCGTCGACGCCGTCGGCCAGCGCTACACCGAGCGGGTCGCCCGCGCCCTCGCGCCGCTGAAGGACGTCGGCGCCGAGGCCGGCGGCGACACCCTGCCCGACTCCGCGCGCCTGCTCGAGGTGCTCGCGCTCGAGGACCCCACCGCCGACGCCATCCGCTCGCGCTGGGTGCTCGAGCCGCGCTCGACGACGATGGTGCTCGGCGTCGGCGTCGACGGCCCGTTCTCCCTCGACCTGCGCCTCGACGGCCCGCACGGCCTCGTCGCCGGCACCACCGGCTCGGGCAAGACCGAGCTGCTGCAGACGATGATCGCCAGCCTCGCGATCGCGAACCGCCCCGACGAGCTCAACTTCGTGCTCGTCGACTACAAGGGCGACTCCGCGTTCAAGGAGTGCGTGAAGCTCCCGCACACCGTCGGCAAGGTCAACGACCTCGACCCCCACCTCGTGGAGCGCGCGCTCGCCTCGCTGCAGGCCGAGCTCAAGCACCGCGAGCACTTCCTGGCCGAGGCATCGGTCAAGGACATCGAGGACTACCAGGACCTCTGCGCCCGCGAGCCCCACCGGCCGCCGCTGCCGCGCCTGCTCATCGTCATCGACGAGTTCGCCCAGCTGTCCAAGGACCTCCCGGACTTCGTCACCGGCCTGGTGAGCATCGCCCAGCTCGGACGATCGCTGGGCATCCACCTGGTGCTGGCCACCCAGCGCCCCGGCGGCGTGGTGTCGGCCGACATCCGCGCGAACACCAACCTGCGCATCGCGCTGCGCGTCAACGACGTCAGCGACTCCACCGACGTCATCAACTCCGCCGACTCCG
Organism: Nocardioides sp. B129/18; assembly: GCF_055282735.1. NCBI lineage: Bacteria > Bacillati > Actinomycetota > Actinomycetes > Propionibacteriales > Nocardioidaceae > Nocardioides > Nocardioides sp. B129/18. Next base: position 63,018 of record NZ_JBUZJI010000012.1, on the reverse strand, counting down.
CGCGCATCCCGAAGAGCGCGCCGGGCCGGGCCTTCGCCCGCACCGGCGCCTCCTCGCTGCAGGGCTTCCAGGCCGGCCGCGTCGGCGGACGTCGTCCCGGTGCCGCGGTGGCCGAGATCCCGCCGCCGTTCCTGGCCCGCATGACGTGGGGCAACGCCGGCTACGCCGCCCCGCGGCCCAGCGGCCCGACCACGAACAACGAGGTCGCCGACACCGACCTCGCCGCCGTCGTCCGCGCGATCGGCGCGGCCGCGCAGGCCGAGGGCCTGCCCGAGCAGCGCCGCCCGTGGCTGCCGCCCCTGCCCGAGCAGCTGCTGTGCGAGGAGGTCTGGGAGCAGGCCGGCGTCCCGACGCTCGGCCCGGGCCACGTGCCGGCCTTCCCGTTCGGCCGCATCGACCTGCCGGGCCAGCAGCGTCAGCGCGCCGCCGTGCTCGACCTCGCCCAGGACGGTCACCTGCTGCTCATCGGCTCGGCCAAGGCCGGCCGCTCGCAGGCGCTGCGCGCGATCGCCGCGTCGGTGGCCCGACTGGCCGACCCGGCCGACGTCCACCTCTACGGCCTCGACTGCGGCAACGGCGCCCTCAACCCGGTGGCCGACCTGCCGCACTGCGGCGCGGTCGTCTCCCGCACCGAGCCCGAGCGGGCGGCCCGCCTGATCGCCCGGCTCACCGCCGCGATGGACGAGCGTCAGCGCATCCTGTCCGCCGGCGGCTTCGCCGACGTCACCGAGCAGCGCGCGGCCTCCAGCGACCCGCTGCCGCACCTCGTGCTGCTGCTGGACCGCTGGGAGGGCTTCGCCACCACGATCGGCGAGGTCGACTCCATCTTCGACGGCGTCACCCGCATCCTGCGCGAGGGCGCCAGCCTCGGCGTCCACGCCGTCATCGCCGGCGACCGCACCCTGGCCAGCAACTCGCGCGTCTCCTCGATGACGGAGAACAAGCTCGCGATGCGCCTGGCCGACCGCGGCGACTACACGATGGTGGGCCTCTCGCCGCGCGCCGTGCCCGAGCGCATCCCGGCGGGCCGTGCCTTCACCGCCGGTGGCGAGGAGGTGCAGGTCATGCTGCTCTCCGCCGACGACTCCGGCCCGGCCCAGGCGGCCGCGCTGCGCGACCTCGGCCGCGATCTCGTGCCGGCCGCGGAGGGCCGTCGCCCGTTCCGCGTCGACGTCCTGCCCGCGCGGGCGACCCTCGAGCTCGCGCTGTCGCTGCCGCCCCTCGAGGTGGTCGGCCCGCGGATCCTCGTGGGCGTCGGTGGCGACGACCTGCACACCTTCGAGGTCGACGCCGCCCGCGGCGCCAGCTTCCTGGTGGCCGGTCCGGGGCGCTCCGGCCGCTCCTCGGTGCTGCTCGGCGCCGCCCGCGGCTTCATCGCCACCGGCGGCCAGGTGCTCGTCGTCGCTCCGCGGCCCAGCCCGCTGCGCGACCTCGCCGGTCAGCCCGGCGTCCTCGGCGTCGTCACCGACGCCGGCACCCCGGTCAGCGCCTACGAGGAGATGCTCGAGGGCGCCACGGGGCGGGTGCTGATGGTGCTCGACGACGCCGAGGGCCTGCGCGACTGCGGTGGCTCGGACCTCCTGCTCGACGTCGTCCGCGGCCGCCGTGAGGAGATCTTCCTGCTCGCCGGCGGTCACAGCGACAGCGTCACCTCCGGCATCTCCGGCTGGCAGGTCGAGCTGCGCAAGACCCGCGCCGGCGTGCTGCTCTCGCCGCAGGGCCTCTCCGACGGCGACCTCGTCGGCGTCCGCCTGCCGCGCAGCATCATCGGCAACCCGGTGCGTCCGGGCAGCGGCTGGCTGCACGCGGGCGACGGCGAGCTGGTGCAGGTGGCCACGCTCGTCGAGTGAGGCCGCGGCCACGACGCGCGACGACGATCGGCCCCGTCCCCCTGCGTGGTGGACGGGGCCGCTGTCGTCGGTCGGGACGGGTGCCCGCAGACAGCACGAGGCCGGTGCCCCCGAGCGGGGACACCGGCCTCGTGTGGTCGCCGAAGAGCGTCAGCCCTTGAGGGCCGAGGACAGCTGCGAGTCGACGTCGCGGAAGGTGGAGGCGGCCTTGTTGAGGTAGCCGGCCATGCCCTGCAGACCCTCGATGGTCTTTGAGGCGCCCTGGGTGAACTCCTCGTAGGAGGCCTGGAAGGCACCGGAGGCGGCGTCGGTGACGAAGCCGCCGGAGACCAGGCCGTCGACCTGGCTCTTGAGGTTGCGCAGGTAGGTGTCGATCTCCTGCTGCGCGTTGGTGAGCTTGGTGGCCTGCGACTCCATCTCCTGGTAAGTCACGTTCACGTTAGCCATGGGGTTCTCCCTAAGTGGTATGTCTGGTGCCCGAGTCAGTCCCGAGCAGGCGGAACGCACATGACGGCGGTCGGTGACCTCCGTCGAACCGGTGCGGTCGGCCCGCTCCGGCATCGAGGTCACACTTCCCCGCCCGACGCCGGACCATGCCTCCGGAGCCGAGGAATTTGTGGACGACTCCGACGGCGGGTGGCGGTCCTCACCGATCAGGTGGTGGTGGGGGTATAGGCAGCGGG